>DASYJM010000308.1:0-22252 GCA_035996445.1 Candidatus Acidiferrum sp. | reverse complement strand
ATTGCCCACGACGCCTTCTCACGAAAGGAACCGCATCGCTACAACGCTGCGGCCCGCCAGGTCATCGCCAGCACCAGGGCCTTCGCGCGCCGTTTGGACCGCGATCAAGCGCACGCCGAGCATGTCCGGGAACTCAGCATTCTTCTTTTCGACCGTCTGCAACCCGTACATCATCTTCCCGCTCAGTATCGCGTGCTACTGGAAGCCGGCGCCCTCTTACATGACATCGGCCACACCATCAGTCATCACGGCCACCACAAGCACGGCGAATATTTGGCGCTGAACGGCGACATTCCCGGTCTCGCCGGCCGTGATCGCGCGGTCGTCGCCTCCATCGTGCGCTATCACAACCGCAAATCGGAGCCCGCCAGCCATCACATCGCCTATGCTTCGCTATCAAACCTCGACAAACGCACGACTCGCCGCCTGGCCTCCATTCTGCGCATCGCCGAAGGCCTGGATCACTCCCACCGCCAGCGTGTCACCGGTATTCAAGCGTCCTTCCAGCGCGGCTCCGTGGGCTTGCAGGTAAAAGCCCGTGGAGATGCCGCCGAGGATTTGCGCGACGCCAACCGCAGCGCCGATCTCTTCGAAAAGGAATTCCACGTACGCCTGTACTTCCGCCAATCCGTACCATGAGTCCTGCATCATGAGTTGGGCGCGCCATGAATTGCACGCGTTATGGTTGCTTGATAAGCGCTCCAGGAAAACATCGACGGCAAAAATTCGGCGCGAATGAGGTTAAATAAAAATTTAAACGGAGCTACTCGATGGATCTATACATCGTCCGCCACGGCATCGCGATCGACCGTGAAGACCCCAAGTGTCCGCCCGATCCCGAGCGTTACTTGACGGAAGAAGGCGTGGACAAAACCAAGCAGGTGGCCAAAGCCATTGCTGCGCTCGGGATCACTCCGGACCTGTTGCTTTCCAGTCCCTATGTCCGCGCCCTGCAAACCGCCGAGATTTTTGCCAACGCCCTGAAATACTCAAAACAAAAAATACGGTGCACCGATTTGCTCTTACCCGGAGCGGAATCCTCTGCGCTCTTCCGCGAATTAGCCAAGGATAAGCAAGCTTCCTCGGTGTTCGTCTTCGGTCATGCTCCACACCTCGATGAGCTCATCGCCGCCGCCTTCGCCAGCAAACACCCCATCACTGCGCTCAAGAAAGCTGGCGTTGCTGCCTTGAAGTTAAAGCGGGTCTCCCCGCCCAGCGCCGAATTCCTCTGGCTGGCCACACCCCGGCTCCTGCGCCGCGCCGCAAAATAATTTTCCGCAGATTAAATTTATTTCTGAATTGTCTGCCTACGACCCGGACTGATGTTTATTCCAAGGGCCAGCGAGGAACCGCGCTCTTCGCTCTATCGCGAAATCCAAAATGTTTGGTAAAAGTTGCTGCTAAATCTAACTCCTAATCTGAAGCTCCAGCCACCGCATACAAAACTCCCCGCGGCGCGCTCTCAGGTAACGCCAGCACCTTATTTGTTTTCTCCGTGGCGCGAATGACCAGCGGCTTACCGAGCACCGTCTCTAACAAATGTTTACCCGCCGCAAGGCGCGCGGCAATTTCCAGATTGTCGTCAAGTTTCGGAATCAGCAGCGTGATCGCATCCGCGGAATTCTCAATCTTGAATCCCGTCGGCGAATCCACTCCCGACTTGTGCAATACTCGCCCAAGTCGAATTACTCCTGCCAACACGCGAATATTTTCTTGTTGCGATGCGCTTAGCTTCGCAAATTTGCCGTCATTCATCGTTGGTTCAGCCCCGCGATGAAAGCGCACTGCCCAAGCCACCAGTTCCCAATCATCGCGCGTCCAACGCGGCGGTACTTTCAACCCTAATAGAAACTTCCTTGCAGCCGTTCGCGGGTGCTTCTGATCCCGTCCCACGGCGTGCAGCAGCGCCGCCGCCCGCAAATTCCCTTGCATATTGGGTTCGCCTAATACCGGTATAGCTTTCGTTCGCCGCAACAATTCAAAAATCCGTATCGAGATCCGTGCCACATGCGCCGCATTCCGGGGACTCGGTTGTGCCGCCCGCGCCGTTGCTCGCAAACGCGCTAACGACGCAGCCTCCAGTCGCTCTCCGTGCGGCAGTGCATGCCGCCACTTGTTCCAGATGCTGGTTTTCCCCAGGGTCAGTTGCCGATAGGTCAGCACCCGTTTCCCGCGCTCACGCTGCACAATCTGTTTCCACGATTTTCGCGCCGTCCCGTCCACGGCGCCTTCTGCCTTCACTTTCTCCGCCAACACATCCAGATCGTGAATGTCGCCCAATAAGTCCTGCAGCCTTTTTAAATTCTCACTCCACGCCGCATGATGCTCCGGCAGAAGGCTCTCGACCGTGTACCGCAGCTTCTTCAAACCGATACGCAAAGCGTGCCAGGGCCTGGGCTTCTTCGTACGCAGTGCCTGCGCGTGCAGCTGTTTGATCTCCTCAAATCGCTCCCACGCCAGGCATTCGGCCGCTAGTCCGCTCACCGGAAGCACCCGCACCCGTTGCCGCAACCGCCGCCCTACTCCTTTCCACTCCTTTTCATCGAACTTGCCCGCTACCCGCAAAATCTCGCTCCGCAGTTCTGGTTCTTCAGTCTGAAAAGAACTGTGTATCTGTATGCGAACTGGGTCGCTGGCGGGGGCCAATTTCTTGACCCAATCCTCCATGACGTGCGCGTCCCGCATCACTCCCAACGCGCGGAAGAGTTTTTTCGTCGTCTTCCGCATCTCCGGCCAGGCTGGATCGGGGTCCACCTCTTCGAAAACCACCGCAACTGAACGGCATCTGCGCATCGCCACTCTCAAGTCATGAACGTTGTCAGGATCGGGATTCGAACGTACTTTATCCAGTTCCGCCCGCACCTTGTCCATGGACTCAGAAAGGTCCCGCCGTTCTACTCGGGGATGGGGGGTAACTTCAGGTTGAAGGGTGGTGACGCTAGCCATGCGTTCAAATCCTCGACATTCCAGTTTGGGCGGAACAACCTCGCCAAACGAAGCTATAGGGTAGCCCTTCGATGTAGCCTCGTCCAGTCAAGCGCCTGGCACCATAAATCAGGCCACATTCGCACTAAAACAAGCCCCATCGCCACGCACGTGGCAGCTGCGATCAGAAAGACCTTCGAGGGGTTTGGGTGCCCCAGCCTCAACATGACGAATTGCGCCACCGGCTGCAGCGCCACCCCGATGAACGACAGCATATTAGCCACGGCGATCGTTCGGCCTTTCTCTGTAGCTGCGGGGCGTCGCTGGATGAGCGCGTTAATAGGCACGACAAAAAATCCCCCCGCGAAACCGAGTAGGTGCAAGAACAAAAGCACGCTACCGAATCCTATGCCCGGCCACGAAAGTAGCGCAGCCATCAGCAGAATCCCGACAAGCCCAGGCAGCACCATACCCATCTGAATTTTCTTCCCCGACACAAACCCCGCAGCCAGGCTGCCCAGCCCGATGCCCATGCTCAAGCCAGCCAGCAAATAACTGCTTCGCGTCTCGTCGAGATGCAGAATATCCGCGCCATACAGCACGATATTCAGTAACAAAAGCGACCCCAGAAACCAGAAAAAGGTATTCGCCACCACCGCCGTCAGCAACGGCCGATCCCCACTCATGTGCCGCACTTCCGAGAAAAATTCTCGCGGCACGTTCCCGTCAAACTTCCGTCCAGGGTCCGCTGGCGGCACTCGCGAAATTCCCAGGCTGATCAACAGTCCAACCACGGCCAGCAGTATGAAAATTACCCCCGACCACACTTGCCGTCCGCGAAAGACATGCGCGAGGTACCCGCCAGCCAGCGCAGCCAGAATTGCCGCCAGCAAAGTCAGAAATTCAATAATGCCGTTTCCCCAGCTCAGCTTCGATTCCGGCAACAATTCTGGCAGCAGCCCATATTTCGTAGGCCCAAAAATCGCCCCTAAGGTGCTCATCAAAAATAACGCCACGCCAGCCCAACCCAGTCGGCCCTGCGCCAACGCCCACGTGGCCAGCGCCATCACTACCAGTTGGCCCGCCACCGTTCCAATAGTCACGCTACGTTTACTGAACTTGTCCGCTAAAAATCCACCAGGGATGGAAAACAGCAAGAAGGGAACTGAGAACAATAGCGGCACAATCAGCACGAACCACAAATCCCGCTGTTCCTTTGAAGCCGCCGTCTCCAGCACCAGAAAACTAACCAGCCATTTCAAAGTGTTGTCGCTGAAGGCCCCCTGAAATTGCGTGGCAATCAGCGCCCAAAACCCCGTCAACTTCGGCGCCACCACCTCCGGCGAAACCCGCTCGCGAGCATCTTCAATTACACTGGCCATGCGCCGCGCAGTCTAGCTTCCAGCGCATTCCGCCGCAAGCACTTCTCCCCGGATGACCCGAAATTCTTCATTACACGTTATAATTATCTAGAGATGCTCTACGTAGACAACGTTTCCATGCGCTTCGGCCCGCGGGTCCTTTTCGAGGATGTCACGTGCTCCTTCCTCGACGGTCGCCGCTATGCGATTAGCGGCCCCAATGGCGCCGGCAAATCCACATTAATGAAAATCCTTACCGGCGAACTCGAGCCGACCAAAGGCTCCATTACCCGCCCCAAAAAGCTCGGTATCCTCCGTCAGGATCAGTTCGCCTTTGATCAATTTCGCGTTATCGACACCGTCATCATGGGCAACGCCCCTCTCTGGCAAGCTCTCGAAGAGCGCGACAAACTTTACGCCAAACCCCATGACTCTCTCACCGACGCAGATGGCATGCGCCTTGGTGAACTCGAAGGCATCGTCGGCGAAGAGGGCGGCTACACTGCGGAGGCTGACGCTGCCATTCTCCTTGACGGCCTCGGTGTAGACAGCACTCTGCATGAGCGGCAGATGGGCGAACTGCAAGGTGGCCAAAAAGTACGCGTGCTCCTGGCGCAAGCCCTATTCGGCAATCCGCCAGCCTTGCTTCTCGACGAGCCCACCAATAACCTGGACCTCGATTCCGTGCACTGGCTGCAGGATTACCTGCTCGAATACGAAGGCGTGCTGATCGTCATCTCTCACGATCGCCACTTCCTGAATAGCGTCTGCACGCACACCGCCGACATCGACTACGAAACCGTGATCATGTACAACGGCGGCTACGACGACATGGTCCTCGCCAAGACACAGATTCGTTCACGCATCGAAACGGATAACGCCAATCGCGAGAAAAAAATCGCGCAACTAAACGATTTCATCGCCCGTTTCTCAGCTGGCACCCGCTCCGCGCAAGCCACCTCTCGCAAAAAAGAAGTTGAGCGCCTGCAAACCACCGTGCTCGCGCGTTCCAACATCGCTCGCCCCTATATTCGCTTTGACATGAAGCGCGCTTCTGGCCGCCACCCACTCGAAATTAAAAGTGTCGTGAAATCCTACGACGACTTGAAAGTCATCAAACCATTCACCGCCAGCATTACTCGCGGTGAAAAAATCGCTCTGACCGGCCGTAACGGAACGGGCAAAACTACTCTATTGAGATCGCTGATCCGCAATGCCGGCGAGTTTATCGACGACGCCGAAAAGGATTTCCCCATCGACAGCGGCATCGTGAAATGGGGCCACGAAGTAACCGTCGGCTATTTCGCTCAGGACCACCGCGATTCCGTGGTCACCGATTTAACTGCTATTGAGTGGCTGTGGCAATTCGATCCCCAAGCCTCACAGGAAGAATTGCGCGGCCTGCTTGGTCAAATGTTGTTCAGTGGGGAAGACGCGTTAAAGCCCACCAAAGCGCTAAGCGGCGGTGAAGTCGCGCGCATGATTTTCTGCCGGTTGATGCTGCAGAAACCAAATTTCCTGGTCCTAGATGAGCCCACGAACCACTTGGACCTCGAATCCATCAACGCCTTGAATATCGCGCTGCAAAAATATGATGGCACCGTTCTGCTCGTTACTCACGACGAAGACGTCCTCGACGAAGTCGCCACCCGCATCTGGCATTTCAAAAACGGCAAAATCGAAGACTTCAAGGGCCCCTACGCCGATTACCTGATCTCCACTCGCGAAAAAGCTTCCTAGCCCCAAAAAAATTCCTGCCCACCGTCAGGTACTCCTCGGCAAGCAGGAATCTTCCATCAACCCAAACTAGGAGTGCTGACTAGCGGTTATTCCCGCCGTGTCCGCCCCCGGGATGGCGGTCTGGCGAACTGCCGCCCTGGTTCGAACCCTTCTTGTTGCCACCTTCCTTGTTGTCTTGCTTCTTATTGTCCTGTGCCATGGCTGAACTCCTCTGTAAACTGCGGAAGTTTAAGTACGTCCGCCGCGCTACAGCGCGGCGAACGAGGTGTGATCCTCAGCCCGATTATGAAACTGTGCTCCCAACCTTCTATCAGGCGGATGCTGTATCCGAATCCCGAACAAAACCGATATTGCCTTAGGCACTTTCACCTCATTTTCGCCGCTGACAATCCCGCAAATTGGGAAGCCCGCAATCCTGTGTTAGCATCCGTATACACCAGAACCGATGGATTTTTCGCTCAGCGACCACCAAAAACTGATCCGCGATACTGTCCGCCAATTCATGGAAGCCGAAGTGCGCCCGTCCGTCACTCAGCGCGACCGTCAGCAGACGTTTCCCGCCGACGAAATCCGTGAGCTGGCGGATTTGGGCTGCTGCGGTATGATGGTCCCCGAAACTTGGGGCGGGCCCGGCCTCGACACCATCTCTTACGTGCTCATGCTGGAAGAAGTGGCCCGCATCGACGCCTCCATGGCCACTGCCTTGAGCGTCACCAATTCCGCCGTCCAGATCCCCCTGCTCAATTTCGGCTCGGAAGCTCAAAAGAAAAAATATCTTCAACGCCTCGCAACAGGAGAAATTCTCGGTGCCTTTTGTCTCACCGAAGCCCAGGCAGGCTCTGACGCGGCCGCAATCCAGGCCCGAGCGTTCCGTCAAAACGACGCCATCTACAAGCTTCAGGGTACAAAAACCTGGGTCACCAACGGCAGCGTCGCGGGCGTATTTATCGTCTTTGCAAAAACCGACCCCGCGGCCGGCGGGAAGGGGATCACCGCATTCCTCGTCGAACCCAATTTCCCCGGAGTCCGCACCGGGCGTCACGAAGAAAAAATGGGCCAGCGCTGCTCGCCTTCGGTGGAAATCATCCTCAACGATTGCGAAGTGCCAGTAGAAAATCGCCTCGGCGAAGAAGGTCAGGGGCTGAAGATTGCACTCAGCGCACTCGACGGCGGCCGCATCGGTATCGCCGCTCTAAGCGTCGGCCTTGCGCAGGGCGCTTTGGAAGAAGCCGTGAAGTACGCCAAGCAACGCCGCGCCTTCGGAAAAAATATTGCTGACTTCCAGGCCATCCAATGGATGCTCGCCGACATGCACATGGAAATCGAAGCCGCCCGCGCTCTGCTCTACCAGGCCGCGTGGCTGAAAGACGCGCATCCCACTCGTCTTGGTACCGCGGCCAGCAAAGCCAAACTTTACTCGAGCGAAATGGCCAATCGCGTAGCCGCCAAAGCGGTGCAAATCCACGGGAGCGTCGGCTACTCCCGCGAGACTCCCGTGGAGCGCATGTACCGCGACGCCCGGGTCCTGACCATTTACGAAGGCACCAGCGAAATCCAGCGCATGATCATCGCCCGCGAACTGTTGCAGCGTTCGAACGCCGCATAGTCGTGGAATAGCTAGATAGATTCGCGATGTTGTGCGAGCCGCCCGTAAATTGCGATATCCCGGCATCGCCCTAAAAAGGAAATTGAGTGGATAGCAGCATTACACCAAAGAAAAAACGAGTAGTCAGCGGCATGCGCCCCACCGGCCGCCTGCACATTGGCCATTATTTCGGCGCGCTAGAAAATTGGATCCGCCTGCAAAACAACCCCGAATACGATTGCTTTTACTTCATCGCCGACTGGCACGCCCTAACCAGCGACTACGCCGACGCCAGCGCCGTCGCCCAAAACACCATCGAAATCACCACCGATTATCTCGCAGCCGGGCTCGATCCCGATAAATCCGTCATCTTCCAGCAATCGCTGGTGCGCGAACACGCCGAGCTTCATCTCCTCTTATCCATGGTTACGCCCCTCGGCTGGCTCGAACGCGTCCCCACCTACAAAGAAGCCCTCGAAAACGTTAAAGACAAAGACCTGCACACCTACGGCTTCCTCGGCTACCCCTGCCTCCAAACTGCCGACATCGTCATCTACAGCGCAGAAAATACCGACCTCTTTGTCCCCGTCGGAGAAGACCAAGTTTCCCACGTCGAACTAAGCCGCGAAATCGTTCGTCGATTCAATACTTTTTACGGTCTCTTCATCGATCTCGACCGATGGAAAGAGGAAAACATAGCGTCAGCTATTTCCTCCATCCCTAGCGGCGGAGTGCTTACTCGCGAATTCATGAGGCATCATGCGCTAGAAATCGGAATCCGGAATTGGGTCGAACGCATAGCTCCGGCAGGTCGTAAGTACGTAAGGTTCCAGGAAACACTCTGCGAGCCCGCGGCAATGCTCACCCAAACGCCGCGCATTCCTGGCCTCGATGGCCGCAAAATGTCCAAAAGCTACGGCAACGCCATCACCCTCAGCGAATCGGACGCCGACATTCGCGCCAAAACAAAAGTCATGGTCACCGATCCTGCCCGCAAACGCCGCACCGACCCCGGCAATCCCAACGTGTGTCCCGTCTACGACTGGCATAAACTGTTCTCGCCGCCGCCCACGCTCGAATGGGCTGCCGACGGCTGCCGCACCGCCGGAATCGGCTGCATCGAATGCAAAAGCGCCATGGCCGACAATTTGATCAGGTGGATTGAGCCGGTGCGCGCCCGCCGCCTCGAATTTGAAAAAGAGCCTGCGAAGGTTTTGCAGATTCTAAATCGCGGCTCCGATCGCGCTCGTGACTTCGCGCAGAGAACCACGTCCCGCGTTCGTGAGGCCGTCTTCGGCTGGGACAGCAAAAGAAAAGAAATCTTCAGCGCCGGGGAATAAAAACAATGGCCTCACCCTACAAAATAAATATCCCCATGTACGAAGGTCCCCTCGACCTGCTTCTCGATCTCATCAAGAAGCACGAGATGAACATTCACGACATCCAGATTTCCACCATCACCTCCCAATACCTGGACTACCTCCACAAACTCGAAGAGCTCGACGTCAACGTTTCCGCAGAATTCGTCTACATGGCCGCCACGCTCATTTACATCAAATCCAAAATGCTCCTCCCGCCCGATCCTCTGGCAGGCTGCGAAACCGAATCCAGCGATCCACGCGCCGAATTAGTCCAGCGCCTCGTCGAACACGAGAAATTCAAGAACGCCGCGCAGCTTCTCTACCAGAAACAACAAATCGAAGAAAACGTTTGGTCTAAGCCCGACAAATCGCTCTACAACGACGAAGGCACCGACGCCGACCTGGTCGTCTCCCTCGTAGACCTCGTAAAAGTTTTCCAGCAAGTTCTCGAGCGCCGCAAAGAAGTCTCACGCATCGAGCTACGCCATGAAGAATTCACCGTCGCGCAAATGATCGCCCAGCTGCGCGCGCAAATCCTTGCGAGCGAAGACAACGCCCTCAATCTCATCCAGTTCTTCGAAGCCTGCCCCTCGCGCCATGCCATGATTGTCGCGTTCCTTGCGGTCCTCGAAATGGTCAAGCTCCAGGCCGTCGCGCTCGTGCAGGAAAAACAATTTGGCGCTATCCTTCTCCGCAAGCACAAAATGTTCGATGTGGTCTTTGACGAGCAAGGCGGCATCCGCCAAATCGACGAGCAGTATCAATAAAACCCAGGTGCAAAAAACTAGATGACTAACGAAGAAAGAAAAGCCGCTCTGGAAGCCATCATTTACGCTGCCGACGAGCCCGCCACCATCGACCAGCTCGCCACCGCCCTCGGCGACGAAAAGCTGGCAGTACAATCCTCGCTCGACGAACTGGTCGCCAGCTCCGCCAGCGAAGATCGCGGCATCGAAATTCGCGAAGTCGCCGGCGGCTTCAAGCTGTACACCAAACCTCAGCATCACGACGTCGTTCGCCGGTTCATAAAGAGTTTGCGACCCCCGTTGCGCCTCACCATGCCCGCGCTCGAAACGCTGGCAGTCATCTCCTATAAGCAGCCTGTCACCGGCCCCGAAATCAGCGAAATTCGCGGCGTAAACACCAGCGGCGTTCTGAAAACCTTACTCGACAAACGCCTCATTACCACCGCTGGCCGCAAAGAAGTCATTGGCCGCCCCATCCTGTATCGCACCTCCAAAGAATTTCTAATGCGTTTCGGTCT
Source organism: Candidatus Acidiferrum sp. (assembly GCA_035996445.1). GTDB lineage: Bacteria > Acidobacteriota > Terriglobia > Acidiferrales > UBA7541 > Acidiferrum. The sequence continues at coordinate 12,016 of DASYJM010000308.1, read as the reverse complement.
TAGCGACCTGGGCGAGTTGCCCAGCCTCAAGGAATTCGAGGCGCTGGCCCGCGAAGCCCTCGGCAGCGATGAAGGTGTCGTGACTTCCGATGAACTCCCAACGGACGAGCTGGATGAGGTTCTTGACGCCCCAGAGAACGCCGGAACAGTCTCCGAACCGGCTTCTGACGGCGCGAATCACGATCGCCAGGCCCCGTTGGACCCCTTCGTCGAGGCCTTCGCATCAAAACTGCAGGGAGGAAACATGGCCACCGATAAAATTCCCGTTAATCAGTCGGATGACAACGAAGAAATAGCCGCCGAAGTCAAAGCTACCGACGAAGGCATGCCCGCAGGTGAAATCGACGAAGCACCACAAGATCCCGAAGTAGTCCAGTCCCCCGAATCTTTCGACGCAGAAAATCAACGAAAGACTACTGGATCGACAGGGAAGACCACTAACAAACCGAGCGGAGAATCAAAGGGCGTCGCCGCCGGCGAATAAACGCCGGATACTTTCGAGGTTTAGCAGTTTTCTTTCTTTTGGGTGGCCCCGGCACCCGAGCAAACCATTCCGACCAGGGCGGGCCGACGCTTTTTCTTCTGGTTTGCTCCTGCGAACCAGTCGGCCCGCGGAGCCGAGGAATCTCTCTTCGATCTCGTCGGCGCGCCACCAAACTTCGTCTTTAAGAGTGCGGTTTCTCCCCGACCCGTTCACAATAGATACCGCAATAAAAAGTCTCGACCAGCGGACCATCCAAAACTATGCTTGAACGCCTACAAAAAATCATCGCCCGTGCCGGCATTGCCTCTCGACGCCACGCGGAACAACTCATCGTCAGCGGACAAGTCCGCGTCAACGGGCAAGTCATTACCGAACTTGGTTCGAAGGCCGATGCCAAAGAAGATCGCATCGAAGCCGCAGGCAAACTAGTCGAAGCCAACGAACGCCGCGTCTACATCGTCTTGAACAAGCCCCCGGAAGTAGTCTCCACGCTAGCCGATCCCGAAGGCCGCAAGACGCTAAGAAATTGCCTCAAAGGTTTACCCGAGCGCGTATATCCCGTCGGCCGCCTGGACTATGACGCCAGCGGTTTGGTTTTTCTAACAAACGATGGCGATCTCGCCGCCGAAATGCTGAAAGACTGGCCCAACCTTCAGCAGCATTACCACGTAAAAATCAAAGGCCGTCTCATGATGGACGATCTCGAACGCTTGGGCCGCAATGCCGCCGCCACCATCCAAACGGTGCGCCAGCCGGACGCCACACGCGGTCACGCAGAAAATTTCTGGTATGAAGTCGCCTTGCAGGATTCTAAAAAAGACATTCTCCGCCGCGTCCTCTTTGCCGAAAAACATCCTGTCGAAAAACTTAAACGCATCGCGCTGGGTCCACTAACGCTGGAAGGCTTGCCACAAGGCCGCTACCGGCTGCTCATTGAAAAAGAAGTCGATGAACTCCGCCGCGCCCTGAAAATAAAACCAAAGCCGCGTGTATCGTTCGCACCGCCCCAGGAATCCTTTACACAACAGACCGCGACGGTTATTCACGCCAGGCCACAACCTCCCGCAAATAAATATTTTGAAAAGCGACGTTCGGAAGATAAAAATCGTCCCGCCGCCGCGGGTCGTCCCGTACACCGGAAGCACGGCCCAAGACCGAGTCGCCCACCAGCAACCCAGGATCGCGAGGGATATCCGAATCAGGAATCGGCTCAAGATCAGCCGCCAACCGATCGACGTCCAAAGTGGGGTCAAAATCGCGGTCCGAGCAGTCTGGGAAATCGAAGCGAGCAGCGCCCTTCCCGCCGCGCAGGCTCGGGGCGTCAATTTTCTGGCGGGCACGGTACGTCAGGCTCCAGTCGCCCCTCCAATCCGGGTCGACCCACAAAATGGAACCAGAATCGCGGTCCACAGCACACCGGTGACAGAACTCAGGGCTCCGGCCCGCATCGTCCCTCTAATCCGAATCGACCCACAAAATGGAATCAGAATCGCGGTCCACAGCACACCGGTCCCAGAACTCAGGGCTCCGGCCCTCATCGCCCCTCTGATCCGAATCGACCTGCAAATTCGCATAAAGGGAAAAATCCTCACAAGCCATTCCGCCCCAATCCCAAAAGAACTCCTCGATAATTTTGCCGCGCGCCAATAACCAACATCACTATGAAAATATCCATCCCCGAAAACTGGCCACACAGTAATGACGTAATCGCCGACGTCCTCAAAAACTATAAAACCATCGCGGTAGTCGGCCTCTCTTCCAATCCCAGACGTCCCAGTTTCAGCGTCACTCAATACATGCAATCCACCGGCTATCGCATCATCCCCGTAAATCCCAACGAAACCGAAGTGCTCGGCGAAAAATGTTATCCATGTCTCGAAGACGTCCCGAAGTCGCAGTACATCGAAATTGTCGATATCTTTCGGCGCTCCGAACACATCCCGCCGGTGGTAGACAGCACCATCGCCGTCGGCGCAAAAGTTATCTGGATGCAGCAGGGAATTGAGAACCAAAACGCCGCCGCCAAAGCTCGCGCCGCCGGCCTCTTCGTGGTGGAAGACGCCTGCATTCTCATCGAACACCGCCTCCGCCATCGCCGTTAAGGTCAGTTGACAAGGCATGTCAGTTGGAAAAACACGAGTGTGTGAGCACACCGACTCTTGCCACCTAACCATCGCCCCTGAAGCAAATTCCGATTTATCTTTGCTGAAGAACGAGGAATCTCACTGCACCGACAAAGGAAACACAGACAAACTGTGTTTCCCCACCGCAATAACCCCAAGCAACTTCCCATCGCCCGAAATCGCAAAATCCCGAAATCCAATCTCCCGCAAAATCGGCCGTGGGGCCGGCTGGGTAACCGGAATCTCCCTACCATCCGCAATCTCGGCTAGTTCCGGTATGTCGACCCACACCAGGTCCCCGGTCTTTTTCTCCACCGCGCGCTTCAACAGCACACGCTGTTCATCAGGCGCCCAGTGAAAAACACCAAACCCCGCGCGTACACGGGCGACGCGATGCGGCGAGGTTGAATCCCGAATCTCCAGCACTTCCTTATCAACGTAATACGCAACTTTTTTGCCGCTGGGCGAAACCGAAAGTCCGCCTGCAAAATCCTGCAGCGTGGTTAACTCCTTGTCATCCTGCGCCAGCAAATCAAGACGCATCAATCGCGGCGGCCCGGTTTGCGCACGATCCTGCTCCACCGCAATCGCCACGTTAGTGCCGGCAATCTCGCGCGCATCCAGGAACGTCCGTCCCTCAAAAGCTGCGCCTGCGGGCCCGCTCGACAGATTCGTATACTGAAACGAATACAACGCCCGCGGCTTTACCGCCTCCGTCACATAAACAACAGTAGCGTTATCCTTTAGCCAGAAAGCATCCGCCGAATCGCGAATCACGTTTTCGCCGCCGTTGATGTGCACTTCCTTGCCGTTTTCGTCCAGCACCAGGGTCATGAACGAGTCCTGCGTTTTCCCACCCTCGTCAATCACCGAAGTCACAAAAAGCCGCGCCAGTATGAACCTCCCGTTGGGTGACCACCGAAACGAATCCACCGCATAACTGAACGGTGAACTGCCATATTTAAACTTATCCCCCTGCAGCAGTCTGCGCTTCTTGCCATTCGTCTCCAGCAACCAGATATCGTCGCGCTCCAAGTCATACAATTTTGTTTTCATGTTACGCCGCACGGAATAAACGATGCGTCCATCCGGCCCAAATGAAAACGCGCTGATATCCTCATCGATGGTTTGCAGGGGCTTCTCAAAATCCACCAACTGCGCCCTGGCCGGCGGGACCTGGCAGCAACCAAACAGCGCACACACCAGTGCGCAGAATCCGCGAAGCCACCGCAACCGGCTGCGCGAACACGGACAAATCATCGATTTTCTCTGGGATGCCCTACGATCTGAATGCCATCACCCTGGTCGTGAGTTAGTCTCAGCAAAGCCGTATCACTTCTCCGTCGCCGCCTTTACTTTGATTTTCCGAATCTCCTCCAACCTTTGTCGCAAGCGCGCTTCAAATCCCTGGTCCGTCGGTTTGTAATATGTGCGCCCCGCCAAATTCTCCGGCAAGCAAGTCATGTCCGTAACTTTTTCCTCGAAGTTGTGCGCGTATTTGTAACCAGCGCCGTAGCCCACGTTTTTCATGAGTCCCGTCACCGCATTTCGCAAATGCAGCGGCACAGGATCCGCTTCCGTCTTGGCCACGTCCTCCATAGCCTGGCCATGTGCGGTGTACAGCGCGTTGGACTTCGGCGCCAAAGATAAATACACCGCCGCCTGCGCAAGCGCCAGGTGGCCTTCCGGCGCGCCTAGAAAATCAAACGCATCTTTAGCCGCCAACGTCACCGCCAGGGCCCCCGGCTCCGCCATCCCAATATCTTCGCTCGCCATGCGCACCAATCGCCGCGCCAGGTACAGCGCATCCTCGCCCGACTCCAGCATGCGCGTCAGCCAATACAGCGCCGCGTCCGGATCGGAATTGCGCACCGACTTATGCAGCGCCGAAATTAAATTAAAATGTTCTTCGCCGCTCTTGTCATAGCGCAACAATTTACGCTGCAAAATATCTTCGAGCAGCAGCGGAGTTATCGACAGCACTCCGTCCCGGTCGCGGATCGCGCTGCGCGCCGCCAGTTCCAGCGTGTTGTACGCCGCCCGCGCGTCTCCATTCGAAAACGAAGCGATGCGCATCAACACATCGTCGCTGGCCGCAAACTGTTCGTTCCCGAGTCCGTGTTCTTTATCCAACAAGGCCCGCCGCAATAGCTCTGCAATCAACGGTGTCGGCAGCGCCGCCAGAATGTACACCTTCGTCCGCGACAAAAGCGGCGAGATCACTTCAAACGAAGGATTCTCCGTCGTCGCACCTATGAAGGTAATGTGTCCCGCTTCCACATAGGGTAGAAACGCATCCTGCTGCGCCTTATTAAATCGGTGAACTTCATCCACAAACACTATCGTGCGATGCCCCGACCGCGATTTGCGCTCCGCAATCGCCATCACTTCTTTGATTTCCTTAATGCCCGCCAGCACCGCGCTGAACGATACAAATTCCGAGCGCGTGAGCCGCGCAATCAATCTCGCCAGCGTAGTCTTCCCACACCCCGGCGGCCCCCACAGCAGCATCGACCCAATATCGTCATTTTCAATTTGGGTGCGAAGCGGTTTGCGCGGTCCTAGCAATTTTTCTTGCCCGATAAATTCGTCGAGTGTGCGCGGACGCATGCGCTCCGCCAGCGGCTGGTGCGCCGCGGGCACGTCCGACTCCATCGAGTTCCCGCCCGGCCCCAATGGTATTTTGTTGAATAAGCTCACGGCTCTTGGATGTTCCGGGTACGCACGGAGTTGCGCTGACGCGCCGCTTCATAAAACAACACTGCGGCCGCAGCCGCGGCATTCAATGACTCTACGCCACTCGCCATCGGTATTCGTATGCGTGCATCAGCGCTGCGTTCCACTTCCACCGGAAGTCCTGACCCTTCATTCCCCACGAGCAGTGCCGAAGCTACGCACCAATCCACTTCCCACGGAGCCAGCAGCGGTTGTTCGCCGGTCTCAGGCTCATGTACACTCGACGCCAGCATCCGGAATCCCGCCACTTTCAATTGCGTCATCAAAATCGGCAGTGGAGTCCCGGATAACACCGCGAGGTGCAGCGCCGCTCCCGCCGACGCGCGTAACGCTTTGGGCGAAAAGGGACTCGCCGTTCCGCTTTGTCCCGACGCCGAAATCGCCGCGCCGGTCGCGCCAAACGCCGCCGCCGTCCGGAAAATCGTACCTACGTTCCCCGGATCCTGCACGCCGGCCAGCACCACCAGCAGCGGGGAACAAGCCCCTTCCGGTACGCGACTCAAATCATCAAACGTCGTAACCCGCGGCTCGACAAGTGCCGCGACTCCCTGGGGATGCTCAGTGTCGGCTAGCCCCTCAAAAAGTCGGTCCGTTGTCTGCAACACTGGAAAAGCAATCTCCGGTCGCCCAATAAAGGGCGCCAGTCGCTCTCGATATCGAGTGCCCGTCTCGCTGAATAACACCGCATCGATGCGGCATCCGGAACGCAACGCCTCTTCGACCAGCCTCACGCCTTCCACGCCAACGAATCCCGACCCTGTCGGAATTCCTCCACGCAGCGCCATGCGAAATTGTTTCAGCCATCGATTATCGCGGCTGGTGAGCACCGCGGGCGCCGCCCGGTCCGCCGTCGCTTGTGCCGTCGCACCCCGGGGTACCCGCGCATTACGTCGCGCACTTGGTGGCGCTCCCGGGGCTCCTGGAGGTGTGCTCATCGCCCGAAAGCGTAGCACCCTTCCCCGGCCAAACGCACTTCGCCAATTACCTGAGAACTCCTTGCGGTGTATCGCACATGGACCGTAACGAAGAACTCAGGCGCCATTCCGGACTTGGGAATCATCGTTTATCTGAGAATTAGCGCCGGATCGGGATTGAGGGAAGTGTCGGCCACAAGACCAGCCCGGAAACGTGAATACGCCGCCGCGGCAATCATCGCGGCGTTGTCGGTAGAGAGTGCACGGCTGGGGAAAAACACTTCCATGCCGGATGACACCGCGCGTTTTTCGAACGCAGCGCGCAGATCGCTGTTGGCCGCCACGCCGCCCGACACAAGTATGGAATCCGCAGATATAGTTCCGGCCGCAGCCATGGTTTGCTCCAACAGAGTCCTCACGACAGATCTCTGAAATTCGTGGATCAATGTTAAGGTCTGCTTGTCGCATAACGGCAGCAATTTTTCGAAGGTATTGTCGCCGCGTTCCAAAGCGGCTTGGCGAACGCGGATGTCTTCGGAATATTCGGGATGTTCACGGAGATGGTACAGCACTGCGGTCTTCAAACCGCTGAAGCTGAAGTCCAGTGCATTGCCTTTCATTTTCGTCGGGCCAAACCTCACCGGCGGCGCCACACCATTGCTCGCGCCATTGCCGGCATTGGATAACCGATCAAGAATCGGACCGCCCGGGTAGCCCAGCGCCAGAAGCTTCGCGACCTTATCGTAAGCTTCGCCGGCAGCATCGTCCCGAGTTTGCCCGATTTTTCGGTAGCGCAGGGATTTGTACTGCTCTGGTCCGTGAGTCTGCGTCTCAGTCACCTCGTAAAGTACAGTGTGCCCACCGGAAACAATCAAGCACACCGCGGGGAACTTCACGTTCCTCCCGGCGCGGTGCGCTTCCAGAAAAACCGCGTGCACGTGCCCCTCAAGGTGATTGACCGGTACCAAGGGCTTCTTAAGCGCTGACGCTAGTGTTTTTCCATACGTGATCCCTACCAGCAACGCTCCCACCAACCCCGGTCCTTGCGTAACCGCGATGGCATCCACTTCGCCAAGCCGCATATTCGCTTGCGCCAGTGCCTCGCGAACCACCGGCACAATTTGCCGCAAGTGTTCGCGCGAAGCCAGCTCGGGCACCACGCCGCCATATTTTTTATGGATCTCGATCTGCGACGCGACCACGTTCGATAGCACTTCGAGGCCGTCCAAAACTACCGCGGCCGCCGTTTCGTCGCAGGACGATTCAATTCCCAGGATGCGTGTGGACATAATCTTGTTCTCAAATGATGATAATCCATTCTTCTACAGTGACGGTCGGATTGACAAACTCAGATGTCAGCGGCTACTTTCATGAAACCATATGACTATCGATAAGGCTTTCGCCGCCACAGCCAACTTTCAAGAGAATCCCCGACGAAAACATCAAAAGGTCCGCAAGGCGGTTCTGCCCGCCGCAGGACTCGGCACGCGTTTTCTGCCCGCCACCAAAGCGCAGCCCAAAGAGATGCTCACGGTCGTGGACAAGCCGCAAATTCAATATGTCGTGGAAGAATGCGTGGCCGCGGGCATCGAACACATCATCATCGTCACCGGCAGAGGAAAAAGCTCCATCGAAGACCACTTCGATGCCTCCCCGCTTCTAGAAAAATTCCTCGAGGATAAGGGCAAGACAGAGCAGGTCGAATTGGTTCGCAGTATCAGCGACATGGTGCAGATCAGTTACACGCGCCAGAAGGAGCCGCTAGGACTGGGCCACGCCGTGCTGGTGGCGCGTGATCTAGTAGGCGATGAACCGTTCGCCGTGCTTTTAGGGGATGTGCTGATTCCCGGCAAAAATCCCGCGACCAAGCAATTAATTGATGTATACCAAGCCACCGGGGTTGGCGCGATCGCCGTGGAAGAGGTACCCAAAAATAAAACACATCTTTATGGCATCGTGAATGCTGAGCCAGCTCCACAGCCGCCGTTTGGGGCGCGCTTGCTACGAATAAAAGATCTGGTTGAAAAACCAAAACCTGAAAACGCCCCTTCGAATCTGGCAATCACCGGTCGCTACGTTTTGCCTCCGGAAATTTTCGAACACTTGGCGCGAACCAAGCCCGGCGCAGGTGGAGAGATTCAACTGACCGACGGCTTGCGGATTCTGGCGCAGGAACAGGGCCTGTGGGCCTATATCTACGAAGGTGTTTCTTACGATGCCGGCGATAAATTGGGATTCTTAATCGCCACCGTGGAGTTGGCGCTTCAAAACGAAGAATTGGGTGCCGGGTTTAAACAATATTTGAAGTCATTGAAGCTCAACTAGAATGTGATGCAGCTCACCGAATCAATCTACCAGCTGCCTAAATCTCTAAAATTAAGCGCTACTCTTTCTTGGCGGCCGGAGATTGTTTTTCTTTGGAGCCCTTCGAGGGCGACGACTCCTTGGAGTTGCTGTCTTTACCGGACGACTCTTTTGAAGGAGATTCCTTGGAACCAGACTCCTTGGAACCAGACTCCTTGGAACCCGACTCCTTCGAACCCGACTCCTTCGACGAGGATTCTTTTGAGTCGCCCGAGTTTGCAGCTGTCCCTTCCGAGGTCTTCCCATCTCCGGAACTTGGCTTAGCCGCGTAATCATTTACGTACCAGCCCGCGCCTTTAAACTTAATAGCTGGCGCCGTGATTACGGATTGCACTTTGCCGCCACAATGAGGACATTTTTTTAGATGCGGCCCGGCCACCGGCTCAATCTTGTCGGTGTGACGGCCACACTTCAGGCAAGCGTATTCGTACAAAGGCACAGAAGTCTCCTTACTGAATTAGAAAGCAGATTATAACATGCGTGAGAGTGCGCTTCCGGAGCGCATGATAGACTCGAAGCCATGAGCGGCAAGAAAATTCGTAGACCTTCCAAAGTGGACCAAGGGCCTTCTGAAGCCCCGGTGAATGGAGAAATACTTGGCGCGAGCGCTGCCGGTTGTCTTTACCTCGTGGGTACGCCCATCGGGAATCTTGAGGACATGACCTTCCGCGCTTTGCGAATTTTAAAGGAAGTCGACCAGATCGCTTGCGAAGATACGCGGCACACCTCGAAACTACTGAATCACTATCAAATCAATAAGCCGCTGGTCAGTTATCACGAGCACAACGAGATGACTCGCGCCCCCGAACTGGTTGTGGCGCTCGAGCAAGGCGCCCGTATTGCCCTTGTGTCCGATGCAGGAATGCCGCTGGTTTCCGATCCCGGACACCGGTTGGTGGCCATGTGTTTGCGACATCACCTTCCAGTCGTTCCCGTTCCGGGGCCGTCGGCGTTGTTGGCGGCGCTTTCGGCGTCGGGCTTGCCGAACGAAGAATTTTTGTTCGTGGGATTTTTGCCTTCACGCAGCGGAGAACGTCGACGCGCACTGGAACGGCTACGCATCGAGAATCGCACCATCATATTTTACGAAGCGCCACATCGCGTGGAGGAATGCATCGCGGACGCCCGAGAGATTCTAGGAGACCGGCCCGCGTGCCTGGCACGCGAAGTGACAAAACTTCATGAAGAATTCAGGCGCGGGAAGCTTTCGGACCTCAGCGCTTCTCTGGAGGCCCGTCCGGCTCGTGGTGAGATTACTTTGTTGATTGGGCCCGAAGACCCCGCCGACGCACGCGCGAATCTGGACTCGACGCAAAGTTTGTCGGAACGCGTGGACGAATTGATCCGCCAGGCCAAGCTGGATCGCAAAGACGCCTTGAAACTGGCGGCCAAGGAACGGGGCTTGACACGCAGAGCAGCTTACGGGCAACTACTAGAAGCATTAGGCAAAACTGAGGTGGAATGAAGAAGTGGAATAACCGGACGCGCTAGGCGGCCGATTCTGAAAGAAACATTCGCCGAAAGTGCGGGCCGGTAAACTGCACCCCAATAATTTTCTCTCCCCGGGTTTCAGCACTCCCTACATGAACTACGCGCCCGCGCGTTGCGAAATCGGATTCTGCTTCTTTGCGCCGGACTGAACTTTGGGCAATAGGAATATGGATTTCCACATCGCAACCGATGGGTAGATCAAAGCGCGTCACAAATGCCGCGCCGCCGCGACAGAGATTTTCGCTGGAGGTTTCTTCTTGAAAAGCCACGCCACGGCTGTCCCGGCCGCTCACCGTCAACGGTAAGCGTACCGCCAGCCTACGATTCATGCGTTGCTCCGAAATGGATGTACTGAGCTGGAGCATGGACTGGGTCCTCCCCCGCTGATTTCGATCGCTCCGCGAAGAAACCCTCCACACTGTCTAATACTTCGCGAGTCGTTCGCGCCGCATGTACGATACGGCGAAGCTCGCTGCCATTCCCCACACCGTGGGTGAACCAGCAAGCGAACTGCTTCATTTTGCCCACCGCGTCTGGCAAATTGGCAGTATTAATCTGCCGATAGTATCCGGAAAGTAACTGGTGGCGGTGGTAATCGCTGGGAAGATCGTAGCGGCCGGTTGCCGCGTATTGCTGCATCTGAGAAAAAATCCATGGATTGGTCGCCGCGGCACGCCCGATCATCACCGCGTCGCAACCAGTCTCTTCCGCGATGCGTGCGGCGTCTTCGGGCGTGTTGACATCGCCATTCCCGATGACCGGAATTTTGACCGCCTGCTTGACGCGCGCGATCAGATTCCAATCGGCGCGACCAGTGTAGCCCTGAGCTCGCGTGCGTGGATGGACGGCCACTCCTTCCACCCCGAGGGACTCCGCCATTTTGGCGACTTCCACGGCCACAACGGAATTTTCGTCCCAGCCGGCGCGCAGCTTGATAGTCAGAGGAATGCTAACGGCCGCCCGCACCGCACGAAAAATTTCGCTGAGGAGTTCCAGATCGCGCAGCAAACCCGAGCCGCCGCACTTCACGACTTTTTTGGCCGGGCACCCGAGGTTAATGTCGACCGCGTCGTAACCGAGGTCTTCAACCATTTTCGCCGCGTGCGCCATAACTTCTGGATTCGCGCCAAAAAGTTGCGCGGTAATGGGATGCTCGTCTTCCTGAAAATATAAATATCGCAACGTCTTGGCGGCGCTGCGGGTAATGCCCTCGGAAGAAGTGAACTCTGTCATGAGCAGTCCGCAGCCGCCCAGGCCGCGAATTACGCGCCGGAATAGCGTGTCGGTAACACCCGCCATGGGCGCGAGGATGCTCGCCGGCTGGATAACGAGATCGCGAATTTTGAATGAGGCAGGTAGCACTGGACTATTTGCATTCTTCCGAGAGTTCGGGATCTGGTCGCAAAAATTCTTCCAAGCGCAGGAATTTGCGCCCCAGCGCCGTACTGTACGCAGACCACTGGTCGTCGCCCGCGCCGCTGCCCAGGGCTGCGCGCACCGCCGCCATTTTGGAATCGAGATCGTCCATGTAGTGAAACACCATGGCTTCGCGAATCATCGGCAATTTCGGCGAGCCGAACTCGTACTGCCCGTGATGGCTGATGAGCATATGCTGCACCACCGTTTTTAGCGGGGCAGGGAAGCCCGGAATGCCATCAATGGCCCGGGACACCGTTTCCAGTTCCATCACAATGTGACCCAGAAGCTGCCCTTCGGTGGTATACCCGATGGCACGTTCGTAACAGAGCTCATCCAATTTCCCAACGTCGTGAAGCATCGCCGCGGTGAGCAGCAAATCCACATCCAGCTCCGTATATTGCGTCGCTAACAGCTGGGCCAATGCGCATAGGCCCACAACATGCTCCAGCAGACCGCCGATGAACGCATGATGCATAACCTTGGCG
>DASYJM010000307.1:0-4650 GCA_035996445.1 Candidatus Acidiferrum sp. | reverse complement strand
TGCTCCAGGGAATTTGACCGCTTCTGGGATTTTCTACAGCGAAATCGGTCACTGGGTGGTCTGGTTCACTCGTAACAGCTTTGGTATAAAATTCGGGGCAATTTTCTTCAGGAGAGGACTAATTCATGAGATTTTTATTGCGATTACTGCTCGGCACGGTCATATGTCTGTCTGTAACTACCTTACGCGCACAGGACGACGATAAACCTAAAGACGCGGAAGGCTGCAAGGATTCACCCCTGGTTACGGTATACGAACTCACCAAGCAGAATCGTGGCGCACAAAGGCGACACTTGGATATTCATCGATAATCGCGGTAGCCACTACAACCATACGATTGTCACCAGGAAAGAAATGAAGCAGGAGGTGAGGGCCGATGCTTCCTCACTGTCGGAGGAAATCAATAAATCGGGACACGTGGCGGTGTAACCAGGGTAATGCGGCAGCTAACCAGGCGCTCTGGGAGCGCAGAGCGCAAGCGGTAGTTGTTGGCTTACCGCTCATGGGGTGGAGGCATCGCGGCTAAGCGCAAAGGGGATGGGACAGACCAAACCTGTCGCCGCAAGCAGCGCCGAAGATGGGCGAGCGAAAAACCGCCGCGTGGAATTAGTCAAACAATAAAAAAAGGAAGCTTGCTAAGACTGCTCTGGGCGGCTTCCCTTTTTTTGGATTTACCTAGGCAGTGGCCGCGGAAGCTTCTTTTTCGATGGGTGCGCCAATGAGGTTTCCCCACTCGGTCCAGGAACCATCGTAATTGCGCACATCTTTCATGCCGAGAAGATACTTGAGCACAAACCAGGTGTGGGAGCTGCGCTCGCCGATGCGGCAGTAGGCGATGACTTCCTTGTCGCCGGTAATGCCCTTGGAGCTGTAGAGCTGTTTCAGCGCGTCCGCGGTTTTGAAGGTGCCGTCTTCGTTAACCGCTTGTGACCAGGGAATACTTGCGGCGCCCGGAATGTGACCGGCGCGTTGCGCGGTTTCGGTCATGCCCGGCGGAGCGATAATCTTGCCGGAAAATTCATCTGGGGAGCGCACGTCCACCAATTGCGCGCCGGATTTTTTTTCCAGTGCGGAGAAAACATCATCACGTTTTGCGCGGATGGAGGCGTTGGGAGTTTTAACCTTGTAGCCCGCGGGGCTCACGGTGGGCTTGGCGGTTGTGAGCGGGCGCTTTTCTTCCACCCACTTTTTACGGCCGCCATTCATGATCAAAACTTTGTCATGGCCGTAGTATTTCAATTGCCAGAATGCCCAAGCAGCGAACCAATTATTATTGTCGCCATAAATTACGATGGTGGTTTCGGGAGATATTCCAGCTTTGCCGAGCAGAGTTTCAAACGCTTTGGGGTCGGTGAGGTCGCGACGGATGGCGTCCTGTAATTCGGTTTGCCAATTCCAGGAAATCGCTCCATCGATGTGGCCTTGGTCGTAAGCGGTGGTGTCAACATCCACTTCAACAACGCGAATGCCCTGGTCTTTCGCGTGGGCTGCGACCCATTCGGTAGTAACTAAAACTTCTGGATGAGCATAGTCAGACATTGGTTGGTTCCTTCCTCGATTTAGAATCAAAAAGCGTAACGCAGAGTGGGCCGCGAAGCATCTTTTTTTTTTGCGAACCCCCAAGATTCGGTGGCCGAGGGTTTCCCGTCTCAGACTTGAATTAGCTGGCCCTCTCGCGATTCCCATTCAATGCGCACCAGCCAATCGAAGTGCATCCCTTGGGTTTTGAGCCAGGTTTCCAAAACTTCTCTGGAATCGGCGCGAAACTCCGCGAACATTTTTCCTTCAAGCATATTCACGAGCACGCGTTCGGCCTTGGCCACATCGCCCGCTTGCATGCGCCGCATCAGCGCCTCGGCGCCCTGACGTGTAAGGCACGCCAGCGTATGCTGGCTCAAATAAAGTGGCATCAGCGCTCCCGAAGAAGTTTGAAACGCGCGCATCGGATCCAGACTAGACGGGCAGATTAGACGCCTCATCCACCTGTACCGATAGACAGTTAGTTGCCGCAACACACGATTTGTAACGCGCGTCTGGCTAGTGGTTGGATGGTACTACACTCATGTGTGAATCCAGGAGCCATAGGAAAATGAGTCATTCTTTTAACTTCTTCGCGCGTAGCCTGCTGGCATTCGGTTTAGCGGTGGCCTTTGCCGGGCATAGCGTATATGGCAGTCCTCAAGCCGGGCATAGCGCCAAGCTTATCGGCGAAGTTCTCGGTCCCACCGGGAAACCCGTGGCCGGCGCGGTAGTGACCTATCAATCTGCGGGAGGAGATAAGCCTCACGCGGTGCGAACGGACGCGCACGGGCGGTTTACGATCGTTAAGCTGCGCCGGGATAACTACGACTTACGAGCTTCTTCGCATGGTTTGATTTCGACCTGGGAGAAAAACGTGATGGTGCGGTCCGGTCAGGTAAAATCAGTTACTTTGCGTTTGACGAACGGCGCGGAAGCAGCAAAGTCTTCGGTGGTTGCTCCTCGCCAATAAACGCAATCGTCCCGAGGCGGATCGAAGTACTAGCAAGTGAGATCTCAAAAACCTTTAAATTCGTTATTTAAGTCGTTTGTAATCTGCGTATTGAGGAGTGGCCGCCGTGAGGCGGTTTCTCGACCTGAGAGTAGTACTAGCTGGTGGGTACTGCTGCTGGTGGGTCGGCTGCTCCATTGAGGCGAACAGTCTAAGTCTGTAATTTGCTAAGAACGGGTTGGGGGCCGCGCGGGGACAGCGGCTCCGCAAGGGGTCGTGTGCGAGCTACCCAACCCGCCAGTCTCTCTGGCTCTAAATTCCTTTAAAAATTTGCCGACCGTTAGGCTGCTCTCAATGAAGCTGCGTTATGGGGGCGCGGTTCAGTGCTCTCGAATCGCACATAGTATTACGCCCGGGCTAGTAAGTAACGGGTGCATCCAATTAGCCGGTTTGATTTTGTCGGACGGAACTACGATCAGGCGGTCGGCCCAGCGTGCGATCTGATCGAAAGAATCGTAAACGCTGTAGGAATAGGCCAAACCATCGCCCTCGGTGATCTGATATCCCTTGCCAGCTGTACGCAAATAATTGAAGGTGCCCCATAGCCGCGTCTTCCAAAGAGCGAGTTTAACAAGGCGCAGGAACATGGGGCCCTGACCGAAACGGTTAGAGTCCACGAGGATGACGGCCTTTTTTGCGACGCGCAGCATTTCGCCAACAACGATGTGCGGTTGAGGCACGTGATGCAGAATGGCAAATTCACAAACCGCATCGAAACTGTTGTCGGCAAACGGCAGGGCGTCGCCTCTGCCCTGCAGGATGACGCCGCTTTCCGCGTTGCCGCGAGCTACCGCTTCGTCAAGAAGAGCGGCGACGGGTTCAAGTCCACACATAAAGAGTTCAGGAATAGCAGTTTTCAGTGTGCGAAGTGTACGGCCGGACGCGGTACCGACGTCAAGAAGCGTTTTAACCTGCAACATGCGCAACATGGCCAGGACGAAGTCCATCTGGAATGGATCGCCCGAACCTTCGGAACCGTGCATTTCTTCGTAACGGGCAGCAGTTTGCGTGTAGTATCTGCGCTGAATCGATATCGCGTCTTTTGCATTGGTGGTCATTCGTCTGCATCTCTCGTGGTTCGTTCTTATTAGCTGCCGCTCTTCTTATCGCGCGCTACTTCGTTCAACCATTCCCAGGTGCTTTGCGCGTTGCGAGCCCAAGTGTGATTTTGTGCTGTGAGGGCCGCTTTGCCTCCTAATTGCCGACACAAAATCGGGTTAGTAATTAGATGGCGTAAGGCCGAAAGCAGCTCCTGCGTATTGCGCGGATCACGCAAAATCATTCCATTTATTCCGTCGTCGATGATCTCACTAACGCCTGCGCGGGAGCTGGTGAGGACCGGTAAACCACAGGCCATGGCTTCGAGAACTGGGAGCCCGTAGGCGTCTTCCAGCGAAGGCCCAACGTATGCATCCGCTGCGGCATAAAATTTCAGCACATCTGGCGAGGGCGCCAAGAAGATCACGCGATGTGACATTTGATAACGTCGAATAACGCTCTCGTACGGAGCGCGCTCGTCACTGCCTACGACAATGAACATCCAGGGCAACTCCTGGATCTCGGCCAATGCGCGAAGTAGTGCGTCGAGGCCTTTCTTTTTCCAGTCATTTCCAATGAGCAGTAGTGTGAAATCTGCCGCTGATAGACCGAACTGCTCGCGGGCCGAAGAGCGTATGTCCAGGCGGTTGGAGGGCGAAAGATGCTCGGCGTCAACACCATTGCGGATTACGCGGACATCCTTGCGCTGGAAGTATTTTTCCAATTGCTGCGCAACTAATGACGATACCGCTGCCAGAAATACCTTCGGGTTTCGGTATATCTTTTTTTCGAGCGCCATAATGAGTCGGTAGTACAAGCGTCGATGAATCAGGCGGGGCCAATCCGTGACGGCGGTTTCTCGGAAGTTCAATTCGGAGATGACCTGGTGGTGGAATTCATGGAACACGATATGTACGGCGATAGCGTCCGCGTCGAAGGCATTAATTCCCGGGGAATAGGTTACATCGTAATTTGTGGCGTTGTGTGAACGGTCTGAGCTTCGACGAATGGTATTCGCGAGAAACCAAAAAATATATTGCAGTAAATGGGGCCCTGGTACGGAAGGCACGCCATGCCAGAAC
>DASYJM010000306.1:0-4597 GCA_035996445.1 Candidatus Acidiferrum sp. | reverse complement strand
GAAAGAAACTGCATTGTCTCGCGGGCAACATCGTTGACGTCAATTTGCTTGAGCTCAAGTGGTAACTTCTTCAGGAGACTTCGCAATCGGTCAATGACTTGGGCGGCGCGCGTATCGTCCCGGCGAATGTCAGCAAGAATTTCTCCGATCTCTTGCAGGTCGGGGGCCGGAGATTTAATCATGGCTTCTGCTGTTTCGACGTTAGTTAGAATAGCGCCGAGCGGCTGATTGATTTCGTGCGCGATCGTTGCGGTGAGTTCGCCAGCCGTCGAAAAGCGGTTTATGTGAGCTAGCTCCGCCGAGCGTTGCCGGGACTGAACTTCGGCATGGAAGCGCCGCCGCCGCTCATGCAGTAGGGTCGCAATCAGTCCTCCCTGTAGCAACAGCACCGCGCTTATCAACGCGATTTGCGAACGATAAAGTTCCCAAGGGGACGATGGTCGAAAGCGGACCTCACTGCCTGCGGGGAGTCGACTTTCGGGAATGCCCCAGCGCTTTAGCCCACGCCAATCAAATTTTGCTGCCTCGTACGGCAGCACGGGGGTCTTGATCTCTCCAGCTTTTTCGCCTCCAAGTATCCGAGCGGCAACGGTGGCCGCAGTTCGAGATCCCTGTGAGACGGATGTCATTGGTCCGCCCACGATCTCGCCGTCAAAAAACGAGTCATCGTGGGAAAAGATGGGCGCATTAGCCGCAGCGTAGAGGCGCCTCAGGGCGAGTTCTCCTTCATGAACTGCGCCAGTTACATCAATCTGGGGTTGGGTCCAAAAGATTGCGCTGTGCTTTGGAAGCGACGCCGCGCGGGTCAAAATTTCTTCGAACGAAAGACTGTTCAGGAAGACGACGTTGACTCTACCTTTCAGTGGTTCGAGCTGACTCTGCATCTCCCTCACCCAGAATCGTTCGTTCGGGGAGTTTCCGATTACGACGGCGATGGTCTCAGTATCGGGTAACACTTGGAGTATATTTCCGAAGATGGCCGGGATATCGATCCAAACCGGCACCACGGCATCGTTGTCGGACAGCGCGGTTCGCTGAATCCGCCGCTCATCAATAGCCGCCAGCAACGTTGGTGCAGCAGGAAACAGGTCCTTCCGGTGTCGCTGAACGAAAGCGGATGCTGGAGCGCCAAAAGCGACGATTAGGTCAGGCGGTTCACTAGGGAAAAGTGCTTTCAAAAAGTCAGCGAACCGGCCCTCAGCATTATCGTTGTCGGCAGCAAGAGCGACCGGAAAGTTCTGAATGACAATCGGCCAGTTCGACTGCTGTTCCAGCTCTTGCCGGAAAGCTTTTGCATATTCGCTCCAAGGTTTGAAATTTTGCCCATTCGACTGCAGCACAAGAACACGTTTCAGATTGGCCGCAGCCGCAGGCAGTGAAGCTGAAACAACGACCCCTAGAACGATAAGGCACTTCAATACTGAGTTCACGAGCATTCCAGTTCACGGAGCAATTGATGGTGGGCGCGAGAAATGTTCTCAGTATGGCTGCCCTTTACGGATAACCATCCGCATCGATTTCACGCAGCAGCCATCGTTTCGCATTGCCGTAACTTACGGGTCACATGCCAGAGTACAAAATGTCGCCCTTTCCGACGGCTAGGAGTGTACTGGCGATGCCGTGCTATGGCCCCTCACGCTCTACTAGATGCTGACTTGTGCTGTAGGCGCGGCCTGATCCTAACGCCCGCGGCGCTCCAGCGCAAAAAACTCCGGCACATACAATCGCGAGGCCGCTTTTCCGTCGATAGGGGTTTTCGAGACATCAACCTACGCAGGGGTTGATGTCCGCTCAGGGTCAAACTGAGACGTCCCGAGTTGCGACCGGGAAGTCGGCTTCGCCCTCAATAACAGACGTCGGCAACCAAGCCTTTCACGACCGAAAAGTGCCAGAAAGCGACATTACCGCTGACCCGCTTGACACGCGTAGCGGCGGCGGCCGTCCTAGGGGGAAACGCGCTCCCAATCCAGAAAATCGATTTGGTCGAAGGACCGACGCGGCTCATTGAGGAACAACACCAGCCGCAGCCCATCGGTCAAATAGGGTTCGCCGGTGAGATTTACTCGTGGATCGGGCATGGACGAGACGCCCACGCCACGTACGAAGCCAAAGCGTGAAACAGCTCCCGACAAGATCAAGTCCTGCATCAAATAGAAGCGGTCCTGATCCACGTCCGGGCTGATAACATGGGTCGTCAGATACCAGGATTGCGTGGTCAGCTTGATGCCGATGTCGCGACTGATTTGGCCAACCCACACCTGAAGCCCGTCAATCGTGAACGGTGCCAGCCACAACCGTAGATGATTCCGCTGGCTGATGGTGTCGCGCGCCTTCTGCAGTGCGACATCCTGCTGGCGCCCAAAAACATATAGCGGGCTGACCGGTGCGTTGAAATATTCGCTGCCAAACAAGAAGGCCCGTATGGTGCGGTAAGTGCTGTGGAGATCGAACGGCTCGTCGAGCCTCCAGCCTCGCTCGATGAAGGCAAATAGCGCGTCAATGCCGCGCCCAACGACTACAATATTGAGCGGATCTCCGTTGGTATTACCCGCCTTGTCGGTGGTGCAACAGCGCAGCTGCGCCAGCTTTTCGCGCAGTGCCGCGAGATCGACGTCTTTCACTGTACCAGACGGATAAATGCTTCCGAAGTCGACTTTTTCTATCGCGTATGAGGAGCCCCCGACCGGCAGCACGAACCTGAACCGAAGCATCTGCCTATCGGTCTCGAACCCGACCTCAAACAGCTTCAAACCGCCTTCACGGTGCGTGAAGACGAACCCGGCAGCGGTTCGCTTTTGCGGGATCACATCCGGCATCGGGGATTGCGCCACCACCGATGCAATCGATTCATTGGTACTCCCGCGCCACCAAACGTGGAGTAACCGTTCGACTTCCGGGGCCGAGAAATAGTTCGGGTCCGTGACAATGGGCAGAAAGCGAAGCCGCAAATCGCTGGCATTATCCACGCTCAGCCAAACGACCTGGATGCCATGGTCAGCCAGTGATGCGCCGAAATATCGTTCACTTTCGTCGTCGGTCAGCACCGCAGCGCGAACGGTCACCGCGTCCTGCTGGCGAACCTCAGTGCGGGACACAAAAGGCTGCTCCGCCGTCGGGTCCGGGCCAGCGTCGCTGGATCGACTGAATGCTGCGAACAGTGAAAGCAGGACCACAGTTATGAACGGCCAGCGCCATCTCTTCATGATATGCCGATCCGATGCGGCCCACTTTAGGCTCGAGGAGAACTTGAAGTAATTGCTTCCAGTATCAACCAGCTCAATATGCCTTGGCTGCGCCGCCATGACTTCATCGTCGCTCAATCTCCTTTTTCCGGCGCGCCTCTTTTCTCTTTCTCTGTTCGGTGAGCCACAACCAGGTAAAACCAATGGTGACAATCACCATGACTATGAAGATGGCGTACTCTATCATCGGAACTGCCCTGAGCTAGTTGATCACCAACCAGGATTGCGCTTCCGTGTCCCACTCGATGTCTTCTGATGTCGTCTCGCAGAGCTTGACCTAAATCAAAGACGCCGATGCGACTAACGCGCGCGTCTGATTGATGACACGATGGATGACATCGTCGTTGATGTCGACTGAAGCAAGATGCGGGACCCCGAGGGGTGGCGTACTGACTGCCTCCCAAAACTCTCGCAATTTTTCGACGCGGCTCTCTCGTGGGTTCCCAGCGATTAACGCCGCATTTATGGCACCGATCGAAATACCAGCAACCCAATCCGGATCGAGGTCAGCTTCGGCAAGAGCTTGATAGACACCAGCCTGACAGGAGCCGAGCGCGCCGCCTCCCTGCAGCAACAGGACGGTCTGTTCAAACTGGCTACATTCGCGCAGAGATTGTTTCGCTTTTCCAGGTGGCGTGTCCATGATCGATACCTCTCGGCGGTTCCGATGCTCAGATGCGCGGTGTAGAGTCGAGATGTGGCGCGGTGGCATTAGGTAGAACATATCCATTGCCGCCCCTTTCGTCTGGCGGTGCCTTAATGGTTCCACCATCGCTCCGTTTCCACATCCCGCTCATCGAACCGGACAGGCGGATTTCCCGCATCCGGCTCTCGGACAAGACTTCACACTTTCGCGTGCAACGCCATCTGGAGCTTCTGAACATTTATTGGAGTTGATAGGTTTCCCAATCTCCGAGGTCCTTCACCACGTATTGCGTATGTCTTGAACTGAGGTCCCTTCCCTCCACCGGCGTTACCCGGCTTCCGCGGTACTAAGAACCTCTCCGCCACTTTTGTTGATATCATTGGGTTTTTAGCAACTTTTGGGTTTGATCCCCAGGGTGATCCCCACCCATCGCGGTGCGGATGAACGCCGTGCGGTGCTCGATCGATGTCGTCGGGAATGCCCGCGTCACGGCGCCGTAAGGGCTTACGTCAGCCGGGTTTGCCATTCAAAACGTTTTGAATCCTGGCCCGCTGAAAGGCGGCTAGGCCGGCCTCCCTGAGATGGGAAGCCGGCGACGGGCGCCGAATGCGCATTACGAGATGCGCGCATTGCCTTGTTCATCGCTGTCGTATGGCTCGGGAGCAAGAAAGGGGACCAGGGCGGTAATCGACACGGCTCTGTTCCTAGT
>DASYJM010000305.1:0-6832 GCA_035996445.1 Candidatus Acidiferrum sp. | reverse complement strand
GATGCGTGCGGTCGGAAAGTCAAAATAAATGGGATGTACCCGGGAGGCGTGTTCGAACACATGTTTTTCGGGCGCGCCAAAAAGCCCTACTGGGATCAGCGCACGGCGCCCGGCCTGGGAAGCCCAACCCTGCACCTTGATTTCAAATTCACCAACCAGCGTGGGCGAGGAACTGCTCCAGTCAGGTTTATTCTTTAAATCTACATCAATACCTGCAGGAATAAATTCCCGCACGACATCTTCAATGTATTTTGTGCGCGAGGCCTCGTCCTCGTTGCGAAGTTCCAGCCGGATCGAAAGTGCTTCCAGCCCGGAAAAGGTCACCGTCACTTTGCCTTCCAGCGAACCCTGGTCGGTCATATTTAGGTCAGCTTTGCGCGCGATATTCGAAACGGACGCATCCGGAACGGTGGTGGTGACCCACGCTCCTCCATCCTTATCCAGGCGCAATCCTTTCACGCCCGTCTCCGGCCATGGCAATATTCCAAAGGGCGTGTAGGCCGTTCCGGGGTCATAAAAAGTATCCTTACCGTTCAATTTAACCAGCACAACGTTGTCGTCCAGGCGGTGCGGGTCCATCGTCTGTGGCGTGAAGAAATATTCACTTCGGCGCGACACCAACACCGGATAAGCTTCCAGGCCCGCTGCCCGCGCCAGCGCCAGGAAAAACCAGGTAATCTCCGCCCCGCTGCCGGAGCCGCTTTTCCACACATCCTCTACGTTGTTTATGGCCTTCCCTTTTTCGCGCTTCTTTTCCTGCGCGGTAGTTTCTAGTTCCGCACTAGTGTTGCGCAGCTGTTGCACTCTTGCGTAAATCTTTTGCAGTTTCACTTCCGGCGTATCACTAGGCGAGACGATTTGCGCGACAGCCTGCTCCATGGCCTTGCGTTTGCCGATAAAAGTCTCCACCTTGTCGTTCTCTTTTTTAGCTTCTTTCTTCCAGAATTTATCGGCTTGCATCTCGTTGTCTTCGCTGTACACGAAGTCCACGCGGGCCTTTAATTCATTTTGTGGCGGCATGTAGTCTTCGGTTTGAAACGCCGCCATGTTAGTGGTTTCCAAACTCACTACGCCCCGCTCATTCTTGGGCGCAACTCCTGGCGGCAGTCCTTGCCAACTGAAGCGCACTGGAAAATATTCGCTGGGTTTCAGTGAAAACTTCGCGTATTTGGTGAACAGTTCGTCACTCACAATCCAGTGCGAATCGAACACGTAATGTTCCTTTAGCTGGTTCATGAAGTGATACTCGATGATGCTGCCCACCTGCACGTCCGGCAGCACGATGACTTTGGCCGTATATTTAAGGCCCTTGGCCTTGACGATCATCTTATTGATCGGCTTGCCCTCGAAATTGGCGATCGTGCCATCTGGGCGGATGGTGCGCGCCTTGACGCTATGCACATCCTCGTTCCCGTTGAAAAACGGAATCTCCACGTTGGCGTACTTGCGCCCTTCTTCGGTGAGGATCTTGATGCGGATGTAGCAGTATTGATGATTGGCCACATCGTCGCGGTCCACCTGGCGGTACAGAATTATCGCAGGCGCGCCTGGAGCTTCCGGGACGCTGGTCATCTGCAGTTCCGCGGGCGAGATGGGTTGCCATTCATCGGCATTCACCTGCATCGGCGCGCGTGCGAGGAAATACGCGCAGCAACCACAGACGAAGAGAAACAGGCGGCGATATTGCATGTCGTACCTCCAGGGACGTTTGTCTGGAGGCAGAGCACCACGGTTTGCGAGGTAGTGGGCTTGCCTCACATCTCCAGGGCATCGTCGTTTGAGCAGGTGTTGATGACCTGTTAAATTATTAAACGGGACAATATAGTCCAAATCCGCGGCTGTCAAGAGACCTGATGGGCCACCGTTTCCACACTGAAAATCCCTGCCGCCCATCCAAGATTCTCTTCCCCGCCTGCCTTTCGTGCGGCATAATCCCGCACGCAGCCAATTTGGTTTCGGCGCGGGAGGCCTTCTTTGAGCGAACGTCCGTGGAGTTCCACTGCACCGCCAGGCGAATTCCGGCCGTTTGTTCCTGATGGAGAAACTCTTAAAGAGTTCACGCTACGCGCGGTAATCCTCGGCGCACTCTTCGGCCTGCTCTTCGGCGCCATCACCGTTTACGTAGGATTGCGCGCCGGCCTCACCGTTTCCGCTTCCATCCCCATTTCCGTTTTGTCCATCAGCATCCTGCGCGCCTTCGGCCGCTCCACCATTTTTGAAAACAACATCGTGCAAACGACGGGCTCGGCTGGCGAATCGCTCGCAGCCGGCGTGATGTTCACGATCCCTGCGTTGATCTTCCTGGGCTTCGGCGCGGAATTCACCTTCTGGCGAATTTTTCCGCTAGCGCTGCTAGGCGGATGGCTCGGCGTCCTCTTCATGGTGCCGCTGCGCCGCCAACTCATCGTCAAGGAGCATGGCAATCTCAGCTTCCCAGAGGGCACCGCCTGCGCGGATGTCTTGGTCGCCGGCGAACGCGGCGGTTCGTTTGCTGGACGCGTTTTCTGGGGCCTGGGTTTGGGCGGCGTTTATACCTTCTTGATGAACACCGTGCAGGCCTGGACTTCTCAGCCGGAAGCGCGCCCCAATTGGTTTCAGGGCGCATCCTTCCGCATGACCATCACCTCCGAGTATCTCGGCGTTGGCTACATCATCGGCTCGCGCGTCTCCGGCATACTTTTTGCCGGCGGCATAATTTCCTGGCTGGTGATCATGCCCGCCATCCGTTTTTATGGGCAGCTCGCCAACAACGTCCCGATTTATCCATCCACAATTCCCATTCCGATGATGAGCCCTGATCAAATTTGGGGCACCTACATTCGACCCATGGGTGCAGGCGCCGTAGCAGCCGCAGGATTGATCACTCTGCTGCGCACGCTGCCCACAATATTCTCCGCGCTCAAAGCCGGCCTTAAAGACGTGCGCGCGGAAGGGGCAACCGACGCCATCGCGGCCACCCGCACCGATCGCGACATGCCCATGCGCTGGGTCATTCTCGGCTCCCTGCTGATCATCGTCATGATGTGGATTCTGCTCACCTTTCATCCCATCCCGGGAGCCGAAACGCGCTGGTTCCACAATCTTTTCGCCGGCATCTTCGTCACCGTGTTCGGCTTTCTGTTCGTAACCGTTGCCGCGCGCATCAGCGGACTGCTCGGCAACTCCTCCAATCCCATCAGCGGCATGAGCATCGCCACGCTGATGGCCACCTGCGCGATCTTTTTTGTTGCCGGATGGACCGCGCCGAACTACCAGGTGCTGGCGCTGATGATTGGCGGCGTGGTGTGCATTGCCGCCGCCATCGCAGGCGCCACCTCGCAGGATTTGAAGACCGGCTATCTCGTCGGCGCCACGCCTTTTTGGCAGCAGATGGGCCTGTTGATCGGCGTCACCGTTTCGACCTTGGCCATCGGCACCACCCTCAACTTGATGAACAAGGGCCTAGAAAAATATATTCCCACGCAGATTCCCGTGACCGTCGAAGCCTTGCCCTCGGGAGTGAAAGTGGAACGGGATAGCTTCACCTATCAGGGCAAAAATTATCAGCTCATCAATTCCCTGGGCTCGCACGAAGTTCCCGACGGCGAATATTTGTACAGTCCGCAAACCAAACAAATCGAGTATCAGTGGGCCCAGGGCATCGGCAGCCTCAAGGCTCCCGCTCCGCAAGCGCGCCTGATGGCCACCGTCATCAGCGGCATCTTGAATCAGCGCCTCCCCTGGCGCTTGGTCTTGATGGGTGTTGCTCTGGTAATCGCGGTAGAAATTCTCGGCGTGCGTTCGCTGGCCTTCGCCACCGGCTCGTATCTTCCGCTCGGCACCACCGCTGCGATGTTTGCCGGCGGCCTGATCCGCTCGCTCGTCGACGCCACCACCAAGAAAAAAGACGAAAGCGAAGCCAGCCCCGGCGCGCTCTACTCCAGTGGACTCATCGCTGCCGGAGGTGTCTTTGGCCTGCTCGGCATCATCATCAATCTGTTGCAGGATCCAGAAATTTCCAACCGCGTGCCGCACTGGGTCACATCCGTCCTGCGCCTTCCCTGGTCTGAAAAATTGTTTGCCTTCGGACCAAGGCTCTGGCCCGCGCTGGCGCTGAACGACAAGCTGCCCATGCCCACTTCCGCGCAATCCATACTTGGCATGGTGATGTTCGCGCTGCTGGGCGCCTCGTTGTTTTACTTCGCCCGCAAAAAACTCGACTAATCGCTCTGCCCAGACACTAAACTTCAGTAGCCAGTTTCCTGGTTTTGAGGTAAAACGGAAGACGACAAACAGTTTATTAAAGGATTACTGGCATGTCACCCGACCGAATGCCCCCTTTGGTCAAGCAAATAATGACGGGCCTCCGGTATCGGTACGCTTCCCTTAATAGCACTCATTACGAAGCTGCCTGGACGGACAGTCAGGGTGGCTGTCGCTGCATGCACAAACACAAAATGCTCAGCGACGCCGCCAGGTGCGGCCTGCCTCGTCCCGCCGGTTGGTATGTCTTGGCGGTCGAGCGTGGCGAACCGCGACAATTAACAACTGCGGAAAATAAGATCGTGGATGATTTCCGATTTGCGTCTAGAAAAACTAAAGTTTAAAACTAATTAATTTCGTGCCCTCGAGTGGGCCACAGGTGCCTACAGAGCCGGAAATCCCTTCCCGAGCTTTCCCTTTATCTTTTAGGACGCTTGGCTTCGAAGGCCAGAGCCTGCCAACGAAGCTGAGGAGCAGCACACACAGTCCAAAACACATCGTTGCCATCAGTACCGTCAGCGCAATAAACAACGCCAATATCACTATGATTCTTAATATTTCAGGACAGTTTTCATCGCCGACAGGAACATAATAACTCCGGCTACCAGCAAAGCAGCCCCGACCAGTAAAGCGATGCCAGAATTTGAGCCATTCATTGATATCCACATAAACAGCCCCGCCGCTATACAGCCGCCCGAAATAAGCATTTCAAGAAGGTGTGCCCTGAGAATCAGAAGGCGCGGCGGATTTAAGTGCATTAACGTGTCCAGTACATGCCTGTTATATAATGCGCATTCTTATATCCCATAACTAGTTTAGTCACATACTTATACACAGGCCGTTCTGCTTAGTGTGCAATATTGCACAGTGTAAGTTCCGGGGCTCGTGGCAACATTTGGACAGGCAGCCAGCGTCCGGGCTTAGAAAGTTATGCAGATGCCTCAATGGACTTTGAACTGCCCGCATTGCACGAAAATATTCCGCCACAGTGAAATTGATCCTCATTTCGATAAGTTTCTTTACGATCCGCTCTGGCCATACCGGCCTGAATTTCCAGAATACGGGCTGACCTTGTGCTGCCCACACTGCCAACAGCCCGCAACATACCAACGCCTTCAGCTCATGTACTCGCCCGAATGAGAATTTTCAGCCGGGTGCCCCAGGTTCGCAAATTTTGAACCCGGGGTTTTTGACTTTTCACTAGATACAAGCAGCGTTACGCGAAGAACTGGAAACCATAAAGCGAAAGTTGGATGGTAACTACGATTCGCCCTAAACACTAGAGCTGAGCTACGTCCCAGGCTTTTGACTCATTTTTGGTGGTTGGCCGCTGATTCTCTCGGCTTCCGCGACCAATCGACTCATTTCGCGGAGGAGCGTTCTTCTGCGCTCTGGGTCTGTCGCGGTCTTTAGTTCTAAGGTAATTCTCTCAAGCCGCTCTTGTACTTCGTGGAAGGAATCGGCCATGCGGCCCGAATTATGCCAGTTTTCCGACGCAACACCATGCAACTATTCGGATCGTCCCGCTATGTCGTTCCACAGGTATATGGTTTGAGAGCTTTCGGAGTTTAGCAGCCCTATCAAATTAAAAATCATGTTGCAGGGCCTACCGCTTTGCGCAAACGTGCCCACCACGGACTTCAACTCACTCGATGACATGATTTGAATCGCGGAGTACCGGTCACTGGCATCACGCGCGGCCACCAGATCCGCAATCTCTTGCTGCAACGAAGCCTGCGGACCCAGATGCACCAATTTGAGTGGTGTCAGCCCCATTTCGAGCGCCGTTGGAGCCAGCGCCAAAACACTCTCAAGCACTTTGTTGGTGTTCACAACGGTTTCCCAAAAGTCCCGTAACCGGTGCGAGTGTGGTCGGTCCGACAATTGAAGTCTTTGACATACCGCAATGCATTCGCAATTTATGGGTGACGGTTTATCATCCGATAACCAATTTCTGATGTTCACCGTTTTGGTCTTAGGCTCTCTGCATCCGCACTTTCAACCATTCCGAACGGTAACGCGGTACGTAGACTTGCGTCCCCGCGCAGGGAATGGCCCAGCTCCCATACAATGCTTTGAGCCGATTTATAACCCGCCCGAGATCCTTGCTAATCGGATTCCATCACCAGCTTGCCGGAGGAATTTCGAACCGCGATGGAGATCGTTTCCTTGTGCACATCCATACCGATATACTTCGCGCTATCCATATAAAGGGTGAAATCTGTCTAAACCACGTCCCCTTCCCTCCACCGGAGTTACCCGCCGGCTTCATCGGTACTGCGAGCCTCTCCGCCATCCCAGTCAGCCCGGCCCGTCTCTCACGAGCCGCCAGTTGATCCACACCGCGATCACCGCTGGGACTTCCCGTGTTGCGTATGGTCCCCTTTGCCTGCATGCCGTCGCCAATACCCCGGCAGGTCTGATGGAAGGAACTTGTTCGCTCGTACCGTTCCACCAACTTCGGCCTTCCCCGAAACCGGGGCGGGTCGGCTCCTGCATTAGTCTTTTCGAGGCCTGCTCAGCGTTTACTCACGTTACGGCCTGCACGCTCGCCAAGTCGCCTAGCGACTCTCTGCACCAGAGGCTTCAG
>DASYJM010000304.1:0-3998 GCA_035996445.1 Candidatus Acidiferrum sp. | reverse complement strand
GTTCGTTGGCAACGGCCTAAAAATCGCCGAGAAAAACCTCGATGAACTCGCAGGCCTCGACCTCAACCATAAAATCGTTGTATATGTCACCGGTTCGCCCGCCGACATCCCCGGACCGCTTTCTGCAACTTTCTCTTCCATCGAAGAACGCTGGAGGGCTTTGAAAGCCGCAGGCGCCATTGGGTACATCGTCATTCCTAATCCTGCGTCTCAGGAAATTCCCTGGTCACGTATCACCCTCAACAGAACACAGCCAACCATGGATCTGGCTGCTCCAGAATTCAACGAAACCGGCGGCCTTCAACTCGCCATGATCTTCAATTCCGAGAAGGCCGAGAAACTTTTTGCCGGCTCCGGACATACCTTCGCTGAAATTGCCTCCCTCGCGAAAGACCGCAAGCCGCTGCCTCGTTTTCCACTTTCCGTCGCTCTCAAAGCGCACCGCACCATCGTAAAAAGCCAACTCGAATCATCCAACGTGATAGCCAAACTTCCGGGCCGCGATCCCACCCTTAAAAATGAATATGTAGTCCTCTCCGCTCACATCGACCACATTGGCATCGGAGCGCCCATTAACGGCGACAACATCTACAACGGCGCGATGGACAACGGCTCTGGATCCGCGCTGCTTTTGGACGAAGCGAATGAGCTCAAGTCTCATTCCGAAAAGCTGCGCCGCTCAATTTTATTTGTGTTTGTTACCGGCGAAGAGAAAGGCTTACTTGGCTCAAAATACTTTGCCGCTCATCCTACGGTCGATCCCCACTCCATGATTGCCAACATCAATACCGACATGTTCCTTCCCATAATTCCTTTGAAACTGATAGTCATTCAGGGCCTCGCCGAATCTGACCTGGGCGACCGCAGCGCCTCCGTGGTGCAGTCCTTCGGCGTAAAGCCCATTGCAGACCCATTTCCTCTCCACAACTATTTCGTCCGCAGCGACCAGTACAGCTTTGTCCGGCGCGGCATTCCCGCCGTAGCTCTGGAGATCGGGGCCGAACCTAAGACACCCGAAGCCCAACTCATAGGTTCTTGGCTAGCCACGCGCTACCACGCTCCCAGCGACGATACAAATCAACCGGTTAATCTCGCCTCCGCTTCCCTCTTTGAAGAAATCGTCAGAGAGCTCTTAGTAAACACCGCAAATGCGGATTCAAAACCTCAATGGAAGTCCGACTCATTCTTTCGGCGCTTCACAAAATCCAATTGAGAGATGCAGGTGGAAGAGCCGGCATTGCAAGGCCGCTGATTTGAATTGCCGCTTTGAACCCTGGCCAACAGGAGCCACCCAAGCTCAAGGGCAAGAGTCACCGCGCCTAGCTAGCTTGCATTGAATGGATAAAATGAAGAAATTTCGAAAGGCATCTCGGCTGCAATCCACAACTAAAAGTCTCGACACCTTGACTGTGGAAATGGCCGCGCCCGTGGTGACTGCGTCCGCTATGCGGGAGATGCAACATTTTAAACGTAACCGTCGCAAACTACAGCTGATCGATTCCTTTCACAGATACGCACGCAGCTCCTGTGGTTGCAGGTTTCCAGAGTCACGCGAACCCCAAGGCCACACGCTGTCCGAGGCGCGGCGCCTCCGCAAAGTCCAACGTGAGAGCCAATTTGCACAGCATGTCTGTGTTTTTGATGCGTTTCTCAGCTCAGGTGGAGTAGTGAGTTGGAGACTCTGAGGGTTGGCGCTCTTCAACAAGGCGTGGGCGAACGACCAGAGTGCTCCCGCCCAATTCCGAAGTGGCCCCAGTCAGGACCCACACTAGGAAAATGGTTCAGATTCAATGTGACGGCGAGGCATATCCACGGTAAATAACGGAACCAGCAGCCGGAAACACAGCGCAGCTGCAACAGGTACGCCTAGAAAAATAAGGACCATCATGTAGATAAGTTTTACCACGTTGGAAAACGCTAAGGAAATAGTCCTCCAAGAAAACGTTCCCTAAACAGCAACTGGCCTAAAACGCATCGGCGCCCAGGAAGCTATTTCGTGAAGTGGCTGCTCTGTCATCTTGAGTCGCACGCCTCAATGTAGTAAACAGGTGCCCTGGGGGGCCTCGCCCCTCCCTTGGGGGTTCGTATGGAACCGAATTTAGTACGCCCGCACGGCCCGTCTACTCAACTTTTGAACGACATCATGTCGGGACTGCGCATGCGCTACGCCTCCCTGAATAATATTCATTACGAAGCTGCCTGGACGGACAGTTGGTGTGAGTGCCGTTGCATGCACGCACACCAAACACTTAGCGACGCGGCCAGGTGCGGTCTGCCTCGCGCTGCCGGTTGGTATGTCTTAGCCGTCGAACGTGGCGAGCCTCGCCAATTAACCACTGCCGAAGACAAGGTCGTGAATGATCTCCGCGTCGCGTCTTGGGAAACCAAATCCTAAATCCGTTACTGATACGGTCATTTCAGTAACGTGTTCAGTAACGTTGATTCCGTAACTCAAACCTACGCTGCGCTAACAGAATTAACCCAAGTGCGCTCAAGCGACTGCTGGCTTTTAGCTCAGCCTTGACCCACCCCGAGCAGCACGGCGAATCGACGATATCGGCTCTGCCTGCGTTAAACGGCGCGAACCGAAGCATGCACCATCACAACATCCTTGGCGGCAACACCCAATCTGTGAAAGTCTTTAGCGAGTTGCTGTCTTGAGTGCATGCCGACTTGCCCCTACGTCTGCAATCTTAACGGTTCGCTCGACTCCATCAAGCGGCTGGAATCATTTCCAGCTCATGTCCGAGAACGGAACCAACCATAGAACACAATTATTCGCGCCTAGCGACCGACCATTTTTTGCAGATTTTCCGGGTACCGCGCCCCTTGCACCGTAATCTTCGACACCGCGTTATCAATTTCACGGAGATCGTCGGAGGTGAGCTTGACTGAAACTGCTCCGATGTTTTCTTCGAGGCGCGCCACCTTGGTCGTGCCCGGGATCGGAACGATCCATGGCTTCTGGGCCAGCAGCCAAGCCAACGCGATCTGAGCCGGTGTCGCCTTCTTTTGTTCGGCGAGCTTCCCAAGCAGATCAACCACGGTTTGATTTGCTTTCCGCGCCTCTGGGCTAAAGCGAGGAACGATGTTACGGAAATCGGTGCTATCGAACTTGGTATTCTCATTGATCTTGCCCGTAAGGAAGCCTTTGCCAAGAGGGCTAAATGGAACGAATCCGATCCCCAGTTCCCCCAGTGTCGGTATCACTTCCTTTTCAGGTTCTCTGAACCACAGCGAGTATTCGCTTTGGAGTGCAGTCACCGACTGAACCGCGTGCGCGTGACGAATTGTTTGCACCCCTGCTTCAGAAAGGCCGAAGTGCTTCACTTTGCCTTGCTGGATCAACTCCTTCACCGCTCCCGCTACATCTTCGATTGGCACTTCTGGGTCAACACGGTGCTGATAGAACAAATCGATCACATCGCTCTTGAGTCGCTTGAGCGAAGCCTCCGCGACCTGCCTGATGTGCTCTGGCCGGCTATCCAGCCCTGCCTGTTTACCGGTGTTCGGATCAATTTTGAACCCGAACTTAGTGGCGATCACCACTTGTTCACGGAAAGGAGCGAGGGCTTCGCCTACCAGTTCTTCGTTCGTGTACGGGCCGTAGACCTCTGCTGTATCGAAGAAGGTGATGCCGCGTTCGACTGCCGCTCGAATCAGCGAGATTCCTTCCTTCTTGTCCACGGCGGGACCGTAACCGAAACTCAGCCCCATGCAGCCTAAGCCGAGGGCCGAAACCTCCAAGTTGCTATTGCCAAGTTTGCGTTTTTGCATTGATCCCTCTCTGCTGACGCAACGATACAACGGCCAACCTCGGCGTCGCAATTGAGGCCCTCATCCGGTGGGTGGCAGTCCCTTAGGCCTACCCGGCCGCTAGGGACACTTTGTAACCATGTCTCGGGAGTGGACCTGGCTTGGCAAAGGGCAAGCGCCTTTCAGAAACGCGCTGCGAAGAAAACTGGAAGTACGACAAAGAAAACTACCAAAAAGGCCGC
>DASYJM010000303.1:0-20969 GCA_035996445.1 Candidatus Acidiferrum sp. | reverse complement strand
AGATCCCGCCCGCAAAGGTTTGCTTTTTGCCGGTAGCGAAACTTCCGTATACGCTTCTTTCGACGATGGTGACGACTGGCAACCGTTGCAGTTAAATCTCCCGCATACCTCCATGCGCGATCTCGCGATTCATGGAGATGACCTGATCGTCGCCACCCACGGCCGTTCCTTCTGGATCCTTGACGACATCACACCTCTGCGACAGTGGCCTGCTCAAGTCGCGCGCGAGCCCCTACACTTGTTTGCTCCGCAGACCGCGGTGCGCTTTCGATGGAATCGCAATACCGATACGCCGCTTCCGCCGGAAATTCCCGCCGGACAAAATCCCCCTGACGGCGCCATCATTGATTATTTGCTTGCCGACGGTTCCCGCGGTGAGGTGAAGCTGGAAATTTTCGATGCCCAGAATTATCTGGTGCGTCGCTATTCCAGCACCGACCAGCCTAAACCGATGGAGAAGGTCGCCGCGGAGAATCCCATCCCCATGTATTGGGTTCGGCCACAGCAGATACTTTCTTCCGAAGCTGGCTTTCACCGCTTTGTCTGGGACCTGCACTATCCGCCCCCCGATTCGCTCAATCATGAATTTCCTATCTCCGCCATCTACGGCAATACACCAGAATTGCCCTTGGGCGCCATCGCGCTTCCGGGCCGCTACGTCATTAAGGTCACCGCGAACGGAAAAAGCCAGGAACAACCCTTGACGCTACACATGGATCCGCGAATTAAAACGCCCGCTGCTGAATTACGCGCGCAATTCGAAATGGAAACTGGCGCAGTCCGCGGCATGAACGAAAGTTTCAAATCGTTGGCGCAAGTGCGATCTGTCCGTGAACAATTGGCTGAACGTTCCACTGAGGCTGGAAATTCACCGCTGCCGGGGTCTCTGTCTGCGGTGCAGAAAAAAGTTGCGGAACTTGAAGGTAACGCTGAAAGCAGTTTCTTTGGTGTGCCCGCCACCGGAAAGCGCCCGGAGAATTTTTCGAGCCTCAACCAACACTTCGGCAACTTGCTGGCTGTTGCTGACAGCGCTGATGCCGCACCCACCTCACAAGCGCAAAGCGTCTACCACGAGGAACTGGAAGCGTTGCAAAATTTAGAAGCCCAATGGACGGCAATCCGCAACCACGACATCCCTGAACTGAACTCCGAGTTAGAGAAGGCCGGCAAAACGCCAATCAATCCTGACAAGCCAGCATCCGCCCCGGCAAGTGGCGACGGAGAAGGAGACGATGCGCCGTAGAAGTCAGACTATCGTTTATTTTCCAGTGCCGTTTTTCTGCAAATCGTTGAGCGCGGCAAGCACCTCTTCGCTGTGCTTTTCAGGCTTCACTTCCAGCCACACTTTTTGCACCACTCCGTTGGGATCAATAAGAAAAGTGTGACGAGCGGAAAGCTTGGCCACACCCATATTCATGACTGAATCGTAAGCGCCTGAAACCTGGCTATCGGTGTCGGCCAGCAATTTGAACGTAAGCCCTTCCTTCGTGCAAAACTTCTGGTGTGAATCCGGGTCTTGCATGCTGACTCCAACGATCGCGGCATTTTTGGCTTCGTACTGCGCCTGATCACGCTGAAAATTGTGGGCTTCCACGGTGCAACCGCTGGTGAAATCCTTGGGATAAAAATAGAGCACCACCCACTTGCCTTTGAAATCGTGAAGGCTTACAGGGTTGTTTTCCTGCGATTTTAACGTGAAGTCTGGCGCGGTCGATCCAACCGCGGGGGCTTTGTCGCCGGCGTGAACCGCCCGGTATCCGACGGTGGCCACCAAGATGACCGCTATCACAATCAATACGAAAATCATCGGTGCAGTACCCTTAGACGTTTTTGACATTTTAGCGTGGCTCCTAAGCACTAGCAGAAAGTATTATGCTCCCAACGTGTGTGCCGCCGAAAGGATTTTCCCGGGCTGAACGGAGCGACCAACAGTTACTTTGGTTGAGTGAACATTCCCCACCCGAGCCGCACCTGAATAGTATTAATACCGGGATTTGGCCGCGATATTCCGGCGTTGGAAATGTGCATGTAACGCACTTCGGCGCTCCAATCATATTTGCTGCGCAAAAAGTGCACGCCGAGAGCGCCGCCGGTGGTGAAATTGACGTGTGACGTGCCCTCCGGCACTTTCACATTTGTAAAAAGTGTCCCACCGCCGATATCTACGTAAGGTACTGCGCGTCTGTGCGACGCGAAATTCCATTTGAGTGCAAACGGATTGACGCCAAACCCGTACGCGGTATTCGTACTCTGCGTTACGACAAAAATTGGCACGACGTCCACGGCATATTCAAAGCGGCCACGCAGAAAACCCGGCCCATGCGCATCCGTCAAAATCCAGCCATAACGTGCACCAATATTAAACACGCCGTCCCCGGACTGGCTCCCACTCGTTCCGCGCCCTCCTCCCGTCCAAATTTGAAGCTCACGGCCACCTTCCTGCGGACCTGCCTGCGCGCGCAGAGTCCAGGCGCTGGTCAAGAGAACAAACCATGCCAACGCAGACAATTTAATCATTGTAAAATTTCGTGAGAACACATGAATTCCTTCCGCGAACACCGTGCGAGTGCAGTTAAGATATCAAATGTGCGGAAAAACGTGATGCCGTTTTATCATCCCCAGAGTGCGTCGCGGTAGTAATCAGACGAAATTCAGCGGCCCAGCACGTTCATCAAATATTCATCGCGCTGCCAGCTAAAGCGGGTAAGTTGCATTCTTACCAGACCGTTTTTATAAGGACGAAACGATTCAATGATACGGAACGCAGCCGCCGGAGCGGTAGTCAGGTTTTGTTTCGCCTCGATAATGGCGGTCGGAATGTTTTTCTTCTCTCGGGACTCACCCGCACAGGACCCACAGTCCGAGCAAACTTCCGCACCGCCCAACGCCGAAACAGGGCCGGCCACAGACCCCATTCCTGTGATGTTCCCCCATCCAGAAACAGACCGCCTGTGGATTTCAGGCCAGGCGAACATCGTTTCGCAATGGCATCCAGCGTTTCGCTCGTCGTACCAAGGCAGGAACAGTCTTTCGCCTCAGGCACAGGATGCCAGTTCCCGCGTGCTCACGTTATATACCGGCCTGCGTGTGACCGGTACCACGGAGTTGCTCTGCGATGTGCAGGAGACCGGAGGTCATGGGATCGGAGAGGCCTTGGGACTGGCGGGCTTTACTAACCTCGATGTAGTCAGAAATCCGTCACTCAGCAAAGCTCCTTACATTGCACGGCTGATGTGGCATCAAATCATTCCCTTGGGTCATGGCGAAGAAAATTCGGCGCGCACCGCCTTTTCGCTGTTCAGCAAATTACCGGAAAGGCGCCTGGAACTGCGATTCGGTAAATTTGGACTCGCGGATTTCTTCGACCTGAACAACTACGGCTCCGATAGTAATTTTCAGTTCCTGAATTGGACCGTGGACAACAACGGCGCTTACGATTACGCCGCGGACACGCGGGGTTACACATTCGCGGCCATGCTCGAATATCACGGCCGTCATGTTTCAGTACGGTTCGCCGAAGCTCTCATGCCCAAAGTCGCGAACGGCATTAATTTGGACGCCGATCTTTCTCGTGCGCGCGCCGAGAATATTGAAATCGAGCTGCGCGAATCACTGTTGCCGCACCGGGAGGGAATCCTGCGATTACTTTCCTTCGTGAATCACGCCAACATGGGAAGCTACCGCGAAGCCGTCGACAATTACCTTGCAGGTCTAACGACGATCCCGGAAATAACAGCCCATCCGTTACGTACCTCAGTAAAGTACGGCTTCGGCGCAAACTTCGAACAGCCGCTCAACGATTGGTTCGGTGTTTTCGGCCGCTGGGGCTGGAATGAAGGCCGCCATGAGTCGTATGCCTATACCGAAGTGGACAGCACCGTAGAAATTGGCGCGGGAGCGTCCGGCCAACGCTGGCACCGAAAATTCGACCGCACTGGAGTAGCTTTTGTTTCGAACAGCATTTCACGAGATCACCAGCAATATTTGGCGCTGGGCGGCTACGGCTTTCTGTTGGGTGATGGCCGTCTCAATTACGGGCGTGAAACCATTGAGGAGGCGTATTATACGCTGCATCTTTGGCGCGGGTTTTACCCATCGGCTGGCGTACAACACATCAACAATCCCGGTTACAATCGCGACCGCGGACCGGTGATTGTTCCCACCCTGCGCTTGCACCTTGAATTTTAGAACCGTCGAAACCATTTATCCCTATGTCGCGTTTAGGTAAGAGCCAGGGAAGATGCTTACGAATCAAGCGCATCTTCGTCTTACTGGAAAACAGTTGGCACTTTCTGTTGTGGTGTGTTTGTTATAAGGTCGAGCGCGGTCATCTTTCGGAGAAATTCATGAAAATCGAAGGTCAAGGAATAGCGTTGCGGCGACCACTCTGTCCATTGATTCCGTCGTTAGTTTTCCTGTTGCTGTCGCCCTTAGCATCGTTCGCGCAGACCGTGGATGAAATAATCGCGAAGAATATTCAAGCCCACGGTGGCATTGAGAAGTTGAAAGCCGTTCAGAGCATTCGCACCACCGGGAAATTCAATCAGGGCTCCTTTCGCGCGGGATTTCTTCAAGAAAATAAGCGCCCCGATAAAGTTCGCGAGGAATTTTCAGTTCAAGGACTGACGCAAATTCAGGCGTATGACGGCAAGACTGGCTGGCAGATTTCCCCTTTCGGAGGTCGTAAGGACCCGGAATTGATGTCGCAGGACGATCTCAAAAGTCTGCAGATTGACGCCGACATTGATGGCCCAATGGTGAATTACAAAGAAAAAGGTCACAAAGCGGAGTTGATGGGACACGATTCAGTGGAGGGCACAGACTGCTATAAAGTGAAACTCACGCTGAAAAATGGCGACGTGCGTTATTACTTTCTCGATGTCGACTCTTTTCTCGAAATCAAAATGGAGAACCAAAGCACTATTCGCGGAGCCGTGGTATTCACAGAGAACTACTACGGTGACTACGAACAGGTGAATGGGCTGTATTTTCCCTTTGCCTTCGAAAGCGGACAGAAGGGAAGCGCGGACCGCGCAAAATTTACGGTGGAGAAAGTAGAACTGAATATCCCGTTGGACGATTCGCTATTCCCCATGCCGGTCACCAAGGCTGAAGTTAAGGCAAACCCGCAGTGATCTCGGAGAACATTTCGGTACCGTCATGAATAAATGTCCACTTTACGGATCAAGAGTGGTTTGTACACGATTTTCCAAATTTCCTGTGTGAACAAGGCTTTGCAAATTACTTTAAGGACGTCATCGAAATGTCGAATGTGACTCGTTGTTTGGTCCTAGCCGCATGTTTCGCCACCGGCGCGTTTGCGGCGCCGTACCTACACGCACAGGAAGTGAAATACGATTCCGACTCCATTTCCGGCCTGGGCGCGCGCAACATCGGCTCCGCAACGATGAGCGGCCGCATCGCGGCGCTTACGGCCGTCAAAGAGAACGGCCGGATTACGGTATACGTAGGAGCCGCCAGCGGCGGAGTATGGAAGTCCGTGAACGGTGGCACTACTTTCAAGCCCATGTTTGATAAGCAGACCGCGCAATCGATCGGAGCCATCGCGATCGATCCGAAATCGCCCAAGACGATCTGGGCCGGGAGTGGCGAATCATGGACTCGCAACAGTGTTTCCATCGGCGACGGGATTTATAAGTCCACGGACGGCGGCGAAAACTGGACCAACATGGGTCTGAAGGAATCGGAGCGCATTGCAAAAATTTTGATCGACCCCAACGACAGCAATACCGTCTACGCGTGCGTCCCTGGAAAATTATGGAGTGACAGCGAAGACCGTGGCCTTTACAAGACCACTGATGGCGGCACGACTTGGAACAGGATTTTGAAGGGCCCGAACCTTTCCACCGGTTGTTCGATGATCTCCATGGACCCGTCAAACCCCAAGACGCTTTATGCCGGTATGTGGGATTTCCGCCGCAAGGGATGGACATTTCGTTCGGGAGGTGAAAATTCCACGGCTCCCAGCGGCAGTGGATTGTTCGTTTCCTCCGACGGTGGCGCCACCTGGAAAGAACTGGATGAAAAAAGTGCGCAAGGTTTGCCCGCGAAGCCCTGGGGCCGCGTCGCGGTGACGGTCGCTCCCTCCAAGCCCGAGGTTGTATACGCGTTGATCGAATCCAATCGCAGCGCCCTATTCCGCTCCGACGATGGCGGAAAGACCTGGCAGGAGCGAGATCGCAGCAACTGGATGGTGTGGCGGCCCTTCTATTTCGGCAACCTGATTGTCGATCCCAAAAACGAAAATAAAATTTACAAGCCCGATCTTGTCCTGATCATGAGTGAAGATGGCGGCAAGAGTTTCAGCACCATTTCCCAGAGTGCGCACGGCGACTTCCACGATGTGTGGATCGATCCCGATAACACCGATCATTTGATCGCCGGAGACGATGGAGGCATCTGGTATTCCTACGACGGCGGAAACACCTGGTGGAAAGGTTACAACCTCCCGATTTCTCAGTTTTATCACGTCAGCGTGGACCAGGCTGATCCCTACCATGTTTACGGCGGCTTGCAGGACAACAGCGTCTGGGCAGGCGACTCACAATACCCTGGGGGAATTACAAACAGCCGGTGGGAAAATCTTTTTAACGGCGACGGTTTCTGGGCCTTCGCCGATCCTTGCGATCCCAACTACATCTATGCCGAATCGCAAGGCGGATTCATCGGCCGTGTGAACCGCACCACACTGGAGGCGCGTTTCATCAAGCCGGAACCTAATTATGGGGAAGGGAAGCTGCGGTTCAATTGGAACACGCCGATTCATTTGAGCCCCAACGAGAAAGGCACGCTTTATATTGGCGCACAATTTTTATTCCGCTCGCGCGATCACGGCCAAACCTGGGATCGTATTTCTCCCGATTTGACCACCAACGATCCTGAAAAACAGAAGCAGGAAGAGTCCGGCGGCGTAACCGTTGACAATTCTTATGCTGAGATGCACACCGCCATCTATTCCATCAGCGAATCCCCGCGGGAAGCGCAAACCATTTGGGTTGGCACGGATGATGGAAATTTGCAGATCACCCGCGACGCTGGCAAATCGTGGACAAACGTTGTCGGAAACGTCGCGGACTTGCCTAAGGCCTCCTGGGTTTCATGGGTGGAGGCGAGCTTGTACGATCCGGCCACTGCCTATGCTGCATTTGACCGGCACACTTTCGGCGACATGACCCCGCATGTGTATAAAACCGCGGATTACGGCAAAACCTGGGCGCCCATTGTTAGCTCTGATAGCGGGGTGCGCGGCTTTGCTCACGTGATTAAGGAAGACACCGTTTCACCCAACATGCTCTTTCTCGGCACCGAATTCGGGCTTTGGATATCTCTCGACGGTGGAAAGCAGTGGGCACCGTATCGAGGCCGCGATTTTCCGCAAGCTCCGGTTCGCGACATAGTCGTGCATCCTCGCGAGTCTGATCTGGTAATCGCCACGCACGGTCGCGGCATTTGGATCATTGATGACATTTCCCCCCTGCGGAAACTAAATCCGGAAGTGATGGCGCAAGATGCCGGGTTTCTTCCTGGCAAGCCACCACAGCAGCGCTTGAACGCCAATGGAGGATGGCCTGAAGGAAGCGCGATGTTCTCGGGGCCCAATCCCGCCGACGCCGCGGTCATCACCTACTATCAAAAGAAGCGCCACATTTTCGGCAAAATGAAAATCGAAATCCTGGATGCTCAGGGCAAACTGGTGGACACCTTGCCGCCAAACAATCGCCGAGGTATCAGCAGGGTGGATTGGCCGATGAGATTAAAGGCGCCGCGTGTTCCGCCTGCCGCTACTGCCGCATTTGAAGCCAGCCAAGGCCCGCGTGTTTTACCCGGCACGTACACAGTCAAAATGACACGCGGTAAAGACACGTTCTCTACGCAATTAAATGTTGTTTTGGACCCGCGGGCAAAATTCAGCGCTGAAGATCGGCGCCTGGAATTTGAAGCCGCTATGCGCGTTTATAATTTGTTAGCTGACATGAGCTTTGATGTGGATCGCATCAACGGGGTTCACGACGCTCTCTTGGCCCGCGCTGCGACTCTAAAAAGCGACGCGGTTCTTGCCAAACGCCTTAATGACTTGGCGCAAAAGGTCGAAGAACTCCGCCGAAAAATTGTGGCCACCAAAGAAGGCGGCGCGGTTACGGGTGAAGAACGTATCCGCGAGAAGACCACCGGACTGTATGGCGCGATCCTGAATTACGAGGGACGTCCAGGCGACTACCAGATAACGCGTATTGATTCACTGAAGAAAGAACTAGACGATGTTAGGGCGGAGTTTGAAAGCGTTCTCGCCAAGGATTTATCGGCTATTAACAAATCCTTGAAACAAAAAAAGTTACAATCCGTTGAGCCCATTTCGCGGAAGGCATGGGACGCTGCAAACAGTGACTCAGACTCGGGCGCAGTCGCGAAACCCTCGGCAAGTTACTGGGAACGCGACTAGATAGATATTTGGCGTTTCTTCGAAACTTACCGCTACATGTTGGGTTCTATAACCTGGCGGTGGGGATGATTTTCTTAGCGCGAGTTTGGCGGAAGTCAGCGACTAAAGCATTCGATCTAGAAAGACTGCTATAATTAACATTCGCGTTGGCTTGCGTTCCGCCCAGGGACGTGTCGCGCCTTCCTCCAGCCGCCGAACGGGCCCTCCTCCCCGACCGTAGTTACATATCGCAGAGTCGCAACGCCGCAGGCGCGTTCTTCTAGTGAGGATATCGTGAGCACCTCCGCACAGCAGTCCACCGGTCAAACCCGAATCCACGAACGACGCTCGCAGCTGCGCGTTCTCCCCAGATCCTTAATATATGTCGCTTGCGGAGGATCAAACGGCGGAATGGTCCTGAACGTTAGCGATGACGGAATGGCTATTTCCATGGCCATTCCGGTAGGCGATGAAGCGTATTCGAACCTGCACGTGCGCATGAATGGATTGGCGCAGAGCATTGAAGTTCACGGACGCATCGCGTGGACCACCAAATCCAAAAAACGTGCCGGCATTCAATTGGTAGATATTTCTGATGAACAGCGCGGACAAATTCGCGAGTGGCTCGCTCAGGAAGGTGTGCGAGACATCAATCTTGTTCCGCGCGTTTCGAAACCTAGCACTTCGACATTGCCAGCGTTTGCTGACGCTGCAATCAGCCTCCGGTTGCTTGACCAGTGGCATCCTGCTCAGTCGGCGGTCGCTGCCTCGGCCGCGATGAAAACCGAAGGCCTTGACGAGCCGCGCGTTTCTTTGCTGACCGGATTCGGAGGCACGGCGCCGGAATTCCTGGGTCCAGCTCAAGAACAGCCTTCTCCCACCGAAGGCACGATCGCCGAAACACGGTATTCGCAAGTGCCCAAGCCCAATTTTAGATTCCGCGAGAATGAATGGGATTTGGCGTCGGTAACCACGGTTCCGCGCAAGCGGTCGAAGCCAGGTGGATTATCGACGTTAGGTTTGTTGTTGTTGTGGATCGCCATTCCCAGTTTTGGTATAGGAATTATTGTTGGCCGTCGCCCTCTGCAACAGTGGCTATCTCGCGTTGCCACAGCGGGGAGAAATATTTCGCACGTCGCCACGCCCGATCCTGAAACTGCCCATGCGCGTGACGATTCGTTGGATATTGCGAGCGGCGATATTGATGCGACCGGTCGTCATTCAATTTCGCCACGAACTGTCGAAACTCTCGCGACCGTCAACTCGCATGATGATAAAACGTCTGCCGCGACTAAATCTTTCGTATCTACTCCCGCGTTCGTAGATACCAAGCTACTGAATTCCATGTCCACGCAAGAGCTTCGGGCCGTTAAGTCGGCGGCTTCCACGGTCACGGGGAAAAACCCAAACGCAGAGGAAGGTTCGAAAGTGGACTCGAAGGCTAGTGCAATTACAAAGGACGCCTTTTCGTCCGCAGTCGTCAGGCCCGCTACGCCAACTAACACTCTTGCCGCATCAACGAACGCGCCGACAAATGCCGATGCATCAGCGCAACGTGGTGATGCTAAAGACAAATCCGCCGTGGCGCCGCCTACTTTCCATGAAACTCTCAATGATCAGATTGCGAGAAATAGTCCCGTTGCAAACCATAACGGTGTGGCAGATTCAAGTGTCGCGGCTCCCCATTCGTCGGCATTAAAGGTTTCACCAACGACAGTCCCACGCACTACTTCGAGCTCCACTGCAACGGTCTTGACCACTCCTGCCACTGAAAACTCGACCACTCATCCAAACATTGCTCAACCCACGGTGGCAGCTTCTTCGCCGGTAACACCCTCTAGTTCTCGAAGTACATCTGACGCAGCCCCGCGCATCGCGCCCAACGTCAGGCCCAATGTGGCGTCCACCGCAACTGCTGACACCGCGACGAAAGCTGCGCCCAATCTCAACGTATCCGCTTCATCGCGACCAGCACCCAGCAGCCCTTCGAATTTGGCACCAGTCAATGCTCAGCCCCCGCTGCATGGTGTGATGCTGGTAGCGAGAAAGAACAACGAATCATTCCTACTTAGACTGCCGGTAGAGTCCGTCGCGAGCGGACGTTCCGTTTCCGTCGAAATGCAAAGATTTGTCATGGTGCCGGCCGAAAGCCGCTGGCATCGTCACGGACCCATCGCAAAATTAAAGGTCGGCGAACTGCTCACGCAAATCGCGGCACTGGAGACGGCCAGCAACGCGCGCCCTGGAGACGCGATAACTGTGCGTGCCTTCGTTGACAAAAATGGAAGCGTGCAGGACTTAAAACCCGTGAGCGGCCATTTTGCGTTGATGCCGCGAGTTATGCGCGACGTGCGGGAATGGCAGTTTGACCAAACGTTGATCGATGGAAAGCCGGTAGAGTCGGAGGTCAACATCACCGTGGAATTCCGCTCTGGCTCGAAGGCAGGTCGCGCCAGGGAAATTCAAGCCCAAAACTCCTTCAAGCCGTAGATCCTCAGAGTCATTTCGTTCGCGTCCGCGCCTTGAATTTATACGTCGCATTTACTGTGGCGAACAAAAAGCGAATATGGTAGGTTCTCTCTCGTCATGCCTGTTCGCTCCTGCCGGGTCACCATCAAAGACATGGACGGTGTAAAACACACCGTCGAAGTAACCGCGGAAACTCTTTACGAAGCCGTCGCCTTAGGACTTGTGGCCCTGCGCGGAAATGATTGGGTAATGGGTATCCCTCAAGGCCTGAACACCGTGCAAGTTTCAGTGGTGGACATCCCCATCGAGCACTCCGTAAAAATTCAGGACTTCAATGATTGGCTGGAACGGAGCACTGGCGCCCCGCGTGAAATTTTCAAGCGCTCGCGCATTAAAGCCATCCTCGGCTTGCAAGTTCATCCATAAACGCGACTACGGCATGACGTGTTGCAGCAAGTCGCAGAACCGCTGGCGACCAGCTGTAGCACTTTGAATGAGGGCGAAAAGGTCAGCATATTCGGCATGGTTAGCCGTTACCTATATTAGTTCACAGCTTTCAGGCAAACTTAAGCACTGTTTCTGTATTCGTTCGTGTCCGTTCGGTGGCGAAAAAACGCCAGCGATGCCGGGGCCAACAGCTGAATGATGCGCGGCAAAAAATAGCGCGGCGGATTTGTATTCGGACCACCCTTTAAGCGCAAAATGTCATGCTTGATGACACGCCGCGGAACCAGAAAACCCGAACTGCAAGCCGTGGCCGCCTAAAACGTGAGAGTTTAGATTAAGTTCAGCTCAAAAATTCGATTATGTCGTCGGAAATGCGATTATTTTGGCCGAAGGCAATAAAACCTGTTGTAATTTACTTAAAGCCTTGGTAATTTCCCGCCAATTTGGTATCACCTCGAGTATTTTCGAAGTGGTTTAACCATGATCTACGAAAAATCGGACTCTTGAGGTCAGGCGGTCGGCCCTGAGGGAATTGTCTTTCCACATGGGGCCCCCGCGGGGAGGGGGATCACATGAAAGGTAACCGGGTCACTTTAGGTGTTGTGGTCTGTTGTTTGTTGTTATTTGTGCTTCCAATTTTATCCCACGCGCAGATGGCCGGTACGGGTCAGGTTGTAGGAACAGTTGTTGATTCTTCCGGCGCAGCAATCGTTGATGGTGAAGTTACGCTCACCGATACGGCCACCAACGAAGCACGAACGTCCATGACAAACGGGGCGGGCAGGTACGTTTTCTCGAACGTCCCCCCGGGTAAATACGACGTCACAATAAACAAATCGGGATTTCGTCAAGCCAAACTAAGTGGTCAGGATGTGGTGGTCGGTGAAACCCGCACACTCGATGTGAAACTTGAAATTGGTTCGTCAACGGAAGTTGTTGAGGTCACTACCACCAATACCGAACTTCAGACCATGAACGCCACCATCGGCAATACCATATCTGGCCTCGCCTTGACCTCTCTGCCAGGTCTCGGGCGTGATGTGAGCACTTTCGTCACGCTGCAGCCAGGTGTTGCGCCAGACGGCAGCGTGGCGGGAGCAAACCAGGACCAGAACTCATACCAACTGGATGGTGGCAATAACTCCAGTGACATGGATGGTACGCAAAACACGTACACGCCCAGCTTCGCGGGCGACCCCAGCGGCGGCGTAGTGAATAGCTTTGTCACAGCTACTGGTGTCAGCGGGGCCCCCGGCGGCGGCGGGCCAACCGGTGTCATGCCCACGCCAGTGGATAGTATTGAGGAGTTCACCGTAGGTACAACGAACCAAACGGCAGACTTCAATAGTTCTGCAGGCGCCCAGGTGCAGATGGTGACCAAACGCGGCACCAATACTTGGCACGGCACTGGTT
The DNA here is from genome assembly GCA_035996445.1 of Candidatus Acidiferrum sp. Classification (GTDB taxonomy): domain Bacteria; phylum Acidobacteriota; class Terriglobia; order Acidiferrales; family UBA7541; genus Acidiferrum. The sequence continues at coordinate 8,200 of DASYJM010000303.1, read as the reverse complement.
ATGAGTACTATTTGGATAACAACTGGAATGCTAACACTTTCGACAACAACGCCTCTAATTCACCTATTCCCAGTTACCATTTCAACCGTTTTGGCGGTTCCGCGGGCGGTCCCGTCGTCTGGAAAAACGTTCTTGGCGGGAAGTGGTACCTCTTTGCCAATTACGAAGGGTTTCGTTTCCCGAACTCAAGCACCCGCACGAGATCGGTTCCGTCCGACGGGATGAGGCTGGGATTACTGCAGTTTGACGGAACGGTGTACAACTTGAATCCCACTCCGACGACCTATCCGTCTACCGCCCCTGCCATCGGTGCGCTGGTGCCGGGTACGACCTATCCCGGGTCCGGCACCACGCTTGACCCGCGGGGCTTGGGGATAAGTCCCACGGTTCAGGCGATGTGGCAGCAATTCATGCCGGAGTCCAACCAAGGAACGGCGTGCCTCGGTTTAAGCCGCTGCGACGGTTTGAATGTGTTGGCTTTCCGGGCCAACATGGCCCTGCCGTGGAAAGACAATATCGGCGTCCTTCGCCTTGACCACGACTTTAGCTCCAAGTGGCACTTCTACGCGAGCTACCGCTATTACCACATGGAGCGCGCCACCTCGAATCAAGTGGATATCGGAGGCTTTGTGCCGGGGGATAAGTTGGGGACACCCGCGTCGGCGGCCTCCCGCCCACAGGTGCCATGGTACCTGACGGGCAGTCTCGTGACGAATATAACCAACAATGTCACCAATAACTTCCATTACAGCTACTTGCGCAATTATTGGGCACGCGCCTCTGCTGGCCAGCAGCCGCAAATATCGGGATTGGGCGGTGCGTTGGAACCTTTCGGCGAATCTTCCACGAACGTCCTGGCTCCGCTCAACTTAGACACCCAGAACGTCCGCACCCGGTTCTGGGATGGCCAAGACAACATGTTTCGTGACGACGTATCTTGGAATAAGGGCACCCACTTCTTCCAGTTCGGTGGTACTTATCAGCGCAATTGGGACTATCACCAGCGCACTGACAATGGCGGTGGCATTAACTACCAGACCGTGTACGCACTGGGCGCAGGCGCAGGCCAAGGCAGCGTCAACGGCATGGACATGTCGGGCTTTGTGCCCGTATCCAACGACTTTGCGACCAGTTGGTCTCGGGACTACGCTATCGTGTTGGGCATACCTTCTCTCACCCAAATCGCTTACACGCGTACTGGCTCGGACCTGAAACTGAACCCCCCGAATACTCCCGCGTTCGACAAGAGCACGATCCCCTTCTACAACCTGTATTTCAGCGACTCCTGGCGTATGAAGCCAACCTTCACCCTGACCTACGGTTTAGGTTGGACGCTGGAAATGCCGCCTGTTGAGGAAGCGGGTAAACAGGTTGTATTTGTGGACCAGAATAACAAACCCGTCGACACGCAGGCGTTTCTAACTGCGCGCAAAGAAGCGGCGCTGGCTGGGCAAGCCTACAATCCACCGGTGGGCTTCTCGCTCGTAGGCAATGTCGCTGGTCACCCGAAGTATCCCTATAATCCCTACTACAAATCCTTCAGCCCGCGCATCGCTGCCGCATGGAATCCAAAATTTGATTCCGGTTTGTTCGGCGCGTTGTTCGGACAGGGCAAGACCGTCCTTCGTGGCGGTTACAGCATTCTCTACGGGCGTCTGAACGGCGTGGACCTGGTATTGGTGCCGCTGCTCGGCACCGGCCTTATCCAAGCCGTACAGTGTTTTGGCCCGCTGACGGACGGCACATGCAGCGGAGGGACCGGTACTCCAAATACTGCCTGGCGAATCGGCCCCACAACAGGCGGCTTCGATGGTTTGGTAGCCCCCCTTCCACAAGCCAGTCCAACCCTGCCGCAGCCAGACTTTCCCGGAATCAATGCGATCGCCGCAGGCGCTGGCGAAGGCTTGGATCCAAATTTCCGGCCGAGCATGAGTCAGCAGTTTGACTTCACCGTGCAACGGCAGATTAGCAATAAAGTTTCGATAGAATTCGGCTATATCGGCCGGAAAGTTACGCATGAATTCCAGCCCGTCAACGTGAACGCCGTGCCCTACATGATGACGGTTGGGGGGCAGTCGTTTGCAAAAGCCTACGGGCAGATGGTTTGGCAATACTGCGGCGGCAACGCTGGTCTGGCGGGCGGAGGATGCGCTGGCAACCTAGCTGCGGTGACTCCGCAGCCCTTCTTTGAAACTGCCCTTAACCCTGCCTACTGCGCCGGATTTGCAAGTTGCACGGCCGCTGTCGCTGCCAAAGAAGGGAATCCTAATAAAGTTACAAAGTTGGGCAGCGACAACATTCGACAGAATAACGTGTGGAGTCTATGGAGTGACCTGGACGGCGGCAATTTCAACTTCCCGCGTACAATGATGAATACGCCCATCGCGGGTGGTCCGCTGGCTTGCGGTACCTCAACCGCGCCCACTACATGCGGTGCTAACGGACAGTTGACGTCCGGAGTGGGCATGAACACAAGCCTTGGCTACGGAAATTACAATGCCGCGTTCGTCTCTGTCAGGATGGCTCAATGGCACGGCCTGACTTTGCAGAGCAACTTCACTTATGGCAAGGCACTGGGCACGGGATCGGAAGTTCAAGCTTCCAGTCAACTCACGGTCCCGGATGCATATAACCTGCATTCCGCCTACGGGCTGCAGCCTTGGGACCGCAAATTCATTTTCAACACATTTCTTGTTTATCAGCCGCCCATCTTCAAGGGTCAGCACGGGTTCCTTGGACGTGTGGCAGGCGGCTGGACGTTTGCACCCATCTTTACTGTGGGAAGTGGCCTGCCGTTGGAAGTGCAACCCTCCGACGCCTTCGCTAACGAAATTTATGGTGGCGGTCAGTCCTTCGGCGAAGGGGAAGGCAGCGACTTCGCCGCGTTACAAAACGCCGTCAAGATCTGCCCAACTGGTTTTGGGGCCACGCGACATAACAATCCAACGCTGATCGATCCAGCCAATGCTGGTTTGAAGTTTGGCTCAAATCTGTACGGGCCGAGCATGTTCCAGCATCCCGACCAGGCATATTTTTGCTTCCGGAATCCTATCTTGGGCATTGATCCCTCGGACGGCGGAGGTGCCGGGATCCTGCGAGGCATGCCTTACTGGAACGTGGATTTTAGCTTAAAGAAGAACGTGCTGATTACGGAACGTCTTTCCGTGGAGTTCTCGGCCACCTTCTCAAACCTTTTCAACCATAATCAGCTGTCCGATCCCTACTTGATCCTCGGCGATACGAAGGACTGGGGTGGGCTGGGCGGCTTTAGTAGCATCTATAACGGCCAAACCGCGCAGGCCAACACGCCACGGGCGATGGAATTTGGTCTGCGCATCAGTTTCTAAATATTCCCCGCAGTTCGCGGGTTAGCAATTGGATTCTCGGACAACAAAAATGGGGAGCCCCAAATGGGGCTTCCCATTTTAATTTCTCGCGCCAGCGACTCCGCCACGAACGCTTACTCTAGGGCTCAATGGTAGCGAAACCGGCCTCGATCAAACTGGACGCAATCCAGCGGGTGACACGAACGGAGGACCTCTAGGTAGTTCGGCTGTGCGTCATGCGCCATGCGGGCTGAGGCAGTCCTGGTTCGGTAGGATCTAGCGGAGGAAAGGGTGGTAATCGAGGACCCGGCTTTGGAGCGTCGGGATCGATCGGTTCTTCCGGTGGCAACTCGGGCTGCGGCGGCGGAGGAGGCATGGTTGGGTCGGGCGCTGGCGGGCCCGGTGGTATTGAATTCTGGAAGACGATAAACGGGAAGCTCACAAATAGTTCCCGGCGACTACGCAACCGCCTCAATCTTCCGAACACGGATCGTGTTATGTGGTGCATCAAGCGTTCCGGTGACGACCACCCTTTGTCCTTCATACTTCCTTGCTGCGGATTGATCATTCAGCAGATAGGTACCGTAGTTGCCGCCGTTGGCTGACTTTTCGAGCACGAATTTAGCGCCGACTCTTGCTATCGTGCCTTTGAAGTCCTTGATTTCTTCTTTTTCCTCTTGCGGCTGATGAGGCGCTGCCAATCGCTGCCCTCCGGAAAACTCCCACGAAGACGCAGTGGGTGCAGCCTGCGGCGATCCTAAGCCCCAAAGCAAGAATGCGAGCGCTAGAACCGAGAAGGCGAGAAGAACGCGGGTCACCATTCGGATTTACCTCGCAAACGAAATAACCTCACCAATGCAGCAGGAGCAAGCACCTCACCTATTTCAACAGCAGATAAGTGACGATTCACCAGCAGGTTGGCCGTCGTGAGAATTCTTGGTAGCGACTTTCTTCCCTCAGCCGGAAAAAGATTCATGGACGCGGCCCGGGCGGGGGAATCGTCGACGGTCACGACGAGAATAAGCAACATCGCGCTAGCGAGGATCGCGATAATGCGATTCATTCGACTGGGTCGATAAGGGGTTCGCTGTATGCGGGCCAGAAGTCTAATGTAGACCCGGAGATCGGAAACGCAAACGTAATTTGGCATTTCTTGTTACGTCATGTTGGCTGTGCGAGAGTGCGTAGGAAAAATCTGAAAAAATGACGGGCCACTGGAAGAAAGTTCCCGTCGGGACGGCATGGTCTCGATCGAACAGCGATTGGAGTCGTTGTAGGCGCTTGATTTTGAAACCGCTTAACCGATTTGCGCACATTGTTGTAGTGGATGGATAAGAGCGTGCTCGGCATTACGCACCTGCCCAAACCTACCTAGGAGGTATTCCTTACATGATTCGGAAATTTCTCTCTGCAGTTTCTCTTGCTGCCGTGATCCTGCTGGGCGTCTCGGCGCGAGCCCAGCCTACCCACCTCCAATCAGGAAAACAATCCGAGGCGGCGACGAAATCCATTGCGGGCAAAGTAACGTCCATCGGGAATTCGGGCACGTCCTTCGTGTTGGAGGTCGAGGGAAGCAGCAAACAGACGATGGAGTTTACGGTGAACAAGAACACACAAGTGCAGGGCCAAGTGAAAGTTGGCACGCTAGTGGCTGTGGATTATCAACCCGCCGAAGGCGGTCAGAACCTAGCCGTGAGCATCGCCGTACGGAGCTGACCAGTAGGTCGCTCTGTGCTTAGCAGTGACCCTACATGGGCGGATCGGGTCCGGAATGAGCATTTCGGGCTTGGATCCGCCCTTTGGTTTTGAGTTTCCAAGCTTGCTAAGTAAAAAAAGCGACACGTTCGCGCCGTGGATTGCGGTGGTCACGCGAAATACCATTCGCCGTGTTTTAAGCTGGCTCTTGGCGATGGCCATAGCTTCGGCAAGAGGTTTGTCGCGCTCCACATCAAGGGTGCTTTTGCCAAGCTGTGCTTGCGCCTGCGCTAGATCGCCCTTTGCGCGGTCGAGAGCTGCGGTGAAGGGCCGCGGATCTATTTCGAACAGTACTTGGCCTTTGCGAATGAGCGAACCTTCTGTGTAGTTTTGCTCGGTTATGTAGCCTGAGACCTGAGGTCGGATCTGCGCGTTCACATAGCCGTCCAAGGTCGCTACCCATTCCCTGTACACGGCGACATCGCGTTGTTCTACCGTGCCCACTTGGACCTCCGACGTCGGCGCCGCTGCTGCTGCCCAGCCCCGGTTGCACCCTGAGGCAAAAATGCCCAGGGTGGCGAGAGCTGCGAAGACGGCACCAGAGACTCGTCGCGATAAATAGCCAAAAAGAAAATGGACGGCGTCACTCACTGCTTGCTCCTTGTGTTCCCTAACTCCCTAAAAGCGGAATTTCCTGTCTATGCCCAGTTGGCGCGACTCTCTCTTCTTGCGCGACACGTGTGTGTATGTGACCGCGGCCGCTGCAAGAGCTCCGCCGAACACGATTACTAAAATCATGAGCATCGTCATTGGATTCTCCTTTCCATTTTTGCCCTGCGCCGAAAGTCAATTTCCATCTCGGGAGTTGGGGCTATGTCGCTGCTGAAGAGCATCCCAGTCTCGTGTGAAAGAGCCGCCTTTTGAGCTCGTATTCGGCCTGGAGCCAATCCTCAAGCTCATGCTCTGGCAGGCCGCCGCGTTCCAGATAAATTTCGTGAGCGCGTCGCCTGATCTCGCTGTGATCTACTGCGTGGTTCGCAGAGGTATCTTCTGCGCGGGACTGAACGGGGCTTGCGTGAAGCTCCAAAGTCTCACTTTTCTTGCTCTTCGATGTCATACGAGTCCTTTCCTTTCGAAGTCGATTGCTCTCGCTTTCAGTACGTGCACCGGGGCATCTCCGCGCCACGGGTCCCGACAGGGGGTTGTCGGGGCTCGTGGCCACAATGACGGCATCGCTGGTTCAAAAACGAAAGACGATGCCGGCGGAGGGCTGGGCGGTATGAGCTGTCGCGCCGGAGTGCAAAGTGGCCAGTCCAAGGTCTGGCCGTCCGTAAACGAAGCCACGATATTCGGCGCGGAGCGTAAAGTGCCTTGTGAGTTCGTAGTCAGCGCCGCCTCCATACACGAACGCTGCTTTGGATTGGTTTTGCGCACCAGAAACAAATCCTCCCGCATTACCTGTGGGATCGAAGACGAGCGCACCAACACCAGCGAGGGCGAAGGGATCAAGTTTGAAGATGCGGTGTGGCGCCGTTACCACGCCAGCACCGGTGGTCTGGTGCACATTAGCTTGCACATCAAACGGGCCGGAGGGAGTGAGATTCTGTTGCGTGTTCCTGGCATAACCGTAGCTGGCGTCAGCAGCCAGCCAGCTATTGAAGTGATACCTGTAGCTCAGGAGAAAGCCCCCGGTGTCTGTCGAATGTTGATTGATCCTGTTTCCGTTCGAGTCTTTCGTAAAGAGGCCTGTCCCTTGAACGCTAATTTCCTGTAAGTGTCTTTCCTGGGCAATTGCTGCCGAGGCGTTCATCAGGACTACAAGAATTGCTGTCGCTAGAAGCTTCGGGATCATGTTCCTCTGTGTTCGTTGCATTTCCTTCTGCACCACAAAACCAATTCAACATGGACCCGGGCGCAATCACTAACGACGCCTTGGACCGACAACACCGTCGGGGCTGGTGAAAGACAGAAATCCCAAAACAGCCAACACAGCGATAAACAGAAACGTGATCATGAAGGCCTCCGTTGACCTCTTTAATCACACGCATAGCAGCCGGTTTGATCCTGAGAGACATCCCCTGTGATCGATCGCTCGTGCGGTGGCCCAGCCGACGCCCAAGGCGGCCCGACGTAATGCTTTAATCTCTCGCGCAATTTTTTTCGCCCGTGAAACACTCGAGCCTTTACCGCGCTAACGGAAATTCCCATGATTCGAGCAGTCTCTTCGCCTGATCGCTCGTCAAGTTCACGCAGCTCGATCGCTTTTCGCATTCCTGGCGTTAACTCATTTATGGCCTCGGAGAGAATTCGTTGCAGTTCCATTTGTGCATAGAGTTGTTCAGGATTCAGGCCTTGGTCTTCGACGTCAAGACGGGGAGACGACTGTTCGTTTTCGGCTGATTCATCCAGCGAAACATCCAGGTGTTGCTTTTTGCGCAGTTTCATCAGCGCAGCATTGATGGCAATGCGGGACAACCACGTCGAAAACCGGGAATCTCCGTTGAAGCTCTTGAGATGAATAAAGGCCTGTTGAAACGACTCCTGCAACACATCTTCTGCATCCTCGTTGTTCCGCATCATTCGCCGTGCTACGCGAAAGATCATGTTTGCGGACTGCTTGCATAGGGACTCAAACGCAGCCGAGTCTCCACTTTTTGCAGCGACAAGAAACGCGTATTCATCTTTTGCATCCGTGCGCCGCTTGGCCGGCGCGCTCGTTCCACCTTCGTTGTAAGTTTCTAAGAATTGCTTGTACATGCGGCCGCTCCGATCAGGAGATAGCAATTGGTAGCTTTGTCGACGCGTATTGGATCAAGTCACAGATCAGCATGGAGAAAAATTGATTTAGATTGCGGCTGATCAGAAATCGTTCGCGGACCACATCGGTCATCGCTTGAAAGGAAATTCTTCCGCTCTCGTACTGGGCCTCCACGAAATGCTCCGCCGTCGTGGAGACCTTGATCGTTTGCAACAACCAATTAAGCTGTTCTCTATTCACGACGTACTCCTTTCCTTACAGTTGACGATTCGACTTTTTTTTCTCGATGTTGTGTACGACGTGCTGCGTGTAAGTACCGGTCGCGATGAGTTCCGCGCCTTCTTTGAACAACGTGGCGAGCGCTTTCTCTCCGCTCTTGTCAATGAAAGTCACTCCTGTAAGGTCCACCACACACTTGCGT
>DASYJM010000302.1:0-9141 GCA_035996445.1 Candidatus Acidiferrum sp. | reverse complement strand
AGGACTCACGCGCGCTCTTTCCACATTTCGACGCGTCGTGATGGTTTCATCAGTGCGGTCGTGAGGCGTAACGCGTAACACGCGCCGTAAGGTTGCTTGCCTTGAGATTCGCGACCGGGGGCAGAGCCCCCAAACCGCCTCCGCTGGGGGCGAGCCATGGCGAGAAATTTCTGTTTTAAGCAAGGAGCACCATGAAAAAACTAGAGCCCGATTCGGCAATCTTTTACGCCTTCCACGATGCCGGAGTATCTTCCGAAACGGCCTTACGCCGCGCAGGATACAAAGTCACCAACCCTCGGAGTGTAATCAACCAGAAGTACAAACTCCTCCAGCGCCGCGAAGGTGAACCGAATACGTCCGTCCGCCCCGCAGTTGCTGCCCTGGACCCGACGCGTCGCGCCATCTGGGACGCGCTCACCAAGAAGGCACAAGATTGGATCTTCCCCGACGGCCGCATTTACGCCGAGAACGAGACCTAACACTTTCGAAGGCGACGACGACCCACCACTACCCAGGTTGACGTAAGAGAGCAGGTTGCAGCCATTGCGGGCGCAGGAGGTCGTAACGTCAGCAAGGTGAAGGAAATCCTCGACAAAGGTCATCCGAGGATCTTGGGCGAGCCAGCGAATGGATCATCTCGATCAATCGCACCCATCAATTTTGTAGACTTCCTTTCGCGAGACAGCTTGACGCATTGACCGAAGAGTATTGTGACCGGGGTGCTAGTGACATTGAAGGGAACCTACTTTTGGAGGGCAAAGAAAATCGGCCCTTGGAGGCCAGAGCCGTCCTAAAGAGCTTGCAGCAACTGGAAGAACACCAGCCCAGTTCCGCCTTAATACAGTTCAGCCGACGCAAGCGATCAGTCATCTTGGCAGGAGAGGATGTACGAGGGCTTATGGGTCAGAGAGGGCCTTTGACGTCGCTATGGGATATAAGCACCCGCTCAAAAGAATTGTGCGAGAACCAAAGTCTGTGGGACCTGGAATCAACGCGCCTTGCTGTGCGGAACATCAGCGTTGGGTGCAGAGGTGTATTCCTCGGGAACGGAAGACCGCGTGGTTTTTCACACGTGCAAGGGGCGCGCGTGCTCTAGTTGCGGGGCTCGTGCCACTTCACGATGGCAACGCGGCGCTGGGCTGCTCTGCCGGATGTGCAATACAAAGGCATAACCTTCACGATGCCCAGTGTTTTGTGGCCACTATTCCGCAAAAGGAGCGGATCGCTCCTCAGAGGGCCTAGTCGAATCCGCGTCGGAGACCACCCGCCTTGACTCGCTACTTCGGTTTCTTCCACTGTACTGTAGTTCCGTGCACTGCTGTTGATCTCCGCAGTTTTCAATGACAGTTTTGATTTTCCTATGGTTTTAATAACCCGGACGATCAACTGCCGCGGCGGATTAACTCCGATCGAGAACGAGCAGAATGACAATGATGAAGAGCGCCAGCCCTACCCCACTGCTCGGGCCATAACCCCAATTTCGACTATGCGACCAGCGCGGAATTACACCTAGAAGTGCCAGAACCAGAACTACGACCAAGAGAGTTCCAAGCATGTTTTGCTCCTTGTCAACCAGCGATTAGTAGGGTGCAACCTCCCGCGAGGCTGCACCCAGCCGATCGATTACAGAGAGATGCGAATCGTGACTCCGAGAGTCAACGACAGAACTGCTGTGCTAACGAATCCGATTACTTTCGAGGTGTACCTCCGTTATTTCTGATTGCGTATGTCCGCTCTAGCGCAAGCTTCCGGTTGTTGCGTTGACGGGGTTGCCGATCGCTTCGCCGGATACCAAAAGCTCCACTCTACGGTTTTGCTGTCGGCCCGCGGAGTTATGGTTGGTGGCTACCGGTAAACTGCTGCCGAAGCCTTTCGCTGTCACTGAATTTGTCGCTACACCTTGATTCACGAGGTAGTCGCGGACCGAACCGGCGCGATTCTCAGACAGTGTTTGATTCATGGAGTCGCCGCCCACATTATCCGTGTAGCCGCCAACTTCAATGTCAAGCCCAGGGTAGGCGAGCAGAATTCCAGCAACCTTCGCAAGTTTCTCGCGTGCTCCCGGCTTCAAAGAATATTTCCCGGTGTCAAACAAGACATCGGACATGCTGACGATCAGACCGCGCGCGCTGTCGCGAGTCTGAAGGATGGTATTTAGTTGTTCTGACAATCGTGCGCGCATCGCGGCTTTATCAGCTTCCGCCTGTTGGACGCTCGTCTGCGCCTCTTGCGCAGCTAGGCGGGACTTTTCCGCATTTGCCTGGGCTGAAGCGAGTGCGTTGGCAGAAGCGGCCTGACTTTCTGCCATTTCTGCTTTCGCTTTTGCCGCCGCAGATTGCGCATCGGTAGCTTCGTTCCGGGATCTGGCTGCATCCAACTCCGCTTGAGCCTTCGCGGCCTCAGCTTTCGCTGTCTCGGATTGGGCTAATTCTTTCTGTCGCGTTGCGTCTTCCGCCTGTCTCTGTGAATTTGCCTGCGCGTCGGCGGAAGCCTGCCGTTCGTTTGCGAGACGCTCATCGTCCATTTTCTTGACTGCGATTGCTCGTGCATCCTCAGCGGTTTGGACTGCTTCCCGCGCCACTGCGATCAGCGGCTTGTGGTCGATATTCTTTCTGGTCGCCATTTCATCTGCATTGTTCATGAGCTGAACCGCATGCTGATAGCTGTCGCTGGCATACCTTTCTGCGCCCTCGGACTGGGCGATACGTAGAGCGTTCCGCGCTTCAAAGAATTCCAGCGGCAACTTGGTGTTCAGAATTACCGGGTCAAAGTTGTATCCCGTGGGAATGTATCCGCCACGCGCCAGGAAGTCATGCTGAGCGCTGAGGGCTTCGGTAGTTCCCTTGGTGTCGGCGCGGACGACATTTTCGATCACGACCACATTGCTCGGTTCGCGCACCGCATAATACGGTTCCGCGGTGACGACCAGCGCGAAGGCTTGCAAGTCAGTGGTGACGTCCACTTTGCTGCGACGGTTGTCGCCTACCAATATTTCGCCGAGATTGATGGCGCGGCCTTCCGGCGAGATTGCCCAGAGAATATAGGTCAGGTACTCATTGCCGAAAGTTGTGGGCTTTTCCAGATTGCCAAATTCCACTTCGATTTCGATATAGCCTTTCTTGCTCTCCACTTTGGCCTGGCCATTCGCACCCGGCATCAGGTCCGTTCCGGCAAAGTCCAACTTTGTGGCACCGCCGCGATGCTGGTAATTGACGGCCTCCACGCTGCGGCTGACTACGTTTACTCGGAACGTGGGTGTCGAGGCCAGCGGTTCGATGACCCTGGGCGTTTCTGAATTGGTCTGCGCGAATGCGCTCAAACTGACGGTGAGTGCGGCGGCTAACAGGAACTTATTATTCAAGGTGTCTCCTTGGTTGATGTACTGTGTGTGACGTTGCCAATCGCGGGTTGAACTCTCAGCTCTATGCGAGTCTTTGTGAAAATCCGTTTAACCGACGCGAAGGCGCGATAGAGAGTGAAAGAGGCCAAAAACATTCAGTATCCAGAGGACGACTGCAATTACCACTACGCCGTTCAAGATTGATTTGATGGATCCCTGCATGGGGATGAACCGATTCACCAGCCATAGGAGCACACCTACCACGATCAGAACTTCCACCAACTGAATTAAAGGCATGCCTTTGACCTTCTTCCTTGTTTCGCGGGCTAACCCCTCTCATCCGCTCGGAGGCGTTGCCCTACTTGAATGTTCGAGAGCTTTTAGGGTCGAATCGTGTGCGCCGCAAGTTTTGGCGGAGTTCACACGGATGAAGATGCCGATTGGCTGGATGTGGCCGCTCGAAGGGACTTGATTGGCGACCTAGGAATGAGAGCAACGAATCAGCGTTCGCCGCTCCCTCGACACACTCAGGAGAATAGATAGTGACAGCCGCGGACTTGCGCGTCTGAGCAAGATAGCTCACATACCAGATTAAGATTCCGGCAGCTCGAATTCCCGTCCACAATCAAAGCAGACTCTGTATGTACGCTCTTTAATCGTACACACACGACTCTTGTCACGGTGGGGCAACCAAAAATCAACTGAAAAATCGAAAACAGCAAGTCTCATCAGTCCTGCTCCCGCCTTCGGTCACTACTCCCATTGGCATCCAGCCACTCCGGCAAAGAACGCACGCTGGCCCGAGCCAGAGCGATCGAACAATCGGCAGCTCCGTAATTAAAGATTGATTGTGTCGCCATCGGGGTTCATGGTGTATCCACAGGGGAACACAACATCGTCCACATCGCCGTGCCGCTCCTACTCAGCTTCAGGCCCAAATACCCAGGAAATCACCCCGAATCGAGCATTTTTCCGGCTTCTCCATATCGAACAGCGCCAGGCCCAATCGATACAGGCAGCGTGAGGGCGTGTGCCGCACTTCATGGTAGAGCACCAGACATCCGCGCGAAGTTTCAATCGGTGGCGGCGACAGGCCGATTTTGTTTGCGTCCCACCACGCGCCACGTTCGTGCTTCTAGCATGAGCCTGTGGCGGCCCAGTGGCGCAGGTCGGGTGAGTAGGAGATCCACATGTGCGAACCGAGCGCCGTCATCGGTCGATGAATGAGCGCCCAGTAGCCGTCAATTCGTCGGGGCAGCAGCGCGGAATCTCTCGGTTCGGAGACTGGTCAAAATTGACCAGCCCGTTGCTGGACGGGAGTGCATGATCCACTTATGAAAGCGAAGCAGAAGGAAGCCCTCACAGTTCCGTGCCCCACATGTGGTGCCAAAAAAGGCGAGAAATGCGAACTCAGTACCGGCCAGCCCCGCACCGATCCGCACCGTGATCGGCGATTGGTGGCATCGGATCAGTAACTGGCGGCCCACAGAACCAGTTCCCCCTCCCCATCCGACCCGAACGTCATCGCAACCCACGTTTCGCTAGTAATCCAGAAAATTGGAGCGCGTCGGGCTTGGGCTTCCATCCATGAAGCGCAAGGGTTTGGATCGGCTCCCGTTCCAGCAAAAAAAACCTGAGCTAGTTCATTTTCAGGTTCTTTCACTCACCCTCCAAATTTGAGCAAAATGGAACACTTTAGGCCTTGACTGGGGGCTATAATTAGGCCGCAATGAGCGCTACCGTACAATCCAAAAAGCTGCGCGCATTCAACCCCGATACCTTCCTCGCCACCATAGGAAACGGCAGGAAGATGCTCGCCTTCGAGAAAAAGCAAACCATCTTCACGCAAGGCGATAAAGCGGATTCCGTCTTTTACGTCCAAAAGGGCAAGGTCCGGTTGACGGTCGTGTCGAAGACCGGCAGGGAAGCGACACTAGGCCTTTTGGGCGACGGGAATTTTTTTGGCGAGGGTGCGTTGGCGGGACAGCCTCTGCGGATGGGATCAGCCGCTGCCTTGACGGACTGCGAGATTTTGCGGATCGACAAGAAGGCAATGAACGAAGCGCTGCAGCGGGAACATACATTTTCAGATGTGTTTGTAGCCTATCTGCTGGCACGGAATATCCGCTATGAAGAAGACCTGGTTGATCAGTTGTTTAACTCCAGTGAAAAGCGACTAGCTCGAGTCCTGCTGCTACTGGCTCACTTTGGCAAGGAAGGCGTGCCTGAGACCGTGGTCCCAAAAATAAGTCAGGAAACGCTTGCCGAGATGGTCGGCACCACCCGTTCACGGGTGAGCTTTTTCATGAACAGGTTCCGAAAACTGGGCTTCATCGACTACGCCGGTGGTCTAGAAGGTGGGTTACAGGTTCATAGTTCTCTGCTCGGCATAGTTCTGCACGATTAAGCGTTCCCCCGAATACGCGCCTTCTCATTGCGCAGGGCTGCCCGCCACTGTCGGAGCGGGAGTCATAGCCTTCAACTGATCCAACTGACTTAGCACGTTATTCCATTCATCGAGATTTTTTTTCGTCTCGACCATCAAAGTAAGGTCAGAATAAAAATCGAGAATGTTGGCGCGTAGCTCTGGCGAAGTCCGGTCAAATCTCCGCGCTGCCACTTGCCCCAGCAACTTTGCATAGCTCTCATCTGTAATAGAGTATTCCGTAGCCTTAGTCGGCTTGCCGCTATCGAAATCGCAGTTCGGTAGCACGAGCGTGTCCGTGCCCACCTGATCGAGAAATATACGGTACTGATCGACCGTGGTATTAATACTCTTGATATAAAGGTCCTCGGTTTGCGCGGTGGGGTTGTTGAAGGCGAGCCCCTTGAAAGGACCGACTTTCGGCATGTATCGCAAGAGCGTTGACAAGATCCGCGTGCCGACACCTGGTTTGACGTAGTCCTTGCCCCACGCCTTTTCATAGTTCGAACGCGAAAGACGATAGAGGAACTTCCGCTTCGCAAAATTTGGCGTCTCGCTCATCAGATCCTTCTTGTGCGTTTGCAGCGCAACCTGGGTCATTCGTGGAATCAACTCGCTGACAGCAAACCGATACGAGCCGATGGCAAGGTCCTCATGGGGGAGCACATCCTTCAATTCCACCCCATAGACCACCGGAAACGCCCGCTCCAGAAGGTCTTTGGATACTTTAAATCCGATGAAATCATGGTACTGCTCGGACGCGTACCGATTCTTCGCGACCTGGACTGTGTCAAACCCGAACTCGGTTTTCAAATGCGCCGTCTTGTCCTGAGCGTACCGGACCGAATTGCCAAATTTCGCCCGTAGCTTCGGATACTCGATCGCGACGGCTTGGTTAACGGCAGGGTGGCCGGCAATATCCGCCGCATAGTGCGACAGAGCCCCGAGCGCAAAGGCGTACTCATTGACATCACGGCTCTCGATCAACAGTTCCAAAACGAAGTCTCCGCTTCGGACGTAATGCACCAGTTGACTGAACTCGCGGCTGCCGAATGGGTAATACCCGAGATCCTGAATGACCGCGCCTCCGTAGGCATAGGCGTGGGCTTCCCTGATCTGTTCTTCCGACAATCCCGGACATCGTTTAAGCAGGAGGGGTCGGATCCGATCGGCCCATGCCAAGTCGACTATTTGTTCGTGCGTCAAAACGGAGTACGAAAAAGCCGGAGCGCAGGACATCAGCACAATGACAATGACTGCTAGTGCGCTGCGAGCCACTACCCAGTACGCGCCGTCGAGTTTCACGTTGCAGGATGGAACCCTCTGCTGGAAGATCGTCGGCGGGAGACCGGGCTGTCTTGCCTTCATGATTTTGTTGCTATCGTAATCACTGTCCTTGTGCTGAAACATGTCGATAGGTTGGCTCAAGTCCCTTCCAAATTCTGTGCACAATGGATCATTTCCAAACCGCTGCCTGTCGCTCTCGTGCGAAACGTCGTCCAGAAGTCCAAAGCATGTCAACCTCCTACACTCATTTCGCAAGCAACCGAATGTGAATCTCATCACGTCCGCGTGAGAGTTGTCTCACGCGAACGGAAAGGAGAACCAGCGATGGACTGTGCATCTCAGAAGGAGGAGCCAGCGTATCGACTAAATGAAAAAACACAACGGGGAAGTCGAGACCGGGAGCCTTACTTCCTGTCTTTCTCTTTAGCTTCAGCTGTCCCCTGGGCTACGGCCTGGGCTTTTGCTCCGCGAATTTCGGCAAGAAACGGCTGGGCTGCGGCTGGAGCCGGTACTTTGCCCAATAGCAAAGCCCGCGTTGCGACCTTGCTTCCGTAAATAGCGTGCCGGGAATCACTGTCTTGCCGGATAGAAGCGCCTTCCAACGTGAGCCCCGCGAATACACCCTTGGCGCGGGAGTAGGTGAGGATTTCGGTATCCATTTTCCAATTCGTCCCGGCTTCTGCATGTCGTCCAACCGGACCCGCTGCCGCCGAAGCGTCCGCTCCAACGTGGAAATTACTGGAGAGGAGTCTTTGCATCCCTTTTTCATTTTGAATGATCATGACCAGGTCCACAGCTTCTACACCAATCTGGAGTCCCCAGTTTCCACCAGAAATAGTAATGAACGCGGGCGCGCTCCAGCCAGTCGCTGTGCGGCAGGTGGCTACGCCTTTGCCGCCCTTACCGCCGAAGATAAACCCGCCTTTGACCATGTGGGGCACAACGGCCACACACTTTGCGTGCTCCAAAACTTCTTCCGGGATTCCTTTGTCTGGCGTTCCCATAATTTCGTGCACCACTTGGGTAGCATTCTCCAGCCGTTCTGTGGCATCTTCGCGCGCCGATGCAGCCCAGCCCATCGTGCCGAAACTCAATATCGCAAGTAATAAGATTAGTTTTTTCATGGAACCTCCTAAATTTTTTTGCGCGATTCTCTTTAGCAAAGCTACCCGGACAAGTCAGAATCAGCGTTCTTCAACTCTGCATCTTCATCGCGGTGTCCCAGTTGACCTTGCATATTTGTATTGCCGCCTTGGTTCTGCGAGTCCCGTTCCGTCGCGCCCTTGCCGCGATCCTGATCCCTGGACTTGTCCGTCGTGGAAGCTTTCTCCCGTCGCTCAGCTATGAGACTCTCAACACGCTGATTCACGCGGGCGCAGATTCCCGAAACTGATTCTGGGTGCATGAAAGCACGATATGCTGTGCGGAATAGAACGTCTGAGCTATAAAGCTCGTAAAGCGTAATATCCGACAAACCCACGACCCCGCCATGCGCCGGATGGTTCCAACCTAGGGAAGCCTGGATTGAGGGGAGATTGTGTCTGTTAGACCTGAGCCATCCAGCACGGTAGAATTGCAGAGCGAAGCTAGTCCTGGAGTACGACATTGAGAAGTGAACTGTGAACTTGCAAAGCGCTGCCGGCATCATAGTCGATGAATCGCAATCTCCTGAACCTATTCATGAAAAAACTGACCCGCGATCGGGTAGTGCCTCCATCGCTGCTAAAGTTTCCTGACTGATCTTGGGGATTACAGTCTCGGGCACGCCATCCTTGCCAAAATGAGCCAGCAGCAGCAGAACCCGAGCTAGTCTCTTCTCGCTGGAGTTAAAAAGTTGGTCAACCAAATCCTCTTCGTAGCGAATGTTCCGTGCCAGCAGATACGCTACGAACAGATCAGAGAACGCGTGTTCCCGGTGAACTGCCAGCATCATTGCTTTCTTTTCGATTCGCAGAAGGTCGCAGTCCGTCAAGACTCTCGACGAGCAAACCGAAGCGGAATTGCGTAGCTTCCTTCGAGAGTGCGCCGCAAAGCTTCACGAAGAAGATGTGGTTAAGCTCGCGTCTCTTGAAAAGTTTCTGGTGAACTT
>DASYJM010000301.1:0-3182 GCA_035996445.1 Candidatus Acidiferrum sp. | reverse complement strand
CATTGCCGTCTCAAGATCGAGGTCCTCCCACTGAGTGGAACGAGGCCTCCGATAACGAATGGTTTTCAGGCGATTGGGATGGGTAAGCAGTTCGTAACTCGCCGAACCCTTCGGACACAAATGTCCGCGAGAAATTGGCGAGGCCGGGTCGCCTTCGATGGATACCAGCTTGCCATTCTTGTGATGAATGAGTTGGCCACATCCGACCGCACAATAAGGACAGACCGAGCGAGTCACTTCCGTGTCGTGGAAACGAGCCCGCAAGCCCAACGTCTGATCACTCATTGCTTCGGCGCCGGTACCGTCAGCTCCCGACAGGACCTGACGCACCAACGGCCATTTCATTAGAAGATCTTTCAACATTGCTGGCCCAGCACGCGCTTCAAAACACTTTAGAATAAGGAATCTTAACACCATGCAGTATCAGGTGGTTGCTGTAGGAAATCGGTGTGAGAAACGGTCCGAGAGTGAAACGTCGCTTGCCTCCCGCACATCGAAGATTCAGCGAAGGGGAATAGCCGGATTTATTCACCTTCCCGGTTTTATTAGGTTTATTCTGGTTCCAACTCGGGCGCGGCGAATCAATTATGACGCGAACTTTCATCGTAATCTCGTTGGGGTTTGCGCTTTCGGGGGTCGGAATCGCACAATCCAAGGTAGCCACGGAGCCGAGCCTCCAGGAAACCCTCTTGTGGATGCACAATTTTTCACGCGATCACGGCTCCCTGTATGAAGGGGACCGCATTCGTATATCAAATTTATTTTCCAGCAAAGGATGCAAAGCTTCCGTCGAAGTACTCTTCCCAAATGCCAGGGTCACGAAGACGAGTACCAAGAAACGAACCGTGAACCTTAAACTTGAGGACCTCAACCCCAAGGTCACGCTCCAATCGAGTGCGAATGACGCTGTCGTAGAAGTTTATCTTGAGCGTAATGACACCCAATTGAAGATCCACGAAACCATGGAATATGGCGACGGGGGCAAACTTGATGCCTGGGTTGCGAGTGAAACCCTTTACTTCGACTCCAGAGAATCGGCCGTGCAATTCGCGCGAGCTCTCTCTCGCTCGATTACGTTGTGCGCCGGAATAGCGTCCAAGGAAAACCCTGCTGGACAAGCGCCAGAACCTCTGTGAATACCTCCGGGAGGTTTGCTATCGGTCTCCAATCATTCCAGGCACAGATCCGCCATGGGATGTCGGTCGTATGGGCGACATTGAAGGAGGCATTCGCATTCTCCTGCCGGAGTATCTGGGAATACGACCTGCCACGCCAAGCTGCGGCACTCTCTTACTATTTGGTACTGGCGCTCTTTCCAGGAGTGATTCTTTTCGTCGCCGTAGTCAATGCCATTCACGTGCATGGTTTGTTGGCGCCTGTCGTGAGCCTGATGTCGAGATTATTGCCGGCCGAGACCGTGCTCTCTTTCCAGTCAGTATTGTTCGACGTGCTCCCGAGCAACGGCACAGCGTGGTTTTCGTTCGGCACGGTCGGCACGGTTTGGGTGACTTCGTCGGCCTTCGCAGCCCTGATCGAAGCTCTCGATATGGCATACGGCGTGAAAGATTTCCGTCCCTTCTGGCGAGCCAGGGCTTTGGCGCTTGGCCTGGGGGCTGCAAGCGGAACGCTGTTGGTGTCCGTTCTGGCCGTCATGATCGCCGGACCCCGGTTCGGAGCGTGGCTCGCAACCAGAATCGAGCTTCCCCCTTATTTTGTGTTGCTGTGGCCTGTTTTTCACTGGATGGTCGTTGTTGTCTTCACCCTTTGTGCCGTGGAAATGCTGTATTTCTTTGCTCCCAACGTGAAGCAGCGTTTTCCGGCGACCCTGCCCGGCGCGATTCTCGCTGTCTCCTGCTGCATCGGACTTTCCTACCTGCTTGGATACTATGTTCGACGGATTGGGAACTTTAGCCATACGTATGGAACTTTGGCGGGATTTATTGCCTGCATGGTCTGGTGCTACTGGAATTCGCTGGCTTTGTTGGTGGGAGCCAAACTAAATGCGGAGTTGGCCGCCAACAGCGCGAAAGGGCCGGTTCTACCAAAGCAAACCGATCGAACTTAGACTGAGAAATCCGTCCGGATTGATTCTGCGAAACGCGATACGCGCATGTGCATCTAAATTGAGGTGATGAAGAAGAAATCTCTCCCTCGAGAATCCGATACCGAGATTGAACGGCTCCGTGCACTCTTCGCGGGCGCAAACCAAACCCATCAGCCGAAAGGGATTCGAGGATTTTTTCACCGCCTCGCCGAACGACTGGCCAGGCCCCAGAAAAGAATCATGATGAAGCGGATCCGCGAAGCGGAACCAGTAAAACCCGCAAGAAAGAAAGACGCCGCATAGCGGCGATCCCGGAATTCGCTAAATCAAAGTGTGCTGGTGGCGGGAGGGCATAACCCGATTCCCGAAACCATCTCAGTTTTCGCTCCGGATTGGACGATCCATCAATTCGAATGAGTCGGAGCCCTCCACCCTGCATCAACCATACCGCTGCGCGTTCTCCGCATTTTGATCCGGCAAATAGCTGCCTTGGGAACGTGAAGCAGAGGCTGCCGCATCTGATCCTTCGTAGCGTCATCCGCATCCAAGAAAGTACGCAGCGAGTTCCTGTAGATTCCAGCAGTATTGCCCGCATCGGCTATGCTCCTGAGCAACGGGTGTTAAAACTGAAAGAAATATCGAAGTCATCCGAGAATTCTCAATGCCGGTTGTGGACGGCGTTTTGAAGGGGAACGAAGAAAACCAAGTCTGGCAGCCGGGCGGCCCGTGGGGAAAGAACCGAAAAACTTAATTCCTCCCTGCCGACAAAGTGTGTAATAGATGTTCAGGTCCGGATTGCTCTGATGGTTGAATAAGCTCAATCATTTCATTGGGATGTGACTACGACTGCGAATGATAAAACAAAAAGTCCGCTGCGTCTGCCGCAGAAGCTAATCGCATACAGAGAGCTCGGCTTGCTAGCCGCGTATTCACTGGGTTTTTGAAGTGGTGCCGGGAGGGGGAGTTGAACCCCCAAGACCCGAAGGTCGGCGGATTTTGAGTCCGCTGCGTCTGCCAGTTCCGCCATCCCGGCTTAGGTTGTAAGCTGCGGAGAAATCAGGCTTAATTGATGATTCGGCCGTTGGCAACTTGTTCATCTGCACTGTCGCAGAGACCAAAATCTGCGCTACGGTAGTTC
>DASYJM010000300.1:0-16425 GCA_035996445.1 Candidatus Acidiferrum sp. | reverse complement strand
GGATCGATTTGTATAACCAGAAAATGCTGTCGAAGGGGAATTTCCTGGATTTGTATGTTTACGGCTATGATGTGCCGGAAGGATACGCCATCGAAAAAGACGGAAGTGTGTTCTATGCCTTCTACGCCAGCGATAAAGATGGCAAGCCTGCCAGGGCGAGCAGCGCTTTGAAGGGTGCAAATAATCCAGGTGAGTGGAAGGGACCGGTGGAGTTGCGCGGCTTGCAAGCGCGCCAATACAAAGTCTGGGACTATGTGAACGACAAAGACTACGGCACCGTGAACGGCCCCACCGCGAGACTTGATGCGAAATTTCACGGCAGCCTGTTGCTGCAAGTTACACCCATAGGAAATGGGCCGGCGGCGAAATAATCCTGGCAAGCGGCTTAGTGTGCTCGCTCAGCTCGCGTCTGTGTTTGGCGAAGTGTCGCCCGTCTGCCAGTTAAGATTCAAGAATTGCTGTCGATGTGATTTATCGCGAAATGCTTCGGTTCCACCGGCGCGCGTGACGGAAAGAGCTCCAGCGATGTTTCCGAATTTGAGGCAGTCTTCGATCTTTGCTCCCCGAATATATTGGTGAATAAATCCGGCGTCAAAACTGTCGCCGGCGCCGACAGCATCTACAAAGATATTAGCTAACGCCGGGGCAGAAAAAATCTCGCTGCCGCGTTGGGCCCAAGCACCCTGGGAACCGCGCTTGATTACAACGAGAGGCACCACACTGGATAGGAACTTGGCAGCGGATTCCACATTTTGTGCATGCGATATTTTGCAAGCTTCGCGCTCGTTCGGAAGCAAAACATCCACATGTTTGAGCAGCGGAAACAGGTCTTCAGACCATTCCTCATCAGGATCGTCATTGGTATCCAAGGAAGTCGTCAGTCCTCGCTCCTTAACATGGCGAAAGAGATCCGTCATTTTCGGCCGTAACGCACGCTGCAGAAAATAGGAAGACAAATGAAAATGTTTAGCGCGGCAGACATACTCTAAATCCAGATCTTCATAACACATGACGGACATGGTTCCGGGATAAGTGAGAATGTAGCGTTGCGCGCCCTTAGAGAGAATTACGGTAAGACCCGTTTGCTGGTGCACATGATGCCGCACACCGGAAAGATCCGTACCGCTTTCGCCAAGCCGCTGAAGGCAGATCTCTCCGAATGCGTCGTCTCCAATGGCGGAACTGAAGCTGACGCTATTTCCAAGAGAAGCCAGATTGTGAGCGAAAATCGCCGAGGAGCTGCCCAAGGTCACTTTTAGGTCTCCGGCGAGATGTTCGCGGTCAAGTTGAAGGTTCTCTGGAAGGCCGGACAAAATAATGTCGAGGTTCAGCTCACCAACGACGGCAACATCGAATTTGGAACGAGCATGCTGCACGTCTAATCGAAACCCTCGCAGGCAGTCAGATTTGATGCAGGCGAATGCCACGCGGAACTTTTCTCGATGGGTGTGTGGTCAGCTTTGCTTCGATCGTTCTTTCGCATGTCTCTCCGTACAAAAAATGATTGATACGACGAGGCCCTCGGCGAGTTACACCAGCGTTACTTCAATATTTGCTTCGCGCAAACTTCTAAGATGCGGTTTCCCAATTTTCTTATCGGTGATAGTTTCATGCACCGCCGAAGTCGGCAAGATAAGGGACAAACTTCTTCGCCCAAACTTGCTTGAATCGCAAACGACGATCGTACGGCGAGCAGTTTTGGCCATCACGCGGTTCACGCGGGCTTCCAGTTGATTTGGCGTGGTCAGCCCATACTGGGTATCAAATCCATCTACGGCCAGAAAAAGCATGTCGGCGCTGAGTTGCCGCAAGGATTCTTCCGCCAATGGTCCCACGAGCGAAAAGGAATCTTTACGAAGCGTCCCTCCAGTAAGAATCACTTCCACAGAAGTGCCGGCCAATTCTTCGGCAATATTTGTAGCGTTCGTTATAACTGTAAGGCTGCGGAATTGTTTGCAAGCACGAGCGATCGCTGTCGTGGTGGTTCCTGAATCCAGAATAATTACCTGGCCTTCTCGAATCATGCGCATGGCGGCTGAGGCGATGCGTAATTTGTCATGGCGGTGCAGGCGTTCTTTTTCCTGGAAGCTGCGATCCTGCAAGGCCCCGGTACGAAGCGGTAGCGCGCCGCCGTGGGTGCGTTCCAACTGTCCCTGGTGATGGAGGAATTCGAGGTCCTTGCGAATTGTTATCAGAGAAGTATGGAAGCGGTCTGAGAGATCGCGAACGAGAACGCGGCCATCGAGCTGCAATAGCTCAAGAATCCCGCGTCTGCGTTCCTCATTCAGCATGTTCTCGAGTTCTCGCAGTCTTACGTGTTCGTTAAACCTCTAAATATTTAATAAGTTAAACAATTTAACTAAGTTAACTTGTCGATGGTGACCAATGGTTCCAAAGATTTAACATCTGCTTCGCGCAAACGGCCGGGCGAATCCGCGAGGCAGTTCGCGGCGCCACAAGCTGCCGCCAATCGCAGCGTCTTCTCCACACTAAGTCCGGCCGACATAGCATAAGCAAAAGCCGCTACTGTGGCATCTCCACAACCGACGCTGGATGTAACCGCGACGCTGGATGATCTCGCGTGGTACGTGTCTTGCCCAACTCCAGCCTGCCAAATAAAGCCATCTTCTCCAAGGCTTACGATGACGCTGCGGGCTCCAAGTTGAACAAGTCGATTGGCGGCATTTTTCCACGACTGTGGATCGTGAATTGTTTCACCGATTAGCCATTCTGTTTCTTCTCGATTAGGCTTTATAAAATCGGGGGCGGCAGCGAGAGCAAGGCGCAGCGGTTCTCCGCTGGTATCTAGAAATATTTTGTGACCGCGTTGGTGCACCAGAGTAGTTAACTTCGCGTAAAAAGCTGGATCGGCGCCGGTTGGCAGACTTCCTGAAGCAATCACAATTCCGGAAATTGCTGGCTCACAAAAAGCCTTGTTACATGTTTCAAGACAGCTGTTCCATTCTTTGTCCCCGATTGGCAAACCAGGTTCCAGCAATTCGGTCACGCCGCCGTGGTCGTCGATGATTTCTAAATTAACCCGCGTATCGACGTTTGTCGTTACGGGTTGCACGCGAATACCTAGAGCCAGCAATCCATCGAGCAATTGTGTTCCAGTGAGGCCTCCTGCGAAACCGACCCACAACGGATCCACGCCCAAGGTTCGCAATACCATCGCCACATGCGCGGCTTTTCCGCCTGGCGCGGCGCGCAGGTCACTGATGCGGTTCACACGGCCCGGAATCAAGGTTGAAACGCGTACGCGTTTGTCGATGGCTGGATTGGCACTCACACACCAAAACGGGTTTGCCAGGCGATTCAACATAGTTGCTGAGGTGAAACCGATGTGTCGCGTATCTCGTAAAAGCTAAACCAGGGTTTCGCCGATCCGAGAAGTGCGTTCACGCGCTGGATATTTGTCACGCCTTGATTTGCCAACCAATCTTCCAGAGCGGAAAGGCCGCCGGCGGCAAAGATTGGGACACCATCCTTCCACGTCGCGCGGCCGCACAATACGCCTGAAAAATTTGCCCGGGCTTCGGCCGCGAGCTCGAGAGTGTCGCTGAACATTTCGTTGCTGACGCCTTCCGACAGATAGATAAACGGCTTTCGAGCCGCTGCAGCAGCACGGCGAAAATGTTCCTTGGCTACTTCGCGGGTGTATACCGCATTCGCGTTTTGACCATCGCGGCTGCCTACGAAAGTCATGTTTGCGGGGACCCCGACTTTAAGGACGTCGACGAGATATCGCGGCTTGGAAAATTCCTCAATTCCGCGGGTTACAACTTCGGGCTTAAGAACGGCAAATTCGCGGCCTTTCTCGTCCATCTCGTCGTGATAAGCGACCAACTCGAGAAAGTATGGCACGTCCTGCGCGGCACACTCTTCGCCTACACGCTGTACCCAATCTTTCTTCACATCGTTGATGCCTGGCGCGCTGAATGGCGAATAATAGAGTAATGTCTTTATTCCATCGGCGCCGGCAGTCACCAGTGTTTGTACCGACCAGCCATTTAAAAGCCGTGGAAGCCTGCCGGCTACGGATCTGTCGTAGCCCGTTTGTTCATACGCGAGAAGGAGGCCAACGTTCTTTGCGCGCTGTCTAGCGGCTGAAAGGCCAATTTCCGGATCGAGCAGAATAGCACTAGCCTGAGGCGTTAAAATGCGGCTGACCGCCTCCTTAAATTGTTCAAGAAGTTCGCGGGGAATTTGGTCGGCGGCGATGCCGGTGGCTGCGGCAAAGAGTTTGCGCAATGCGCTGCGCTGGTCAATTGCGAGGGCGGCGATGACACCCCGCCTATCGGCGATCGCTTCGAGGCCTTTTCGTTTTCCTTTCGAAATATTCACATTTCCCTTGGCTGCGATCGTGAAGCTCTAACGCAAAGCCTTAGTTAAACGATTCTGCATCCTCAAACCATGCGACGGCTCCGCGTTCCAGCGTGGGCAGAGTAAAGACCCGCCGACCTCCGACGAGTTGACCATGGACGGCTTGTGTTTCTCCTAGGAAGGGAAGAACCTGAAGAGTCCTGCGGTCCGCAGCAGGCGTTGAGATTCGCACTCCAGCTTGCGGCGCGGGCACAGCAATCTTGTGCGGCACCAGGCCAGTAAAGTTAGCGAAGAAAATAGTGGGCCTTCCATTCACAACAGCGATGTGTGCGGCTACTGTTGGGGGAGCTTCAACGGACATTTGCGGCTTGGTATCGACACTAGCCAAAAATTCGGCAGGAACGATTTGCGATGAGGCAGCAAAATCCTTCTGCGCATGTTCAAGGTAAGATTTCGCGGGACATTCCCTGAAGCGAACGATTCCTGTTGCGTCGCCTAATCCGCTGGCATCAGTTCCGGTGATGACGAGATGTCCTCCTTTTGACAAGAATTCCCGCAGGGACGAGCGCTCCTCGTCGTTGAGAACACTTACATCCGGGAGAACGAGAACGTGTCCTCGAAAGACCGCAATTGTATGCCGTGTAACAATCTGCACTTCCACATGTTTTTGTAACAGCAGCAACAATGTACCGCGATACGACGGCAAAAAGCCTGCGCTGTCGTAATTTCTGCTCTTCGGCGAAAAATATACGCCTACAGGACTAACAGGGCTGCGTGGAGAATAAAAAGTTTTCTCGTGCTGCGCGATCCACTTGAAAATCTGAGTGCGCGTGCGGATATCATTGGAACCGGCCATGGAATGTCCCGGTGCGTCCCACACATTTACACCGGCCATGATCTCCGACATAGCCAGATTCTTCATGGCATCGCTGGGCTCAACTTGTTTGTCACCGTCCCATGAATAATTGAGCAACCACGTGGGCTTGCCTTGCGCAAAGGCTCTAAAAGAGAGCATCCCGGCCTGATAGAGAAACCAATCCAATTGCGAGCGCGACGAAGCCATATGATCGCCGCTCCCAAATTCATATTCGTGAGCGACCGCATCCGCCACCCCGTACATTTCGTATACATCCGCGCCCACGCGAACTGCTTCTTCTTCGATGCCTGGATAGATTTCTGGAATGATGGCGATGCTGGGGTTAACACTTCGCGCTGTATGGCCGATCTCGCTTACGAAATCCGTCAGCGTAGAAATTCTGAAATCAATCCATTTGCGAAAATGAACATCCGCGAAGTCACCTAACTTCAGGTCGTGGCGAGCGTCCAGGCCGGTGCTGCGCCGAAAAGCACTTACGGTATATTCATCGAAACTTGCCCAAGTATTTTCCCAGCCATCGAAGTGGGTCATCCAATAGGGAATATCCACGTAGATTCCGTCAATCCCGGTTGCGGCAATTTCGCGCACGCGCTGCATGTAAGTTTTCCGCCATTCTACGGCGTATGGGCTGATCCACACATCCTCATCACCTGACCTGATCCAAAAGGCGGCACCGGAAGTAAATACAGCGGGCTCGCCGGTGACCTTTCGTTGCAACCAATCCGGGTGGTCTTTTAAAACGCTGTGTTGAGATTTGTCAGCATGTGCAGTAATGCATTCCGTCCCGGCAATGTACACGAAACTTTTGTTGCCGGCTCTGTGCGCTTGGTCCGCAACGGCGCGAATCGCTTGCAATTTGTCGGTAGGGTCGAGGAAACTTTCGTAGCGCCCGGTGATGTCATTGTCCACCTCGATGCCAAAAACATCGCTGGCCTGCGCATCTTTCACAATGGCTGCCGCGTTGTCAGAGCGCAGCCCATAGGCGCCGATACGCGTAAAGTGCAGCCAGCTTTGTTCCGGGCTGCTGGCCTGGGCGACGGCGGACAAAACCGCACAGTAAAACGTGGCGATGGTCCAGATTTTCATTCGATCACCGTCCTAGAATTCGATACGCAACCCGAATTGAGTGTGTCTTGGTGAGTTCGCGCTGGAGGTCACCGCGCCAAATGAACCTGGGTTGGTCGGGTCCGTGGATACCGAAGTGTTGGGAGGTGCGAATCGAATCGTGTTCGTGAAGTTGAAGAACTCGGCGCGCACTTGCAGCCTCATACTGTCGCGGATGGCAAACTCCTTGCTGAACGAGACATCGGAGTTGCGTATGCCATCGGTGCGCAGTGTCGCAATGTATCTCGGCGCATTGCCCGGCACTTCGTCCCCTGGATAGCCAAAACAATTTATGTTGAACACCGAGGAATTTCCGGTGCCGTTCAATCCGTTCGCGGCAGCCTGGTGGTAACTGATGCCGCTGGAAAGCTGATTACACAAAATGTCGGGCCGCTGATTGCCGTCCAGGAATAATCCGTTCGAGGTGCCTACCGTTGAGAAGGCAAGTGGCTGCCCACTCTGGCGAGTGATGACCATGGACGCGCCCCAACCTCCAATCACGCCGCTCAGAAAACGATTCATGTCCCGACCGATCCACCGACCGCGGCCGACCGGCACCTGCAAAACCGCAGCCAAGACAAATCGGTGCGTTGCATCGTTAGCGCTGATACCGTGCTCAAGCGTCAAGCGGTCGAGCTGCTGCACATTTCCAGCATTCAAAGTTCCCACGAAGGCATTAAAGCCTGCCGAGGAATCATCCGTGGACTTTGAAAAAGTATAGTTACCTTCAAAGCTGATGTAATGACTGGCGCGTTTTTGAAAGCGCACTTGCAAGGAATTGTAAAAGGAATTAGCGCCAAGATTCGGCAGACCCGTGAAGCTGCCGTTAAATTGCGGATACGGCCGTAAAAGATTGACCAGCGGGATTTGTGCTTGGGTGTACAAAGACGACGGTTGATTAAAGATAGGCGCGGGTTGCCCCGAAACCTGGACAAACAGATGTTGAAACGGATTATCGACGAGCTGGTTCAAATAGGCAGTTACGCAGCCGTCCACATCGCAATTGGGATCAAGAGCGTGTTGCTGTGCTGAAGTCTGTGCCCGCAAATCCGAAGGAAGAAAGTTTCTATTCCGCGTGGTGGTGATGTTGTCTCCACCCCACGGTAAATGATTGCTGCGGTTGGCGGAGTAATCGATGCCGACGGTAATATCCGAAAGCAATAGCCGTTGTATTCCAATATTCCACTGATAGATATTTGCGTTGCGCGCCTGTTCCGTTCCTAAATTATTTGAATTTGAAAATCCCCAATTCGGATTCTGTCCGTAAGTCATGCCCTCCGGTTGCGGTAGACCATTTGGAAACGGATTCGAGAAGGTCGCGAATTGGGTATTGAAGCCGTCCTGAGTGAAAAAAATGTTGCCCGAGCTGCTGAAGGCAGTTCCCGTATATTGAAAATTGGTCGCCGGGTTCAGGCCGTAGTAGATTCCCGCGCCGCCGCGAAAAACCGTTTTTGAATTGAGCGCGTAAGCAAAACCCAGGCGGGGCGCTACATTTTTCCAGTCTGTCGGGAGATGGCGGCCAAGCCCGCCCTGCCCGGGGAAAAGCGTCGTGCCTTTGAGTTCCGTGGACGCCTCGCCAGGCAAGAGGGAGATCGCGACTCCCGTATCCCCCGAGAAATCGCTGTATTGCTGATGATTGAAGCGTTCCGTATAGGGCGTGCTCCATTCATAGCGCAGTCCTAGATTTAGCGTCAGTTTAGAGCTGAGCTTGTAATCGTCCTGGAAATAGAATGCGGTCTCCCACGATTTGTCGGCCACCTTAGGCTGGATGTTTATGAAGCTTGACGGGTCGCCATACCCGATCAGCACGTCCGCAAAAGAATTTCCCGAGGACGTATCGGTCGGCGATACGGCCGTAACCGTCTGCGGAAAATAAAAAAATCCCGTCGGATAGTTGGGTTGTCCAAAATTATTGAAGAATTGCCGCTGTTCAAATCCACTCGTAAAAGTGTGCCGCCCGTGAAGCCACGAAACTGAGGAGGAATAAGAATACAAGCTGTGCGCGAAGAATGTATCGCTGCAGCACTGATTAAAAAGCGAAAGTTGGTTGGCGGTGCCACTGAAGTCCATCTGAATGACGGGCATGCGATTCAAGCTATTAGCTTGTTGCAGGATGGAGGGAAATCCCACCGATGTAAGGCTGGGACCTACGCTACGACCCGGCGACGTGACTCGATCTATCGCCAGCCTGCTGGTCCAAAGCGTGGTTGGCGTTACAGAGTAATCCAGTTCCAATCCGGCGTTGCTCACCACCGTGGTCCCCGCTAGTCCGTCGTTAATGGTGTTTCCCTGAGCGTCGTTACCATCCGCCAAAATAAATGGCGTTGAAAAATCTGAGTACAAATGACTGTAACGCCCGGAGAGATGCACTTTATCGTTAAAGTGCTGATCCACTTTGATGTCGTACTGGTAGCCGCTGCTGGAGGCGATGGTGGAGCGACGGAAGTTAAAATTCGGATTTCCGCTGACGTTTGGCTGCGGATAAAGATTAAGGATTGCTTGACCGATGGAATTGATTTGGCTTGTTGGAATTACGTTCGGCACGCCCGCCAGCGAATTACCTGAGGAGTCCACGTTGGAGGCGTCGCCTACGTATTGGGCACGTTGGCTGCAAGTGTTTGTTGAGGGATCCAGCATTAGGCAGTTCGAAGGGTTATAAATTGACGTGGGGTTGGCCGAAAAATTGCCGAGCCGTTCGTCCGTGGTAGGCACATTCCCGGACATGTTCACAGCGTCTTGCACACGGACTTTCTCGAGGTCCACGAAGAAAAATGTTTTTCCTTTGCGGATAGGCCCACCCAGCGCAAAACCGTACTGGTCACGCAAGTGATCAGCCTTGGGAACGCCTGCGGCGTTATTAAAAAAGTCATTGGCGTCCAGGGCTGCTCGCTGACCAAACCACCAGCCACTTCCGTGAAATTTATTGCCGCCTTCTTTCAGAACCAGATTAACGACCGTGCCGCCATTGTTTCCGTACTCGGCGGAGAAACTGTTATTCGCCACTTTAAATTCTTGAACGATTTCGACGGAGGGCTGGTAATACACATTTGTGGTCCCGCCCTCGCCTTGTTCAGGAGCGCTGGTCAGGGCGCCGTCCAAGCGCACTTCCGCGGTTGCGTTGCGCTGCCCGTTAGATACGAAGTTTGTTCCTGACGGATAAGAATCTTGAATTCCTGAACCTGCTGCTTCCGTGACGCCACCGGCAAGAAATACGAGACCGAAAAAACTGCGATCCGGTAGCGGAATATCCCGGACGTATTCGTTGGTGACATCCGTTCCCAAGGTGGCGTTTCCGGTATCCAGGAGAGGCGCTTGCTCCGTCACCGTGACGCTGCTGCTGACTGAACTGGGGGACAGCGTGAAGTTGAGGTTCGCTTCCTGACTGACAGCGAGAACGATATCTTTTCTTTCGACCGACCCGAGGTTTGGTGCCTCAATTAAAATCATGTACGTTGCGGGGCGCAAACCGGTCAATACGTACACGCCCCTAGAATCCGTAGTTACCGATGTCTGAACGCTGGTAGCCTGATCCGTCAGGGTGACTTTGGCTCCGGCTATTACCGCGCCTGACGGATCCGTCACTTCGCCGGATAATTTTCCGGTATAAGTGGATTGCGCACGTAATGGCAGGGAACATATCAGCGTCAACAGCGCCCATGCCACGATCCGCGAAGAAAAAATGTCTTGCGGGACAGATTTCATGCGGCTCACCCCCAGATAGGCCAACTTTTGCGGACTTTCGAGTACTTTCGATTAGTTACTTTTACTTGCTATTATAATTGGTGTCAAGAGCAGGATTTGCAGGCTCGGTGAGAGTTGTGAGGAATACATCACGGATTGCCGCGTAAGATCGCGACGGGCTGAGTTTGATGGTATCTTCCGGGTATGCTAGCAATGCTGTGCAACGGGTGGGTTAACAAGGGATGGATGAAGGCCGAGTTTCTAGAAGGAATGCACTTAAATACCTGGGGCTGTTAACCGTAAGCGCGGCCGGACGAGAATTCCTCGCATCCTGGCTGCCGATGCAGTTGGTCCGGGGCGATGGCCACCGCGCACCGGTAAACATTTCGGGTATGCATCATGAAATTCAGGAACCAGAGGCGGTTGCGACGTATTCTCCCCAATTTTTTAATCCAGACGAATTTCGCACCGTTGAGATTCTGGCTGCGATGATCATTCCTACCGATGATGCGCCGGGAGCAAAAGAAGCGCAGGTCGCCAATTACATTGATTTCGTTGTTTTTGCTGCGGCCGAGTTCGAGCCTCTGTTGCAACGGAAATGGATCGATGGGCTGGCCTTTCTGGGGCGTGAAAGTCAAAAACAATTCAACAAATCGTTTCGCGAAGCCGACGAAGCGGATCGCGTCAAGTTGCTAACAGATATGAGCGCGCCGGAACGAGATCCAAATGTGAAGCATGAAGGTTTTGCATTCTTTTCTGTCGCAAAGGACATGACAGTGGAGGGCTTTTACACTTCGAAGATCGGATTGATCGATGTACTGGATTACCAAGGAATGAATTACATGCCGGACTTTCCGGGTTGTACGCATTCAGAACATCACTAACGGGCAAGCGAGGGCAGAAAGTTAGTTTGGCGACACAAACTATTTACGACGTGATCGTGGTCGGCTCGGGCGCTTCGGGCGGAGTGGCTGCGTACACCCTTGCCACCAAGGGTTTGAAAGTGCTGTGCCTCGAAGCTGGCCGCATGATTGAACCGCACAAAGATTTTCACAATCACAAACCAACCTACCGTTGGCGGTACCGCGGCCACGGAAAACCCGGGCAATACGGGAAGCTGCCTCAGGGCATGGAATGGAAAATTAATGAGTGGACGGATCAACTTTACACCATTCCACACGATGATCCTTACGCTTTGGCACCGGGAGCCAAATTCACCTGGACGCGATTGCGTGCTGTGGGCGGCCGGACATTGGTGTGGGGAAGAGAGTCCGGAAGATTCGGCCCGCTGGATTTCAAACCAAAAAGCATGCAAGACGGGTTTGGCGAAGATTGGCCCATCACGTATGAGGATCTGGAGCCCTATTACGACAAGACAGAAGCACTGATCGGAATGTCGGGAGGTGGAGAGGCGCTTTACAATTCGCCGGCCAGTAGAAACGCGCTGCCGGCTTTCAACGCGCGCTGCGGCGAATTGCTGATAAAAAAAGGCGCGGCAAAGCTAGGCATGAAAACGGTGTCCATGCCGCTGGCAGTGCTAAGCAAGCCTTACGATAACCGGCTGGCGTGCCATTATTGCGGCGCTTGCAACTTTGGATGCGACACCGCCTCCCGTTTCAGCACGCTCGAAGTGTTATTCCCCAAAATGCAGAAGATGCCGAATTTCGCGCTGCGCACTAACGCGGTGGTGAACCGGGTCTTGATGGATCGCAATAGCGGGAAAGCACGCGGCGTTTCGTTTATCGACACGACCGACAATCAGGAGTATGAGGTTGTTGGCAAAGCCGTGGTTTTGGGCGCCTCGATGGTTGAGTCGCTGCGCATCTTGTTTAATTCGCGCAATCGGGAATTTCCGCAAGGGCTAGGCAACTCGAGCGGAACGCTTGGGCGCTACTTGATGGAGCATGTGGCGTTCAATCAGCTTTCAGGATTTTTTCCGGAATTGGCTGGAAGACCGTCAACGAATGATGATGGGCCTGGCGCAAACAGTCTTTATATTCCGCGTTTCAATTACGCGAAGAAGAGCGATAAATTTTTGCGAGGATACCGTTTCACGGTGGAAACGGGATGCAGTATGGGGCCGGGGCCCGGAGCGGAGCTTCCTGGGTTTGGTTCAGCGTACAAGAAACGAATCAAGGAATTGTATCCGGCGGCGGTGAATATCGGCGGATATGGAGAGGGCCTCCCGTTCGAATGGAATTTCGTGGAGATTGATCCCGATGGCTTGACCGATCGATTCGGGATTCCGCAAGTGCGTTTTCATACGAATGCGGAATACGACAACGCGTTTGCGCTACGCGATGAAATGTATGGACAGATGGAAGAAATTTTGCGAGCTTCCGGTGCGGAGTTGCTGCCCTATGAAAAACGAAACCCCTATCCGATGGGTAGTGTGACGCATGAAGCCGGCGGCGCACGCATGGGAGACGATCCCAAAAAGTCAGTGCTAGATGGATGGAACCGCTGCCACGATATAAAAAATCTTCTGGTGGTGGACGCGGCGGCGTTCGTTTCGCATCCGGAGAAGTCGATCACGTTGACCATCATGGCGCTAACCATACGAGCCAGCGAACATCTGGCGGAAGAACTGCGGCTTAATGGTTGACTTCTGCCTATTTACTTCGGTTGGCTTAACTTCTGTACGAGTTCATGTCCATTCTTAAGTTTTTTCTGCACGCGCGTCGCAAATCTAGACCGCTTCCGTGGTCTTGTCGGTGATGGCCTCGGCCTTCGAGTCCCAGAATTGTTTTGTTCCGGTCCAGTACGCTTCCGTCGCCATCATGCATGCGACCGATTGCGCGAAACCATCGTGCACCGTTGCGATTGGCTGTTGCCTGCTGCGAACGCACTCGATCCAATTGGCCATGTGCTCGACGGACATGTCATCGATGCCCATGGGCGGCAAATCTTTCTGGCCCGGCAATAGCAAATATTTTTCCGAGCGCTGTTTTTCAATGTCGGGATCGTCTTCGTGATTGCCTTTTTCTTCGACGAGTTGATATCGCGGGCTGCCTTCGCCGCCGAAATTCACCAAGGTGGCTTTTTTGCCCATGTAACGGGTTGATCCTGGCGAGTCGTTTCCAAAGCTGGTGGTGTAGCTGACCAAAAAACCTTTTGGATATTCGAATAGGGCCTGGAAGGTGTCGGGATTTTCGCGTCCATCGCGCCAGGCGAAAATTCCGCCATGCGCTACGGCCGAGTGCGGGAAATGATCTTGCATGAAGTAGTGCACCAGATCGATGCCGTGACTCATCCATTGATCCGCGATGCCGGCGGAAAACTCGCGATAGAGGCGAAATTCAAAGTACAGGCGCGGATCGAACGGCCGGTGCGGCTTGGTCATGAGCCACGAATTCCAATCGGTGTCCGATTCGCGAATCTGCGCCACCTCGGTGCGCCCACGCCATCGCGGTCCGTGATAATTCCATTCAATTTCGATCTTGCTGACATCGCCGAGAGCGCCACTCTGTATCGTTTCTCGCGCGAGTCTGGGATAAGGTTCGCTGCGATGCTGCGTTCCTACCTGCACGATCAACTTGCGCTCAAGCACCGCGTCACGAGCCGCTTTAATTTCGGACAAGACATTGCCCATGGGTTTTTCGACATAAACATCTTTATCTGCGTCGGCAGCCAATTTAAGAAGTGGTGAGTGAGAATGCTCGGGCGTGGAAATGATCACTGCGTCTACGTTTGGAGCATTGAGTAATTCCATCGGCTCTTTGAAGGAGCGAGGCGCCTTGCCGTAGAACTTTTCGTTTATTGCTTGTGCCCTGTCGCGATTGACAGACCACAGATCACAGACTGCGGTCATCTCAATGTTGTGACTTTGTTTCAATCGCGAAGCAATGTTATCGAGCTCAGTGCCGCGACTGCCAATGCCGATGTGCCCGATGGAAATGCGATCATTCGAGCCGGTGATCCGGCCGTAGGACAAAGCGTTGGTGCCCAGCGCCGCGCTGCCGCCAAGCACTTTGACGGTATTGTTCAGAAATGTTCTGCGGTTCATTTCGCTGGCTGTATCGGTCATTTGGAGTCTCTCTGTGACAAATTCGCGCCGTCCCTGTCTATTTCCGTTTATCGGCGAGCCTCACGCGCAAGGCCTGGAGTGTAATTGAAGCGCTCGCTCTTTGTCCAAATCCTAAAGTGTCGCCGGGTTGCAATGTTATGGTATTGCTCTTACGTTTTGGCCTTCGCAAATGACTACCCATATTGGACTAATAGGCGGCGGAAACATCAGCGAGACACACGCGCGGGCTGCCCGCGCGATTCCAGATGTTGAAATTGCCGCCATCTTCGGCACCAATGCGGAGAAAGCTAGCCACTTGTGCCGCGAATACGGTGGAAAACCGTTCTGCAACTTCAATGACTTTCTTGCTCATCGGCCAATGGAGCTCGTGGCCATAGGCAGCCCGTCAGGGCTTCACGCCGAGCAGGGAATAGCAGCGGTGCGGCGCGGCCTGCACGTGCTTACGGAAAAGCCCATCGACATTACGCTCGAGCGGGCTGATGCGCTTATCGCTGAAGCACGAAAAGCTCAGGTGCAGCTTGGAGTTTTTTTTCAGGATCGTTGCAAGCCGGACATTTTGACGGTCAAAAACGCCGTGGATGCGGGTGTCCTGGGCAGTCCGATTCTCGTGGATGCGCGAGTGAAATGGTACCGTCCGCCAGATTACTATTCCAACTCGCGATGGCGAGGGACGTGGGCCCTCGACGGCGGCGGCGCATTGATCAATCAAGCGGTACACACGCTTGATCTCATGCTATGGATATTCGGTGAGGTGAAAGCTGTTCAAGCGATATGCAAGACCGCGTGGCATGCCATCGAGACCGAGGACACGCTGATTGCGATGCTGGAATTTGCCAACGGAGCGCTTGGCGTATTACAGGCAACCACTTCGGTATTTCCGGGCTACCCGCGCAGACTCGAGCTTACCGGTTCAGAAGGCACGCTTATCATCGAGCAGGATCGATTGCTGGGTGCTGACGTAAAAAATCCGGCGCCGGATTTACTGAAACGTTCGGAAGCCGACAAGAATCCAAGTTCGTCTTCACCGATAGTGAGCGATGCGCGAGGACATCAAGCTATTCTGGAAGACTTCCTGCGAGCTATTCGGACGAATACGAAACCCCAATGCGATGGACAGGAAGGGCGCCGCAGCCTAGCTCTTGTGCAAGCGATTTATGGGGCTTGTCGCACCGGGGAACGTGTGAGTACTGAACTTACAAAACATTGTTAACGCATCCACTCGTCCAGATGTGCGTGAACGAATTCGTCATCCTGCAGGTGATGATAGAGCTTGCAGACGCGCTCAATCTCCTCTGCCTGACCGGGCGACAAATCTTCGTGCGGATCGAGACACCAGCGCCCTTCGAGAAAACCTTGCCTTCGCAGGATTTCATGAATGCCCGGAATGCAACCTTGAAAATTGTGGGCAGGATCAAACAGCGCCGCATTTGCGTCGGTGATTTGTTGCGCAAGCGTTAGCAGATCGGACGAAATATTCCTGACCTGCAGCCTAGCGGCGCCGAGATGAGCGACAGCCTTCTTTGTCCATACCGCCCAATGGCCCAACAAGCCGCCGGAAAAACGAATGCGTTGGTTGCCGAACTCATAGGTAGTAAGCAAGTCGAGCAAAATATTATCGTCATTGCCGGTATACAAGGCGATCTGCTCAGTGCGGCCAGATTCAGCGAAGGCGCGTATTACTTCGAGGGTTTTATAGCGATTGAATGGCGCCACCTTGATGGCTACCACGTTTTCGATTTCACAGAATTCACGCCAGAAGGCGTAGGGAAGAATGCGGCCACCGACGCTGGGCTGCAGGTAAAATCCGATGATAGGAATTATCGAGGCAATGGAACGCGAGTGCTCGATTAGCTCTGCGACAGATGCGTCGGCAAGCGCGGCGAGACTTAAAAGCACAGCGTCGTAGCCAAGCTGGGCCGCGGTCTCTGCTTCCCTAACGGCTTGCTTAAGTTTTCCGCAGACGCCGGCAATCTTCACAACATTGCGCTCGCGCATTTCCTCCAGGGCAATCTTCAAGACGGGTTCAAAAAGTCCAATCTTGGAATCACGAATCGCAAACTGCGTGGTGTGAACGCCGATGGCCAATCCGCCCGCGCCCGCTGCCAAATAGTAACGCGTCAATGCGCGTTGTCTGCGCTCGTCTAGTTTCCGGTCGCGATTCAGCGCCAGCGGGTGCGCAGGGATCACCAGGCCAGAAAGAAGTTGAGCGCGAAGCGACATCAAAATTTCCCGTCGCGCACTTCGAAATGCGTTGGCTTGTTCAGTCGCGGGCCGCCGGTCGAAATCCAGGCGGAGGTCCAGTCGATCATTTGCTCCGGTGTTACCGTCGGACGTCCGAATATTTGATGAGCTTTTGCCGCGTTACTCAGAAGAGCGGTGGGCATTTCCTCGGAAATGAAAGTTGGCTGCA
>DASYJM010000299.1:0-5297 GCA_035996445.1 Candidatus Acidiferrum sp. | reverse complement strand
CCCCAGTGCAGCTAGATGCTGACCAGCGCTGTCGTGCAGATCACGTGCAATGCGCCGACGTTCCTCGTCCTGAGCAAGCATCAATCTTCCTGAAAGGTCTCGCAGCTGATCCGCCTGCTGAAGGATCTCAGCGTTACGCGTTCGCAACTCTTGGGTTCGAAATTGCACTTGAGTATCGAGCGCATCAGCAAGTTCGCGAAAACGTTGTTCGCTCTCGTGCAATTCACGCTCGACGCGCTTACGCCCCGTGATATCACGGGCTATTTTCGAAGCACCGGTGATTTTGCCTGCGGAGTCCCTCACAGGGGAAATCGACAGTGAAACATCAAGCACAGTGCCATCTTTTCGCACGCGAATGGTGTCGAAATGATCGATTCGCTCGCCTTGGCGCAGTCGCGCAAGGATGCTTGTTTCCTCATCCAGGCGATCGCGGGGAATGATCAGCGAGATATGCTGGCCTATGGCTTCTTTGGCTGTGTATCCAAAGAGTCGCTCGGCACCTGCGTTCCAACTGGTGATGACGCCCCCTAAAGTTTTGCTGACAATCGCATCATCGGAAGAATCTACGATTGAGGCAAGCAAGCCGATCGCCTTATCGGCTTTGAGGCGCAATGCGGGAAGCTCGTCCAAAATGGATTGGGTGATCCTGTCTGTGCTGGCTTCCGGATCGTCAAGAATGCAGCTAGCTAGCGCTTCATGCGTCGCAAGAAGTTGCTTGATGTCATCCTCAAACTGGATTTCAGGATGGACCCTCGTCCAGTAGTGCGCTGCCCGAACGAATGCCAGGAAAAGCAGCAAGTACTGAAGTCGAACGGTTCCGAGCAATCGTTCCAGGGCATCGAGGCATATTGGGGCGTCCGCCGTCTGCAAAAACACATGACTGGCAAGAGCGAAAAGCGCATCTTCCATCAGCGTGTCCGCCGTCGGCATGTCAGTAAGAGGCGTGGGGCATGTCGAGCAAAGCGAAAGGCGTGCGTTTAGTTCAGTCCCGCGTGGAAGGGGCCGCCTCAACAATTTGACCACGTCCGCAACCCCTTCAGGGCGGGCGTCCTTATCGCCAGACGGCCGACCAAGGCCAATTAGGAACCCGGTGTGCCGGGCGATGCAGTAGCGGACTGCGCAAAAACGGGAGAGATGGACGAAAAGTCGTTCCTTAAAAACAGAGGGCAGGGGGTTATCGAGATAGGCTGCTTGGGCAAATCCCCACAGTTTTTCGGTGATCTCGGGAGTCTCGGGCGAAAGCCGGAAGAAATTCGGAAGCACGCCAAAGCGCTCATTGACGCGCCGTTGTAGCTCCGCTGCAGCGGTACTCGCCGGTTGAGCACTATTGGATGCCATAGTGTTCCTCTGCAAAGTTCTCAAGGCGTGTGCTGATGCACGATCTCATCGAGGAGAAATTGGAAATCCATTGCTAGGCCCCCTTTCGTGGGGCTAAGCGGGAGGTATTTCAGATGATCTGCCCAGGTCAGAGGATCTGAATGGGGACCTTTAGTGAGGAGTTTACCACGGAGCATCGCGAGAAGCGCCTGATAAACGCCATGTGGAATCAAGGTTCCGATTACGCGTCAACCAGGAGTTGCCGTTAGGGACAAGGACGGCATGAATTGTTGAATGACTAGACGCGGGCACGGCAATCAATTCCTCAAGGCCAAGCGAATGCGCTTATTCCGGACGGTGGCGAGGCGTGACGCCTACGCCCTATCGTCAGAGCTCTTCTGAAAATCGTTGTACTCAATTTGATATGATTCACGCAACTGAAATTCCCGCCCCTGTTACCGCTAGGAGGCCGTTCGTATGTGGAAGGATAGCCGTTACTGTTGGGTCGTGCATTGCAAAAACCATTGGTTCCACCTTCGGCAGAATCTATTTTTCCGACACAGGATCCCACTTGCCGAGACCGATGCGATGGCACCTCGCCCTGCCATTGATTGTCGCTTCACAGTCCGATGCGATGCGTGCGGCAAAGAATACGTCTATAAACCCTCAGAAGTGATGAGATTCGAACAAGAGCCTCCTGGCTCATTCACTCCACATCCGCTATTCCGCGATGAAGAAACCGGCTCCCATCCGGTTGAAGCGGATAGGTCTTGAGACGATAACTCCTTCCATGAGAAGGCCGGTCTCAATCGAAGCGCAAAGAACTTCGCAGGGGGCCGTCAGTTGCAGCCCTAACTCAGCGTGGCGTAGAGAGCTTGTTTCCAACGGACGTTGTCGATTGTCCAGAAGACCTTCGCTTTGCGTCCTGCGGCGAGACGTGAGGCCCAGACATCGCGGTTGCGGTCGTCATCCGCGACGTTTAGACGGTCCACCACGGTCATGCCGCGGGTGAGTTCGCTCTCCGTTTCGACGTCCACGAAATGCTCCGACTGCGAAGTGACGATAGACGCATCCAACGCGACGGCCATGGCGACAGGGTCTGGCAGAGATATCCCGTGTTCGCCAGCTTGTTCGAGGAAAGCCTCTTGCGCGCGGCTGTTGCACTCCATGGCAAACTTGGCGACGCGTGTGCCGAAACTTAGAACTTGCTGAATGTCGGATGGATTCAGTACTGCTTCGCCTCGGCATAGGTGCCAACCAACAAGTTCAATGGGAAGGCCGCTTCTCAGCACGATGCGCGCCGCTTCCGGATCGCACCAGATGTTGTATTCGGCCGCGGGAGTGACGTTGCCTTCGCAGCAGGGCGCGCCGCCCATGACCACACAACGACTCACTTTCGCGGCGATGCCCGGCTTCTTTTGCAAGGCGAGCGCGACATTCGTAAGCGGGCCTAGCGTGACCATTTCTAGGCCTGGGTGAGTTTCAATTGTGTCGATGATGGCATCGGGAGCGCTCTGTCTTTCCGGAGCGCGGCGTGGCCGCGGGTAGTCGTGATCGCCTAGGCCATCGCGTCCGTGAAACCAGGCCGCGCTTACATGCGCGCGCTTTAGTGGTTGTTCCGCGCCTGCAAACACCGGCACTTTCGAATCGCAAAGCTCCGCCGTATAGATCGCATTACGGCTGGCTTGATGGACATCCACGTTTCCCGCAACCGTGGTGATGGCCAGAACTTGAATTTGGGGAGAGCGCAACGCCATGATCAACGCAACTGCGTCATCGGAAGCTGTATCGGTATCAATCAGAAATGGACGTGTCACGCGACGCAGAATAACAAATTGTCGCGCGAAACTCGGCGCAAAAATTCACGTGATCTCTGCAAGCTTGCCGCTTGTGCTGTAAGGCGGCGCTAGTTCGTATATAGGCGAAGAATCGGCGCGAGCGCATCCGCGCATCAACCAAAGCCTTAATCCACATTTGGACGAGCTACTTCTCCGGTAACGATACCGATGGTGGAGAATATGCTCCACGCCCCTAAAGATGACCTACGTGGAGGCGGCCTGGACTTTTGTGCCGTAGGCCAGGTTGGCGTACCAGTTGCCGCGGCCTTGCGGAGTGAGGTCCATGAAGTGCCAGATGGGAGCGAGCAGGTCGATGCCGCGCTCGGGGACCTCGGGGGCCATCCGAGGATGCGCCGTGTAGAAGTGGCGCAGGGTGCCCTCGGCGTCACGGGTGAAAACGGAAACGGTGGAGTCCTGAAGCCCTTCGCGGTCTTCGCTGCCTAAGTCGTATTTGAAGGTGCTGTTCCCGGCGCTAACGAGCCGCAGCTTGTCCCAGCCGCGCGCGCGAGCGTGGGCGCGTAAAGTGGGGACATCAGCGGCGGCGATGACTGCGAAATCGAGATTCTGAGCGAGGTGATGGGCCACGCCGTTGACGCCGTCGAGCCAGGCAGTGCACATCGGGCAAGCTTTGGTCTGCCGCTTTCCGTACATGAAGTGATAGATGATGAGGGAGCGATTGGGTTTGGTGAAGAGTTCGCTGAGGCGGACGGTGTGCAGGGGCGCGTCACCAATGTTCAGATCGCGCGGGCCTTCTTCAAACTGATAGTCCTGAATAGGAGCGCCCTGCGGAAGATGGCGGCGCAGCTCAGCGACGCGTTCGCGCTGGCGCATGAGCTCGATTTCGGCGAGGCGAAGCTCCTCGCGCTTGCCTAGATACTCGGAAGATTCGTTGGTCAAATTGGTTTGCCGAAACGCTCCGTCCACGATTGTATGTACCATCGGTGGCTATCTCCACGTGTCATTCTGTGTAGGACTCTTTCATTCTCTGCAACACGCCGGTTTATCCCGGGTGCACTCTGATTAATGCATGAACTGGACATATGGAATCGGCGCAAACGGACTTGTCCGGTAAAGCGGCTACTCAGGAGTTGAGACGGATGGGCACTACAAGCTTGGGCGTTCCATCGGCTCTCCGTCCATTGAGACCACAATTTCAATGGCTCGCCCGTTGCTATCGCCCAGCCACTTAAAGGCCCAGCAGGGAAATTTTTCCGCGTCCGGGATGTCGTTGCCACCGTACAAAATGAAGCGTGCATCGAACAGCCAATATGACGAAATATCGGAGTGCTGTTTCTTAACGAAAGTCTGCGCGGCTTTTAGCGCACTCTCCAGGGAAAGCTTGGGTCGCGAGTGTCGCTCGGCGAGAGGGAGATCGGCCGCTTCTTGCTGTGAAATCCCGAAATATTCTTTGCCGGCTGAATGCCCGGCCACAGGGTACTTAACCCCAATGAAAATAGGGGTCATCACCGCGACTACGAACATCAAGATAGCTCGCATAAATTCTCCCAATTGTGGTCACGAGAAAAACCGGCTCTGCCCCCGTTCTACCTCACAGGTTGGAGTGTTCAAGTCTATTCCGTTTGACTCGCGAGACTCGGGCGCAATGAATAAATAATTCGATTGAGTTCGGGTTGCGTAACGTTTTGGCTGGCACCTGGTGCTCGACCTATGGAAAGCTCAATTTCGCGGTCGTATGCATCAAAGGCGTCGATCGTAACTGTCTTGTCTCGCGTTGGGTTCCCTTCCTGGAAACCCCGCAGCCATTTGGTTTGGAATGAATATAGACCGTTTTGTGGAGTGCCCGCCCACATCGGCTTTAGCGCGAGGAGAACTGAACTTGAGACCATTTTTTGCCTTGAGAAAGATAAATGTAAATCGCGGGGTGTAAGATTCAGGATTTTAGAACGCAGCGCATAGTTTGAGCGTGTCGCTTCTTCACCAAAGAGTCTCTTGAGCGCAGCTTCGTTTTTAGTACCTTCGCCGGTCAATACTTTCAATTGATTGACACTTTGTGCCGGGTCATGAAGGATCATGACCAGGTTATTTGAAAAATAGACTAACTCCATGTTTTTGAGGCGCTCCTCGCGATTCACGTCGGTCCAAGGCACTTCAAATTGATATCCGTAAAATATGAAGTTTCGT
>DASYJM010000298.1:0-10996 GCA_035996445.1 Candidatus Acidiferrum sp. | reverse complement strand
TCCTTTCTCCGATCTGGATATTTTATTTTTATTTGGCAACGAAAAAGCGGAAGCGGAATTCAGCCCGCTGATCAGCGAATTTTCGCGGGTGCTGTGGGACATTGGATTTCGGGTCAGCTCCGCGGGAAGAACCATCGATGAATGCAAGCGCATAGAAGAAGATAACGCAGAGTTTCACCTGGCTTTGCTGGACCGGCGATTCCTGGCAGGGGACAAGACGCTGTTTGAGAAGCTGGACAGCAAGGTGCTGCCCGGTTCGGAAAAGCAGGCGCGGCCATTTCTGTTGGCGCAACTTCAAAAATTGACGAAGGACAGGCTCACACGTTACGGGAACACGATTTTCCATCTCGAGCCGAACGTGAAGGAGTCGCCGGGCGGGTTGCGCGATTATCAAGCCACAGTGTGGATGCAACAAATCAGCGGCGAGAAAAAAGACGCACGGCCGACAATCACCGCGGAAGATGAGCTGGTGCGAAAAGCGGTCGATTTCATGAGCGAGATTCGCTGTTTTTTGCATTACAGCAATGGACGGAACGACAACACACTGACGTACGAGCTACAAGCAGCGGCCGCGGCGCGATCACTGGGAATTCCGGGGGTTATTTCAGGTACCCCGGCCAGGAATAAGGATGCCGAAGTTGCTGAAAGAGGCGCCGCGGAACATGACGCAGCGGAATGGATGCGCATGTATTTTCGGCAAGCGCGCACATTGAACCGGCGATTGCTGCGACACATGGAACAAAAAACGCAGCTCACCACGTTGTCGCTGCGGGAACGTATTTTTAACGCGGCGCGTGTTCCGAAATTGGAAACAAGCACCATCAGGCCTTTTATCGAGCGCGATGGACTACTTGAAATCGTGGCTCCCGGAGCGCTATCGGATCGAGCGATCACGTTTTCGCTTTTTTTGGCGGCGGCGAGTACTGGCGTGCCGCTAAGCCGGGAGGCGGAACGCACCATCGCGTATATCCAAACGCATCCGGAGGTGCCGGCGCAGAATACGGAGATATCGTGGGCCACATTGCGCGAAATTCTGAGCGCGGATTATCCTGGCGTGGCGCTGCGGCCGATGCAGAGGTTGGGGTTGTTGACGGAAATGTTGCCGGAATTTGGGCACATCGACTCGCTGGTGGTCCGCGATTACTATCACCGTTACACGGTGGATGAGCATTCGCTGCGAACGATTGAACACCTGCAGGAATTGGGGGACGGCAGCGACGCGCTGGGCAAAAACTTTGCGCAGCTATGGAAGACGCTGGAGCGGCGTGACCTGCTGATACTGGCGATGCTGCTGCATGATGTGGGCAAGGGCATGGCGGTGCAAAATCACGTGACGGGAAGTCTGGAGGCGTTAGAGAGCGCGGCAACGAGGCTGGGGCTGACGGCGGAAGAAAAAGCTGAGGTGCACTTTTTGATCGCGCACCATCTGGACATGTCCGAGACCATGCAACGGCGGGACATTTTCGATGCGGGCACGGTGACGATGTTTGCCAGGACGGTTGGAACGCAGGAACGATTGCAGCGGCTGACCTTGCTTACGTATGCGGACATCCACGCGGTGAACCCGGAGGCTCTAACTCCCTGGAAAGCGGAAATGTTGTGGCAATTGTTCGCGGCGACTTCCAATCACTTCAGCCGTACGCTGGATCGCGACCGGCTGCACGCTTCCACCGAAGTGTCGCTGCTGGCGCAGGTGCGTTCGCAAACGCGCGGCGCGAAGGAAGGCGAAATCGAGCGGTTCCTGGAGGGCTTCCCGCGGCGCTATCTCGCGGTGCACTCGGCGGCGGAAATTGCGGAACACTTTGCGCTATACCAGAAGTTAAAGGGCGAGCCGATACAAACGGACGTGAAGAAGATGCGGCACGGGTTCTCGCTTTCGGTGATTACCGCTGACCGGCCTGCGCTCTTTGCCAAAATTGCGGGAGTGCTGGCGGGTTGGGGGATGAATATTGTGAAGGCCGACGCGTTTGCGAACGCAGCGGGGGTGGTGCTGGACACGTTTCAATTTGTAGACCTGCATCGGACGCTGGAATTGAATCCGGGGGAAATCGAGCGCTTCCGCAGAAATTTGGCGGATGTCGTGAATGGAAAAGCGGCGCTGGAGCCGCTGTTGCAAAGCAGGGACAGCGCCATGAGGGCCAAGGCCCCCAAGATCGCCGTGGATACGCGAATTACTTTTGACGATTTGTCATCGTTGCACAGCACATTGTTAGAAATTGTGACGCAGGACAGGCCAGGGTTGCTCTACGAGATGGGCTCGTCGATCGCCAAGCAAGAATGCAACATTGAAGTGGCGCTCATCGATACCGAAGGGCAAAAGGCC
Source organism: Candidatus Acidiferrum sp. (assembly GCA_035996445.1). GTDB lineage: Bacteria > Acidobacteriota > Terriglobia > Acidiferrales > UBA7541 > Acidiferrum. The sequence continues at coordinate 8,673 of DASYJM010000298.1, read as the reverse complement.
ATTGACGTGTTTTACCTGACATCGCGAGGAAAGAAATTGACGGAGCAAATAAAGGAGTCGCTGCGGCAGGAGCTACAGCGAAGTTTAAGTTAACAGCGACGAAGAGTTTTCCGTCATCGATACCTTCGAATCACGAGGTTGTGTCGATCGGAACGATAAAGGCCTAGAACGTAGAGAATGACAATGCCTTTTGTTGAATAAATGACCTGGCGGATGCGCAGCAGCGGGGCGCGTTTTGGCAGGCTGAGAAGTTCGGCGGTTCGCGGGTCAGCGGCGGTGGCATCCACCTCTTCGTCGGAATAGCTGAGCTCCACGTGATAATCACGCTGCAAGGTGGAGAATAAGGATTCTTTGTGAAGCGGGGCGGATTGCAAGCCGGAAAATTGTTCAGCGGGAAGATAGCAAGTCTCAAGGGCGAAAGGTTCGCCGCCGGCAGCATGCCTCAAGCGCTCCAATTTAAAGACGCGGCTTCTTGGCGGAAGGGCTAATCGCGCGGTGGCTTCCTCTTCATTGTCGATGACTTTTGTAAACAGAACTTTTGAAATGGGAGTCAAACCGCGACTGCCCATTTGTTCGGTGTAACTCATCAATTTATTGAAATGAATTTTTGGAGCAGCGACAAAGGTGCCCACCCCGCGGCGCCGCTCCACCAAGCCTTCGCGCTCGAGTGATGCGAGAGCGTGGCGAGCGGTCATCAGGCTGACATCGTGAGTTCTCGCGAGTTCCCTCTCCGAGGGCACACCGTCTCCAGCGCGTAGCTGGCCAGCATCAATGCCGATGCGAATCTCTGCCTGGATCCTTTTATATGCAGGAATTCCATTTGCTTTCTTGGCTTGCATTCTTCAATTCCTCGACCAGTCGGGCACCGGGCTACATGCTTCACAAACTCAAACGATAGAGACGGTAGAAAAGTTCAACCGTTAGTTGGACCCAATTCTATGACCTCGTTATTAGCACGGGAAGCCTCCGCCAACTGATCGACGCCCATGGGGGAGCACCGAGAATCCCCAGGCCAAGGGTGCTATATGGCGGGTGACCATTCCTGCTATAGGGCGCAGCGACGGGATTCTTATAAAACAATCTGTTTCTCTTATAAAGTAATATTTTTCTGTTGACAAGAATAAAGGACCGCTATATAGCTATCGGTAATCCGGGGGTGTTTTGTTTCTGATTTATCGTTCCATTCAAAATTCGGAACAAGAGGTGCCGGCGACTGGCGGCAAACTCTTGGGGAGATGTTCATGAACAGACTGCCGCTGCTTTGCTGGGTAATCGCAATTTTGGCGCTCACTTTGTGTGGAAGGCAGGAAGTGTCAGCACAGGAAGTCACGGCCACGGTGACCGGGACGGTTACAGATACGAGTGGAGCAGCGGTTGCCGGCGCCGTCGTTACCGTAAAGTCCGTGGAACGAGGAGTGGTGTATACCGCCACGACCAATGACAGTGGTCTATACCATGTCTCGCAACTGCCGGTCGGCAGCTACGAAGTAAGAGTGGAAAAGCCAGGATTCTCTTCGGTGGAGTATCCGGCTTTCACGCTGTCATTGAACCAAGTTGCACGGATCGATGTGGAAATGAAAGTCGGGCAGGTGACCCAGACCGTCGAAGTGGTCGGCGCGGCACCCGTTTTGAAAACAGAATCGACCCAGGTCGATACCGTTATCAATGCCGCGACCAACGACAATCTTCCGCTAGCCTCGCGGAATTACGTGCAACTGACGCTTCTTGCGCCGGGCACCGTATCGACCGATCCGAGCAGCTTCAATAACGGCAACAATACCGGTGGTTATGGTGGCCGTCCGCTGATCAACGGCAACCGCGAGCAGGCCAACGATTTCTTGCTCGACGGCATGGATAACAACCAGGTATCGGACAACCTGCTGGGTTATACACCAGCGCCGGATGCCATTCAGGAGTTCAACCTCATCACCAACAACGCTCCCGCTGAGTTCGGCAATTTCGAGGGCGGAGTAGTCAACGCAACAATCAAATCGGGAACCAATAGCTTCCATGGCGATATCTGGGAGTTTTTCCGCAACGACAAATTGAACGCCAACAGCTGGTCGAATAATTTCGGCGGGCTGCCGAAGGACAAGCTGCGCTGGAATATGTTTGGGGGCACGTTGGGTGGTCCAGTTCTGAAGAACAAACTGTTCTTCTTCGTGGACTATCAGGGCCAGCGTTTTGATATCCCGGCGTCGTCGACCGCAAACACCATGTTTACCGCCGCTGAGCGCACCGGGGACTTTGGCGCTATCTGTAAATCCGGTTTTGACACCAACGGAGTCTGCACCAAGTCGGGTCAGTTATATAACCCGTGCGTATCCTTTACCGCCGTGTGTACTCCCAGTTCTCCCGCCGCGACGGTTCGCAGCCCCTTCCCGTTCAACCAAATTCCGGCTGCGATGATTAGTCCGGTAGCTACCGCGTTGTTTGCTTCTCCGCTCTATCCGACACTCATCAACACCAGCCTGCAACAAAATGCCGTGAATACTAAGTCTTCGGCCTTCAATGTAAACCAAGGAGACATAAAGGTAGACTTCAAGGCCACCGACAAAGACAACATCTCGGGCCGCTTTACCAGGGCTTATCAGAATAATCCATCGTCGAACTCTCAGGTGCTGCTGCCCAACTCTTATGCGACCTCACCCATCTTCAACACCGTCGGCGACTGGACCCGCATGATTGGCAGTAACCTTGTGAATGATTTCCGCATGGGTTGGAGCCATATCACGCTGAACAGTGGCGATGCCTTTGCTCCGAGCGTGGGGCAATTTGGCAACACCATTGGCATCGGAAATGGCAACCCTGCAACTGTCGATGGGCTTCTGCAACTGAAGTTTACCAACTCAGCCCTCACTACCTTGGGAAGCCCGGAACAAACGCAAAGCTTCGACGACCATGTCTGGCAGTTCGAAGATGCGGTAACCTGGACGCACGGCCGGCACAATTTAAAAGTCGGCGGGCAATTCTGGCGCCAGATAATCAAGACCTTCTATGCCGGCAACAATGGCCAGCTTGGGCTTATGGATTTCGACGGAAGGTTCACGAACGCGTCCTTCACCTCTCTAGTTGCGGGCACCGGCGATGGCGGCGCGGATTTCGTGCTCGGTCTGCCCTTTCAATATGGCCGTGGAGTGAGCACCGGCCAAACCTGGGAGCAGTCCAGCAACATCATCGGCATCTACGCGCAAGATACGTGGCGGCTATCGGATCGCTTAACGCTAAATCTCGGTTTGCGGTACGAGGCTCACACGCCTTGGGTTGAAACCAACAATCGCCAAGCGAATTACAACATGGCGACTGGCAACGTCGATCTAGCGGGCCAGAACGGCGCCAGCAGAGGGCTTTATAACGGTTTCTATGGCGGTAGGGACTTCCAACCCCGCATCGGTTTCGCCTGGACTCCCGCAGCGCTTGGCGGCCATACCGTGGTGCGCGGGGCGTTTACAATCTCCTCGTACCTGGAAGGTACAGGTACGAACCTGCGTTTAACGTTAAATTCACCTTTTACACCTGCTGAAATTAACGCTGTCTATAACAACGCTGCTTTGCCTTCTACGAATACCTCGGACGGCATCGTGGGCTCCGCGGGTGGGGCATCCTGCGCTGCGCCCGCGTTTGCCTGCTATGCCCAAGCCTTCCTACGCATTTGGGATCCCAACGTGCAGCCGGCGATTGCCGACCAGTGGAACCTAACCATTCAACGTCAATTTTGGGGTGACACTACCTTTCAAATTGGATATGTGGGGCAGAGGGGCACGCACTTGATGGTGCCATTCGACTACGCCCAGAGGGTACTGCTCCCTAATTCCTCTTGCGGGACTCCACCGTGTACCGCCCCGAGCCCATTCTTTGACAAGAACCCAACGCTCTATAACGTCCTGGGCAACCCTGCCAAGAACGGCCTGGGTGCTACCGTCTCGGGCACGCAGTCGAATGGCACCATGGGTTACAACTCGCTGCAGGCCGTACTTCAGAAGCAGATGAAGAACGGGTTGCAATATCAGGTGTCGTACACCTTCTCGAAGTGCATGTCCGATAGCACGGGTTACTATGGAGCCTGGGTCAATGCCCTGAGTGCATCTGCATATTGGCAGAACGTTTACGATTCCAAATCGGAATGGGCGCCATGCTATTACGATGCTACCCACGTCTTGTCAGCCTACGCGATTTATCAGCTACCCTTTGGCAAGGGCAAGAGATTCGGTGGCGATAATAAGGTGGTGAACGCGGTCATCGGAGGTTGGGAGGTCAGTCCAATCGTCTCCTTCCGTACGGGTTTCCCCCTACCCGTTAGCGGAGTTGGTGATGAGTCCGGGACGTTCTCTCGTGGTTCGCGGGCGGATTGCAATTCGCTCCCGGCAATTACGAAAACGCCGATCGCGGGAACGACCGGCGGCGTCCAATGGTTCACCAACAACGGGAACTTCACCACACCGGCTGTCGGAACGTTTGGAAATTGCGCCCCGCAACTTGGAGGACTCCGAGGCCCGCACTACACCGACGTGGACTTGAGTCTGCATAAGAATTTCCTACTCACTGAGCGGTTCAGGTTGCAATTCCGGACCGACTTCATCAATGCATTCAACCACGTTCAGCTGAACGCCCCAGACATGAACCTTGGAACTACAATAGGACAGATTACGACCGCCCAGCCTCCAAGGAATATTCAGCTTGCGCTGAAGCTCTACTACTAAACACAAACAACGTACAATGAGGCAGGCGAACATCCCGTCTGCCTCATTTTTCTTTTTTAGGTGACTTTGAGAGAGGCATCGTCGAAAACAGAAATGCCTGATGCAAAATGTCTAGAAACCTAGGGAAGGCCGCGCTGTTGGTCCTGTCAATTAGTTATCTGTGGCTCGATTCAGCCAGTTTAGCTCAGCAAGTGAAAGTCCCGGCCGCGGCCGGCGGGTCCGGTTTATCCGCAGAAAAAGCCGTCACCCTGGCGGAACAGGGTCGCTGCAAAGAAAGTATTCCTGCTCTGAAACGTGCCATGAGTGGACAAGTCCCAGCGGAAACCCGAAAAAGGGCAGGGATCGTGGGGATCCGCTGTTCTCTGAGTGTGGACGATCGCGACTCGGCGTCGGAGTTTGTCCGGTTGCTCAATAAACAGTTTGCCCACGACCCTGACGTACTTTTTGTGCTTGTCCATGCCTACTCGGATTTATCCACGCGAACGGCTCAAGATCTCGGCCGCACCGCGCCGCAATCACTTGCTGCTCACAAGCTGAACGCGGAAGCGCTCGAAATGCAGGGGCGGTGGGAACCTGCTCAGCTTGAATACGAAGGCATACTCGAAAAGGAACCTAATACACCCGGCATTCATTTCTTGCTGGGCAGACTATTGCTCTCGAAGCCAGATGCAGGTCCAGAGGCCACGGAACGCGCGAAGCAAGAATTTCTAAAGGAAGTGGAGATCGACCCGAAGAATGCGGGTGCGCAGTATATTCTCGGCGAACTCGCCAGGCGCGACGAGAAATGCGATGAGGCTATTCCTCGATTTTCGCAAGCCGCAAAACTCGATCCCAATTTCGGGGAAGCCTACCTCGGTTGGGGAGCTTGCCTTGTTGCTCTGAAGCATTACGAAGAAGCGATACCTCCACTCGAGGCCGCTGTGCGCATGCAACAAGGGAATCCCGCCGCGCATTACAACCTGGCGGTGGCCTTGAGCCGGACCGGCAAAAAAGAAGAAGCAGAGCAAGAATTTGCGATTCAGCGTCAGTTGACACAGAACTCCCCGCCGGGTGAAGCCAAGCAGGAATAACACTGCGGAGCGCATTTTTTTGGCAAGAATTCCGAAATTGCAGGTCATGCTGAATCCAACACGACGCGATTTGCTCAGAGGGATTGCCGCGTGGGCGCTGGCCGGGGCTTGTCCGCGGATGGCGAGCGCGGCGTTTCCAGCGGGCGAATTCCCTTTCGAACAAGTTCCCGCGTCGGCCAGTGGCATTTCCTGGCGGCATTCCAGCGGAAAATCGGCGGAAAAATATTTGCCGGAGACCACCGGGGCGGGCTGCGCATTTCTGGATTATGACAGTGACGGGTGGATGGACATTTATCTGGTCAATAGCGGGAAATGCGATTTCTACACTCCCGATACTCCGCTGCGCAATGCGCTGTATCACAACAACCGGGACGGAACGTTTAGTGATGTTACGCAACAAGCAGGGGTGGGGGCCGGGGGATTTGGGCAAGGTGTGGCTGTGGGGGATTACGACGGGGACGGATTCCCGGATCTTTACGTCACGCAGTACGGACGGAGTATTTTGTTTCACAACAATGGAGATGGCACGTTTACGGACGTAACGGAAAAGGCCGGAGTGGCCGCGCCCGGGTGGGCGTCCAGCGCGGCTTGGTTCGATTACGACAATGATGGACGGTTGGATTTGTTTGTGTGTCAGTTTGTGGATTTCGGCAAGGAGAAGAACAAGCCGTGCGGAGTCCATGATGACGGCCAGCGGCATTATTGCATTCCTAAGATTTATCAGCCGATGCCTAGTTGGCTGTTTCACAACAATGGAGACGGGACCTTCACTGACGTTTCCAAGGCTGCTGGAATTTCTTTGCACCTGGGGAAAGCCTGGGGGGTGGTGGCTGCGGACATTAATAATGATGGCTGGATGGATCTCTTCGTCGCTAACGATACGGTGGCCAACTTTTTGTTTGTGAATGATGGGAAAGGTAAGTTCACGGAGACCGGGACGGAGGCCGGCGTCGCCTACAGCGCCAATGGGAAGCCGCGCTCCGGGATGGGCGTGGACGCGGCTGATTTCAATAACGACGGTTGGCAAGATTTGTTTGTGGCCAACCTCGACCGCGAGGATTTTGCGATTTATCGCAACAATCACGATGGTACGTTTGACGACCTGGCTATCCCGACGGGCATTGCCAAAGCCACGCGCGCGATGAGCGGGTGGGGCTTGAAATTTCTTGATTACGACAATGATGGAGATTTGGACCTGTTGCTTGCCAATGGGAATCCTGACGACCTGATCAAAGCGTTGCACGGGGAGAGCGCTTACGAAGAGCCACTGATGTTGTTTCATGGAACGGGGAAATCGTTAGAAAACGTCAGCGCAGAAAGCGGCCCACTTTTTGCCACGCCCATGTCGTCGCGTGGGCTGGCGCTCGGGGATTTTAATAATGATGGAGCAGTGGATGTGCTGATTTCGACAAATAACGGAGCTCCGCTGCTGCTGCGCAATAATGCGGGCAGGCATAATCACTGGCTGGGAATTCGTCTCGTCGGAAAAAAGTGTAATTCGGACGCGGCCGGAGCCAAGGTGACCTATCAGGCCGGAGATTTGAAGCGCAGCCGCATGAAGGTGGCCGGAGGCAGTTATCTTTCCTCTCACGATCCGCGGATGGTTTTGGGATTGGGGAGCCGCGACAAGATGGATTGGGTGGAAGTAACGTGGCCGATGCCAAGCGGGCGCACACAGCGGTTCGCAAATCCTCCGGTGGATCGCTACATTACGATCGTTGAAGGAGAGGACAAGTGGAAGTAATTTCGCGCTAAAGGAAGATGGGTGAAATCGCCGTCCGGCGGGATGTTTTGGAGGAATACAGGTGCGGATGTTTCGGATGGTGCTGCTGATAGTGTGTGTGGCGTGCGGCGGGCGGTACGTTGCACCGTCCGGCGCTCCGCCGGTGAAGCACCTGCTGATCATCGGAGAAGAGAAAGGCTACCGGCACGAGGCCGTTTCGCATGCGGCCGCCACGCTCGAGCGACTTGGCCGCGAATCGGGTTTGTGGAGCACCACAATACGCACGGACACCGACGCTTTGACAAAGAGAAAACTGGAATATAACGCCAAGAACCTTAACGATTTTGACGCGGTGCTCTTTTATACCGGCGGCGAACTGGAAATGAACGCCGAACAAAAAGCGGCGCTGCTGTCGTTTGTGCATGACGACGGCAAGGGTTTTATCGGCGTGCACAGTGCGGCCATCACCTTTGCGGATTGGCCTGAGTACCGCGAAATGGTCGGCGGATTCTACGATGAGCATCCTTGGGTGACTTTTGATGCGCCTATCGTGGTGGAAGACACGAACTTCCCGGGCATGCAGCAGTGGCCCAAGGAGTTTGTATTGAAGGACGAGATTTACCAGATGAGAGATTGGTCGCGAAAAAATGTACGGGTGCTGATGAGGCTGGACAGCGGCAAGATTGACCTAAAAAATCCGCAGGTGCACCGCAAGGATCTCGATTTTGCACTGGCCTGGGCCAAAATGTATGGAAAGGGGCGCGTGTACTACTCGACGTTGGGACACGTGGAGCAAAATTGGGACGATCCGAGGTTGCAACAGATGTATGTGGGGGCCATCCAATGGGCCATGGGGATTGTTGACGCGGATGTAACGCCGCGTCCGATTCCCGGTCAATCAGGTTATGCGCAGAATCAGGTGGGAAATCTAGAAGCGCTCTTCGAGGAATTAAAGGCGCAGTAATTTATCTGGGCGCCAGTACTGGTGAATAAGCTTTTTTTCAGCGTGACGTTAGTGGCAGAGTATTGGCGATTAATTTTACGACTCGGTGTCCAGTTCAATTTCAGCGAGGAGGCGGTCTTGTTCCAGCGGAAAATCTTACACGTAATGCTCGCGGTTTGTGCCGTAGGGTTATCGGTGCCCAGTGGTGTTCGCGCGCAGCAAAATTATGCGGTGATC
>DASYJM010000297.1:0-3726 GCA_035996445.1 Candidatus Acidiferrum sp. | reverse complement strand
CGCCGGTCAAACCGTGATTGAATGCGAGTCCTGCCAGCGCATTCTGTATTTCAATCCGGAAAACGAAGCGACCATCGAGCGTACCAACTTCACCACCAAGCGCCGCGCCCGCCCCAAAGTTGATTCCCAGCAAGCCTGGTTCTATCAGCCGTCATTTGGCGAGATTGGGGAGGCGTTCTTGGCATTCGTTAACAGCGCCACCACTTCTGCACGGCGCGTGTACGAGTTGCACACCGGCCGCCAGGTCGGTGACACCCTCAACCGCGAAGGCAGCTTCCGTCTGGCTTTCCCCGAAGACCTGAACGGTGTGATCCGCTTGAACGGACACTGGGAAGAAGAAGAAATCGACAGCTGGGAAAGCGAGCTTCCCATGGTAGTCCTGGACAGCCTGCTTTCCGACCTGGCCGCTGCCCGCGCCGAGTCGGTGCATTCCTCGCACGCGGCCTCGGCAGGCGCTGCGTCCTCAGAACATCCCGCCGCCAGCTAGTACGCCTGATATTCAAGTTTGCGCCAGGATTCGTCCAAACAGCTGTCGGCCAGGCACCCCCTGTCAATGAGTGCTATAGCGATGTTTCGCCAACAACGAGGGCTTGTGTCCAAACCTCGGGTAGAAAAAAGTGCGGAGTTCATCCACTCCGCACAGGGTTATCGATTTGCGACCTTAAGCCGCGACTACGCTGCTTCCCATTTTGCGCAGCGAACGGAAGCCTGCGCGAAGCTCTTCGGTAAAAAGCTTCGGCTGTTCCCAAGCAGCGAAATGACCGCCCTTTTCCACCTTGTTGTAATGGATGAGATTGGGAAATGCCCGCTCCGCCCAGCTCCGGGGCGTCTGGTAGAGTTCGTCCGGGAAGACGCTCACGGCAGTTGGGACTTTGACGCCCTTGGGACTGAAAAAGGCGAGCTTGTTCTCCCAATAGAGGCGACCTGACGAAACCCCTGTGTTGGTTAGCCAGAATAGCGTGACATTGTCGAGGACATCGTCCGGCGTGAGGCCTTCGGTCTGACCGTCGAACGAACGTGCGATGAGCTCCAGACTGCGCATGTCGTGGTCAAGCAGGAACGTCGCGAGGCCGATGGGCGAGTCAGCAAACGCGGTCCCTGTTTGCGGACGCGTTGCCATCCAGAGGGCGTAGTAAACATGCTTGTAGAAGAAAACGAGCTGTTCGTACGTGCTTCTCTCCTCGGCAGAGAGACCGGAAGGCACCGGCGCACCGGCGAAAGATGACTGGTCGATTTCTGCAGGAATCGCACCGGGCATGTTGGTGTGAATGCCGAGCAATTCCGGTGGCGCCTGCACGCCGATCTGTTCCGTGACGGTCGCGCCCCAATCGCCACCTTGCGCGACAAACTGCTTGTAGCCAAGGCGCCGCATCAGCGTGGTCCAAGCCTGCGCGATCCTTTCGGGCCCCCAACCGGTCGTAGTCGGCTTGCCGGAAAACCCGTAACCGGGCATCGACGGGACGACCACATGGAAGGCGTCGGACGCAGTGCCGCCGTGTGCCGTCGGATTAGTCAGCGGCTCGATAATCTTCAGTTGCTCGACGATCGAGCCGGGCCAGCCGTGCGTGACGATGATCGGCAGCGCATTCTCGTGCTTCGAGCGGGCATGGATGAAGTGGATATCCAAGCCGTCGATCTCGGTGATGAAATTCGGGACGGCATTGATCCTCGCTTCACACTTGCGCCAGTCGTAATGCGTCTGCCAGTGGCGCAGAAGCTGCTGAACAGTCTTGAGCGGTACGCCCTGCGAATAGTCGGTGACGGTTTCCTTTTCGGGTAATCGGGTCTGCGCCAGGCGCTGGCGCAGATCGGCCAATGCAGCTTCCGGAATGTCGACCCGGAAGGGGCGAATGGATTGTCCTTCGGACACAGCAACAACTTTGCCCGTCACGCGGTTGTCTTGATCGATGATTTCGTGTGTCTTGGTGGTCATGGTGATCTCCTTAGTGGGTTGTCTTGAATTTTTGGCTTGAGTCACGAGCCAACAGTCAAACGCCGGCCGTGACAACCTGCCGAACGCTTGTGATTAATTGTCGAGAAATACTTGCCACCGAAACGGTAAGCACAATTCCAGACAAATATGCGGATTCGCAGTGGCGTGGCTATTTCTTTCGTTGAGAGGCCCAGGCAGGAGTTCGTTGTGGAGGTGGTTCCCGTCGCCATCTCAGTTGGAGGACCACGACGTGGCCTTCGGACTAGGGATGCAGACTTCTTCCCCATAACGGCTCCTTGCGTAAGAAATGGCGGCGTCTGATTTTGCAAGGAACCGAGGCACGTCGGAAAGATGCGAGAAGAGACTCGCTTACACTATGCCCTTGTGAGAGTTTTTGCACTGTGAGGGTCTTTGCAGGAAGTCGCTCGTGCAAACCGTGGGCTAAGGCGTTATGTATACAGTCTGGATCCTTCGTTGGCATTGTCGCCGATTGCTACCGGATGACGGGCTATGCGGAAGTTATTCCAATAAATCCGACCGCAACATTACTTCCGGCTTGCCGACCACCCGCAAACAACAGCAGTTTCCTTTGGAGGGCGCCAGGCCCTAGAATTTCATGATGCGTATCGCAATCCTATCCGACATCCATGGGAATCGAACGGCGTTTGAAGCAGTTCTGGCGGATCTGCAACAAACCTCTCCCGACTTGATTCTCCACGGCGGGGATCGCAGACGCTGGTGCGAGCCCCGTGGAGATTGTTGAGCGCATTCGTGATCTCGGCCGGCAAGGTGTGGTGGGAAACACTGATGAACTGCTTCTCCGGCCCGAGTCGCTGGAGGAGTTTGCAAGTCAATCATCGGCGCCTCCCTCCCTTTGGACGGCGATCCGTGAGATGGCGGCGGCGACCCGTACCATGCTAGGAGAAGAGAGGATCGCGTGGCTGCGCGGGCTGCCGCGAGTTTAGATTCAGGGTCCGATGGCATTGGTGCACGCCAGTCCTGAGAGTCCTTGGCGAGCTCCGACACCAGAAGCGAGCGATGCTGAGCTGGAATCCGTTTACGGACCGCTAGGCAAGCAGATTGTCGTCTACGCGCATATTCATCGTCCCTACGTTCGGAGCGTTGCAAGCCCACGGGTTCGAGAAAGGCTTGTCGTCAACACCGGCAGCCTTAGCCTTTCGTATGACGGCGATCCCCGCGCCTCCTACCTGTTGTTGGATGGGCCGAGTCCAACGATCCGACGCGTGGAGTATGACGTAGAGAAGGAGCTGAAGGTTCTTTCCTCTTGTGATTTGCCTCATGCCGATTGGATTGCAAAGAGTCTCCATACCGGCACTCCCCAGATGCCCTAAAATGCCGTAGCAATCCGCTCAGCGTTCCACCTGATCGGCAAGATTCATCGCGGGTTCTGGTCGGATGACGCGCAAACGTGAAGTAATCCCAAGGTAAGGTTAGCCGACAACCCGACGAGTGATGGGCGGAACCGCCGGTTTTGAGCACTATTACGAAGGCGTTGCACAGTAGGCTAGACTCGCCAGTGGCTTTGGCTTTGCCCCCATGATCAGTAGCCAGAGCATGAACGCCTGTTCGCCAAAGTGGAATGGGCGCATCCATCCGTGGACGAGTACCTCGTAGTGTGGCAGTACTAACGACGTAAGACTGCTTATCAGAAAGGCGAAGCAATTCACCATCAGCGCCACCCCCAGGATGCGGGGAAGAAAGCCCGACCGGTACACCAGGAGCCCAAGCGGAAACAGCCAAAGGCCCCAAAATATTCCGGCGACATCAAATCC
>DASYJM010000296.1:0-22402 GCA_035996445.1 Candidatus Acidiferrum sp. | reverse complement strand
CCACAACAGCAGGGCAGGGAGCGAAACTCCTAGAGTGTGACGAGCAATCCACGCAATGAAAACGATCAGCGGCGGCTGATCGACATACCCCCAGGCCAGATGCTCCGAGCAGGCCAGGTAATAAAGTGCGTCACGAAAATAGCCATAGCGCGTTGCCGTTGCCGTGTGAGTGAGAAAATAACCAGCAGCGATAATTGTCGGCACCAAAAGGGAGAACCGCGGCTTTCCTGCGATGCGAGTTTCTGAAGCTTCATGCATGGAAACACACCATATCAGAGCAAACGGGATGCAGAAGTGGATATCAAAATAAAAAGCTGGACGGCTTAGTCGCCATCCAGCTTTTCCAGGCGTGTTTGACGCGCGTAAAACCGACCGGAAAGTTATCGCCCGTTAATCTTTGCCTGGTCTTAAATCACGCAACAAGCGATGCACCGCTTCGCGAACATGGTCGGTCGAAAATGATTCGTGGTTCATCTCCTTCCGTCCCACAGCGCGGAAGGCCACTTTATTCGTACTCTCTTTCAGGAAATCAAACACGATAGTGCCTTCGCGATAGTTAGGATTCCGGTAGCCATATCCGGGCCCGCCCCAATACCCCCACGTATAAGACGCCCAGCAACCAAACGGGCCGCACACAAAAGCGGGATATCCGCCGCGATAACCTCCCTCGCGATAGCCTCCTTCAGCAGCCGTGTGGCGCCGAATGGCAAAGTGATAGTCCGCAACAAATTCGGCAGCCCCGGGATCGTCAATCTGCTTGAAACCCTTTGACCGCATCTCCTGCTCTATATCGGTGCGGATCGCCAACCGTAGAGTTTCGTTATCTGAGCGGGGGTCGCGCGAAACGGTTTCGGAGCGGCCATCTTCAGAGATCACGTCACGTGATATAACGTCGCGGGATGCTGCGTTGTCTTTATCCTTTTTCTCTGCTTTGTCTGCGGTGTCCGGTCGCCAGGCCCAGGTGGCATGTTTAGGGATGCGCACGCTATGATCGCGCACCACATCAACATGCTCGTCGCAGCCTGCAAATGCCAAGCCCGAGGCGACTAGAGCACCCAGCAACAGCGGCGAAGTTCGTGCCTTACTTAAGGTCGGATGCCACATTTCTAAATCCTCCAGGTGCGAAACCAATCCACGGCTTTTAACCCTATAGAGACGCAATAGTTGCGAGGAGTTGCCGTCGAAGTACCGAATCATGCCCAATTAGACGCCGGCAACAAAATGGCAGCTCAGGTGGCGAGATCTTGAAACCGGTGCAGGTTAGACAGGCGGTAAGGTATGATAGAGTCTTCGAATTCTAGAGCTAGGATGGCGATGGATACCGCTACCAACGGAAAAGTACTACTCAGAGTCAGGCCCAGAGGATTTTGCGCGGGCGTGGTGCGCGCCGTGGACATTGTGGAGCTGGCGCTGGAAGCTTACGGCGCTCCAGTCTACGTGCACCATGAAATTGTCCATAACACCTACGTGGTAGAGCAGTTGCGCCGCCGCGGAGCCATTTTTGTGGAGTCCATTGATGACGTGCCCCATGGCGCGGTGTTGGTCTTTAGCGCGCATGGCGTGCCGCCTACGGTTCGGCAGGAAGCTAAGGCCAGATCGCTTAAGGTAATTGACGCCACTTGCCCGTTAGTGACCAAGGTTCACCTCGAGGCCCTGAAGTTCGCGCGCGAGAAGCGCACCATCATTTTGATCGGCCATCGTGACCACCAGGAAATCGTCGGCACCTCGGGCGAAGCTCCCGACCGCACCATTGTGGTGGATTCGGTTGCGGCCGTCGACCAGTTGGAAGTAAACGACCCGGATAAGCTGTCTTTTCTAACCCAGACGACCTTAAGCCTTTATGACACGCAGGAAATTGTGGCCCGTCTGCGCCAAAAGTTCCCGGCCATTAAAGGACCGGCCAGCGATGACATCTGCTATGCCACGCAAAATCGGCAAGAAGCCGTGGAACAAGTTGCTAAAGATGTGGACCTGATTCTGGTAGTTGGCTCGCCGAACAGTTCCAATTCGAACCGCCTTGTGGAAGTAGCGCAACGAAGTGGCGTCCGGGCGCAACTGATCGATTCTGCCGCGGATATTGATGTTAGTTGGCTGGAGGGCGTGGCCCGCGTGGGACTTACCGCTGGGGCTTCCGCGCCGGAAGTGCTGGTGGAGCAGGTAAGCCAGCGGCTTGCGGAGTTTGGATTTACCGACCAGCGCGACCTGGATTTGATTCGCGAAGACGTGCGCTTCACGTTGCCGCCAGAGTTGGCGACCATCGCGGCAGCGCCGCGAAGATAATCTTGAGGTTGGAAGTTGGATGTTTGAAGTTTGACAAGATTAGGATTTAGGGCGCTTTCGCCCGCGATTCGCAGCAAGCAATTCGCAGAACCGTGTCGGTAAGGAGCAAAATTGGCGGCGAAAATCACGCGGCAGCCGAAGAAGATTGCCTTGATTGGCGCACCGTCGAGCGCTGCGGCATTTTTGGCCGGCAGCGAAAAAGCTCCAGCCGCGCTGCGTGCCGCCGGTCTGGTGCAGCGTCTGCAAGAGGCCGGGTACGAAGTCATCGATCATGGCGACTGCGCCATTCGCTATTTTGCCGATGATGACGAGAACCGCCGCGCGCGAAACCTAAAAGAAATTGTCGCCGGATTGAATGATTTAAAATTGCGTGCTGAAGTTGCCGTTAAGAGTGGCGCGCTGGTTCTGGTTTTGGGCGGAGATTGCGCGCAGGTGATTGGCCTTTTGACTGGCGCGCGCCGCTATTACAAACGAATCAGCTTGCTGTGGTTTGATCGCGATGCCGATTTAAATACTCCCGCGACAACTCCTTCGGGGCGCATCGATGGCATGATCGTGGCGCACATTATTGGAAAAGGCGCGCCGGAGCTGGTGCGTTTCTGGGGCGAACCGCCGCTGGTGCGCGAGCCGGACGTAACTCTTTTTGGCTTAGAACGAATCGATCCGCCGGAGCAGGAATTTCTGGATAAATCGCCCATGCGCAGGGTTTCCGCCGAGGTTGTGCAAGCCAAAGGCGCCGGTGACGCGGCCAAGTCCACGTTAATGCAGATGCACGCGGATGCGCGGCAGGTGATCTTGCATCTCGATACCGATGTCATCACCCAGGAAGAATTTCCGGGAGTAAATGTTCCCGGTAGCGGGGGCTTGGGATTCGCGGATGTACGCGAGGCGTTAATGGAGTTTGTAAAAAATCCGAATTTGTTAGGCCTGGATGTGGCCCAGTATAACCCCGATAAAGATAGTGACGGTTCAGGCGCTAAAAAACTCGTGGACCTGCTAGTGGATGCGCTCACGGCGAGATTGCAAGCGATTCCAGACAGTGAAACGACGACCACGGGAACTGGCGCTGCGACCTCCGGAGCAAGCCTTGTCCCGGCAACCCAGGAGCAGACCTCGCCAGTCTCGCAGGCCTCAGACGAGCCCACGCAAGAAAATAGCTCGAGTAACGCTCCTAACTCCGAAGAAGAGTCCTCAAGCGATATGTCTGCGCACGAAACGAGTGCATAAGTTCCAGCCAGACGCAGGATCTGACTGCCGTAGGCCATTGCTTTGATCGTCCCTAAAAAATTTGCTGATTGTCGCTATTCCGCGGCTGTGCTGCGTTTACGGATGTGGCGCGCCAGGCCCAGGAAAGACAGCGGAAGCCCGGCGGTAAAAGCATGCTGTTCGGCGTCGGCTTCGGAAAGATATTTCCGCATTTCTGTTTGAGTTTGCTCCAGAAAGGATTGCAGAGCGACGGCCACGTCCGACGTTGATAGCATAGCTTGTTCTGTGATCTCCGCCCACAGATGCAGCCGCTCCCGGAAGTCAGCGATATGCTTCGCGGGATTTTCGGCAAAACCGAAATGTGTGACGAAAAGTTTTGACGGTCGACGATCGAGTATCGCGACGAAGGACCGCTCCCACACGGCGAGATCAATATCCGGCGGCGGTGTTGCCGGCATGATGTACGGGCCGTTCGCGATGCGAATTCCGGCGGTATCTCCGGCGAACGCGACGCCTTCTTGCTCGTCAAAATACGTGACGTGGTGAGAGGCGTGGCCCGGCGTATAAATAACTTCGAGTTTTCGCGCTCCCACCATAAGAGTTTCTGCGCCATCCAGTATTTGAATGTTTTGCTCCGGGACCGCAAGGGTTTCGCCGAACAAACGTGGGAGATCATCGCCCCACAGCCTTCCCGCGCTGGCGAGCAGTTTCGAGGGATCGGCCAAATGCGCGGCGCCCTTGCTATGAGCGAAAACTCGCAAATTGGGATTCTCGCGAAGCAGAGAACCGCTTGCACCAGCATGGTCGAGATGAATGTGGGTGAGAAGTATGGCGTTCAGATCAGAAACGGAAAGTCCCAGAGAGTGCAACTCCGCGCGTAAGGTTTCCAAAGTGGATGCCGGGCCTGGATCGAGAATCGCGTAGTGGCCGCCGGATTCAAGAAGAACAGCGCCTATCGAGTGCGGGCGCCCCATCCAGTTCAGATCGAGTACTGTCGTCGAATCCATATGTAGGAATGGTACGGGAGCATCACGGCTCGAACAAATTGCTTAATCTCAATGCAATTCCTCCCAAACTAAGCGCCCATGAAGTGAATACCCGATGGGCAGGACACCATACCTCTTCTACCTTCAAAGCCACGAAGTTTGTCCAGCAGAATCGCAACAGCGACGCGATCTTAGACAATACTCCAGACATAAAATTATGAACGACGAAAGAAGGCCAGAAATGATGGCGGAAAATATCAAGAGACGCGAATTTATCGGTGGCCTGGCGGCTATCTCGGTGGCCGCCAAGGTTCCCGGGGCTCGTGGGCAAAGCAGTAACGGAGAGATGCCCTACCGCACGCTGGGGAAAACGGGCGTCAAGGTTTCGGCCATTGGACTGGGCGGATTTCATCTGGGGCTCTCACACCTGGAGGAGCCGGACGCCATCAAGATTTTTCATTCCGCAATCGACCGGGGCATAAATTTTTCGGACAATTCCTGGGATTACAACCAGGGGATAAGTGAGAAACGCGTAGGGAAGGCTCTGAAAAATGGCTACCGCGATAAAGTTTTCCTGATGACCAAGTTCGACGGGCGCACCAAGGACTCAGCGCTGAAACAACTGGATGAATCACTGCAGCGCCTGGAAGTAGATCACGTCGACCTGTGGCAGTTTCACGAGAATATCCGCCTCGAAGACCCCGATAGGTTTTTCGCCGAAGGTGGCGCGGTGGAAGCGATGCAGGAAGCCAAGAAAGCAGGAAAGATTCGCTTCATGGGTTTCACCGGACACAAAGATCCCAGTGTGCATTTGCGCATGCTGGAAATGGCCGACAAACACGGCTTTAGTTTCGACACCGCGCAAATGCCGCTGAATGTGATGGACGCGCATTTCCGAAGCTTTGGCAAGGAAGTCGTGCCGGTCTTGGTGAAGAAGCACATAGGCGTCTTAGGTATGAAGGCGATGGGGGATGGGAACATCTTAAAGGCCAAAGTAGTGACTCCTCTCGAGTGCCTGCAATATGCCCTGAGCTTGCCGACTTCAGTGGTAATTACCGGCATCGATAGCATGGCGATTCTGGATCAGGCATTCAAGGCCGCGAAAACCTACGCCTCGCTCAGCAAAGCTGACATCGAAGGAATTCTCAAGAGGACCGTTACCGTCGCGGCGGATGGCAAGTATGAGCCTTTCAAGACCACGCCGATATTTGATTCGACTGCGGCGCATCCGGAATGGCTGGGATACGCGGCGCAGGCTTGAGGCGAGCGTCTAGCACATATGTTTCCGCACAAGCACCGCGAATTAACTCTCGCTAACGACTACAGTAAAAATTGGCGCTGCATACAGAGGTTGGGGGATACGCCATTCGTGGCTGGGTAGCAATACTCTTGCGCAGCCGGGGGTACTAGTCTACGATAAGCGCAATTGTTGACGCGCGTCGCACGGCTCCCTCGCGAAATATAAATGACTGTAATTCGCGGCGGCGATCAACACCAGGTCTCTACCGGGTGTGTGGGCCAGCAGTTCGGGGGGTGCCGTCACCGCCTTTAATAATTCAACGCAAGTTGTACCCGGCATTTTAAAGCATCGCATCATACGCAAAGTGGCGAGTTCGGGGGAGGAACATGATGTCCAAGTGGTGTCTAACCGTAATGGTGGGCGCGCTTCTGGCGCTTCCGAGTTTTGCAAAGCACAGAAACACCGGCGTGGAAGATGGGGTTCCAGCGACCACGGCGACGGCAGAAAAAACTTTCGAGGCCAGCAATGCCGTGAATGTGGCGCCCGCGCCCGATTTTTTCGCTATGCCTGCGGCGCCCAGAGCCACACCTTTTCCGGCGGCCGCGCAGGCTCCTGCGGAAGAGCCTGGGCGAGTTGTGCCACGATACGAATTAGCGTTTATGTATGAGTACATAAATTTCCGGCCTGGCGATCCTTTTCGCAACTTTAACAACCATGGGGGCACGGGATCTTTCACCGTGAATGCCTCCAGGTGGATAGGTCTGACCGCGGAGCTGGGTGGGACCAATTTCAGCCGCGATTTAACCCCGATTGGTGGGGCAAATTCTCAGGGAGGCGGTCTGATAACCTTCCTCTTCGGTCCGCGTTTGAATCTCCGCAAGTTTGACCACTTTGTGCCATTCGGCGAAGCTTTGATTGGTGGCGCCCACGCAGGATCGGAGATCACCGGTGACCGAACGCAATACACGTTTGCACTGGCGCTCGGCGGCGGTGTGGATATCGTGTTATGGAAAAATCTGGCGTGGAGGTTCGCGCAGATTGATTATCTGATGACCAACTTCGCCGGTCCGGCGTTGCACGTGAACGGGCAAAATAATTTCCGTGCCGCTACCGGGTTGGTATTGCGTTTTGGAATTCCCAACCCGCCTCCGCCGCCGAATCAACCTCCCGTAGCCGCTTGCTCGGCGAATCCGACATCAGTGTACGCTGGGTCAGGTGACGCCGTCGCAGTGCACGTGACCGCCAGCGATCCCGATAACGATAACCTGACCTACAGCTACACCGCCACCGGTGGAACCGTGGAAGGAACGGGCCCGGACGCTCGTTTCAGCACCAACGGACTCAATGAAGGAAATTACACCGTAAACGCTAAAGTCGATGACGGCAGGGGCGGAACAGCAACTTGCTCTACGGACGTGAAGGTAGAACCGCGACCCAACCGGCCACCGACAATTTCGTGTGCCGCCGACCGTACCCCAATTCAGGCCGGTGAGCGCACTGGAATCACTGCAACGGCCAGCGATCCGGACAATGATCCGCTGACCTACAGCTACAGCGCCTCGGGCGGTCAGGTGACTGGTAACGGACCGAAGGCGGAGTTTGACTCCACGGGCTTGTCGGCCGGCAGCTATACCGTGAAATGTTCGGTTAGCGACGGCAAAGGAGGCAATGCGGATGCATCGACCACCGTCGATGTGCAGCAACCGCCGCCACCCCCGCAAGCCACCAAGGTGGGTGACTGCAACTACGACAAGCCGGGCGCCTCGCGTGTAGACAATGTCTGCAAGCGCGTGCTTGATGACGTATCACTGCGCCTGAAGAATGACCCTAACGCCAAGCTGGTGATTACCGGCTATGCGGACCCACGTGAACCGCGCGCAGGCAAACTCGCCGAAACGCGAGCCGATCTCGGCAGAAAATTCCTGGGTGAGAAGGGTATCGACGCATCGCGCATCAGCACCCGCACGGGTACGGCCTCGAAGGAAAAGGGCGCGGAGAAAGAAAATCGCCGCGTGGAATTTATCTTCGTGCCGGAAGGTGCAACCTACTAAACTCGTAGTTTGCCGATAACGCCGAATTCTGGCGTCGTTGGTTCAAGCTCCACAACGGGTCTTCCTGCCAGACGGGAAGGCCCGTTTCTTTTTCAGCCGCCCATTACTGCCATTTGAAATAGCATCGACACGAAATTTTTACCTGCGCCGCAAGCCAAAACCGCTAAATTGCCAGGAATGAATTATCCCGAAGTGACATTCAGCAAAAGATAATAGTATAGATGCTGTATTGAATTGATTAGTTAATAGATGGCCGTTTTCCTAAATGGCACTGGGAGTGCAACAGCAATGGTGCCGCCGGGAAGCCAGGCAATTGTGCCGATGATTGAGAGGGCAGTAGTTCGTCCGAATGTCCTACCGATGAATTTGCTGGTGGTGGACGACGAACAGTGCGTAAGACAGTTGTGCGCCGATGTCGCCGTACAGAGCGGTATGAGGGTTACCGCCGTGTCAACGGCCGAGGAAGCCATAAATATTGGGGAGAATTCCGCCGTCGACCTCCTCATGACCGATTTGAAATTGCCGAAATCGAGGGGAATGGGAAGCGAGAAATGATCCGGTGCGGCAGGCCTACGCGCGACAGAAAATTGGCTTCACGCAATTGGCCGTGCTCGACGCAGATTTTCTGATAGCGGACGCCCGGAAAATTCCCCGGTAGCAGCGGGAGCTTTTGTTGCGGAAGTGGCAAAGCTAAATCTATGGACCACGGTCACGAACACCATCGTTGCTAGCACGAAATATCCGGCATTGAGACACGCCGACAGTAGAAACAAAACAATTCCGCCATGATATGTTTGAGCCCCCAGCATCAGAATGGCACTGGGCCACAGCAGTATACAAATCCCGTCCAGTGAGGAATGCATTCCGATGTTGGTTCCTGCCAGGTGCGGCATTGCCATATACAAAATCACTATTCCGAGACTGATTGAGAAGCCCATCACGGCTGCACGTACTGCCAGTCGCTGAAGGTCTGCGACAGCCTGGTTAACGGAACGATCTTCGAAAGCGGTGCGCATCTTTACTCCCTTACCTGCAGCACCAGTATTCTTCGAGCGTTCCATGTCAGCAAGCCATGTCTCGAGGCTCGCGGCTTATCAATGATTAACTGTTGCGTGTCATTTAAACGGCGGGCGGCACTTAACGTTGTTTCCCTGTGACTTACCTGTATCGTAACCGTTAAAGTTCAGGAGCGGAAAAGCACGGATTCGCGGTGGAACATCTTTACTGCGATAAAGATGGCCGCGCCTCCGTAAAGGCAGGTGGAGAGAAAGATCAGGGCTATGGAGTTCCAGTGGTAAGTTCCGGCAATCAAATCTTTGCAGAGCAGACTTACGTTGAGAATAGGCACCAGCGACAACCGTGGAGTGAGCTCTACTCCTGGAAGCATGGCCGCGATGGCCGGAACGACGACCACAATCATGAGCGGCGAGATGTAGCTCTGCGCTTCCTTATAGCTCTTGGCGAAAAGCGCGATAGTGAGCAACGCGGCGGAAAACATCACCGCCAGCGGCAAGGCCACTAGAAAAACAGAAAGAACAGCGGCAAGACCAATCTTGATGTGTATGGCGGAGCCCGACGACTGGTCCTGAAAATGTTGGAACACCCACGAAGAAATCCCCATGGAAGTGACGGAAAGTGCGGCTGTAACCAGCGAGGCAGTCAGCACTAGCAGGAACTTTCCAAGTACCAGGTGGGTTCGCGAGATGGGGCTCGAAAGAATGGTCTCCATGGTGGCGCGTTCTTTTTCGCCGGCCGTAAGATCCATGGCTGGATACATCGCGCCAGTCAGGCACATGATGATGACCAGGTAAGGAATAATTCCGCCGACGGTTTCTCCCGCGACCTTTTCCTCTGACACCACATTTTGTTGCTTGATGTCAAAAGGCTTGAGAAAGCTGGCTGGCAGTTTCTCAGCTTGGAGCCGGTCACGTGCCAGATTGTCGCGGTAATCGTTGAAAAATTCTTCAATGCGTTTCGCCGCGGTAGCAGATTTCAGATCGCCCGAATACATATAAATTTTCACCGGCGAGTAGTCAGTACCGGCACCGGACTGTAACCCAGGAGGAATCTCCACCGCGGCGCGAATCTTTTTATTGGAAATAAGTTCCACATAGTTGGCCGGCTCCGGCACCACGATCAAATTCTTGCTCTTTACCAGATTGTTCACGATATCGGGAGAGTCAGTTCCACCCACGATCATGATTCTTGCTGGTTCTCGGTCGGCTTCTTCGATAAGACCGGCTACCACGAAGCCTACCCCCACGGTGAGTATCGGAAAGAGCAAAATGGGAACGAGAATGGTGGAGATCAGCGTGCGCCGGTCGCGCAGCGCTTCCAGCAATTCTTTGCGATAGACGATACCGATATTCCGCGCGGACATCCTCAGGAGACCTCCGCGGCCATGTGCGGGGCTATGTGCGCGGTCACAATTTTCACAAAAACTTCTTCGAAGTCGTGTTCCTGATACTTTTCGCGTAGCTGTGCGGGAGTACCCTCGGCCAGCAGTGACCCGTCATGGATAACGCCGATCACGTCGCAAAGCTTTTCCACTTCACTCATCACGTGTGTGGACAGAATTACGGTTTTGCCGGCTTCCCGGCATTCGCGTATGAATGCCACGATCGTGCGCGCGGCCATAATATCGAGACCAAGTGTAGGCTCGTCAAAAATCATGACAGGCGGATCGTGAACGAGGGTCCGGGCGATTGACGTTTTTTGTTTCATGCCCGTGGAAAGCTTGTCGCACCGCCGGTCGCGGAAAGAATTCATGTCCAGGCGACTGAAAATGTCGTCGATCCTCTTTTTTAGCGTGAATTCGTCCAGGCCATTCAGGCGCCCAAAATATTCCACCATTTCCTGCGCGGTAAGCCGGGGATAAAGGGCCGTCGCGGTAGAGAGAAAGCCGATGTTAGACCTAACTTTTTCCGCATCCTCGACGATGTCATGGCCGAAGACCAGCGCGGTGCCGTCGGTAGGTTCGAGGATAGTCGCGAGCATGCGGAGGGTGGTGGTTTTACCCGCTCCGTTGGCGCCCAGCAATCCATAAATGCTGCCGGGTCGGCAGGTAAAACTGACATTTTCCACTGCGCAGATCTCGCCGCGTTTTTTATCGTGGAAGCGTTTAGACAAACTGCGGACTTCGATCATCGCCAAGGCCTCGCGTATGAAGCTTTGAGAACCCAGTGTACTACGCGTGGACAAATCGAAAACGCACGCATTCCCCCCATTGCAGGCCGTGATCAGTGGCACGGGTCGGCACCGTGCTCGTCGTGGCTGGTGCTGGATAGCTTGTGGACTGCCGCCTGCATCTAACTCATACGTTCCATTAGTTGAGGTTAGGTGCCCGTAAAGCAATCCTGCCGTGAAGGTTATGGAGAAAGATAGAGGCCCGTTGCTAGAATGGAGTATTCTGCCGTGTCATCCAACACCACAACTCAACAGGCGACGAGCTGAATGCCTCCGGAACAAGGTAAATCAGCAGCCTGGTGGGTAAATCATAACGATCGAATTGGGCGCAAGGCGATGAATAGGAAAAATGGATCAGCGTAAGCTGCGCAATCGCATCCTGCTATTTCTGCTGGTTGCGGGAATTGTGGCTTACGCATTGGTGCGTCTGAGCGGGCGGGAGCCGGTGGCGAAGATTGCCGCCGTTACCCCGGTGCGGGACAATATGGTTTCCTCCATCTCCAGCAATGGAAAAGTTGAACCCATTTCACCCGTCGTAATGCGTGCGCCACTGGACACCTTCGTGCAGAAAGTCACCGGCGTGGAGGGGCAACCGGTCGAAAAGGGGCAGCTGTTACTCGAATTGAATGTCAGAGATGCGCGGGCGCAGCTTGACGATGCGGAGGCCAGGTTGCTGCGTGCACAAGATGAATTGCGCGCGGCCCAAAGCGGCGGCAAATCCGATGACGCGGCGCGGATTGCGGGCGATCTGGCAAGAGCCCAAGGAGATCGCGACCGTCTAGTGAGAAATCATGACGCTCTACAACGGCTGATTGCCAGGCAAGCCGCGACACGCGACGAGCTGGCTGCTAACGACCTGGCTCTAAGCAACGCCCAAGCCGAAGTGAAAAGGCTATCGGCCGCGAAACAGGAGTTTGAGCGCGGAGTGAAGTTGGACGCCGGACGCACTGCTTTGCAGGTGCGGCAAATACAGAGCGAGATTGCCTCCTTGAGAGCCAAGGTGGCCAGCGCGCGCATCACCGCCCCGACGGATGGAACTTTGTACGCGCTACCGGTAAAGACCGGCGACTATGTGAAGACCGGCGATCTCCTGGCGGAAATGGCGGACCTACATCGCGTTCGGGTGCGCGCCTTTATCGATGAACCAGAGCTCGGTGCGCTGGTGCCCAACGAGCCGGTCAAGATTACCTGGGATGCCCTGCCAAACCGCACGTGGACGGGAAGAACAGAGGTCATTCCCAAGCAGGTCGTACCGCACGGAACGCGCAGTGTCGGAGAATTGCTTTGCGCGGTGGATAACCAGAAGCTGGAGTTGCTGCCCAATATTAATGTGGACGTGAAAATACACTCGAATGAAAGAACTAATGTATTAACGGTGCCACGAGCTGCCGTGGATGCCGAGAGTGGCCATCGATATGTTTTTGTGGTGACTAAAAGCCAGCTTGGAAAATCTCGCTTGGTACGCCGCGAACTTCAGCTAGGAATTGCCGATTCCACAAATTTCGAAGTCGTCAGCGGCTTGCAGGAACACGAAATGGTGGCCTTGCCAGGCGATGCCGTGTTGCATGACGGAATGGCAGTAAAAATTGTGAATACTGATGCCGCGTATATACGGGGCCATTCGGATGGCCGCTAGGCCAAGGGTCGCGCTCGGGGCAGTTGTTCTGGCCCTGATAACTCTGTGTGCATCGTTAGCTGGTGCGCAGGCCTTGGGAGATGTCGGTTTGGAAGCTGGGCGACGAGCCTATGAACTGAGCGATTACGACAAAGCCGTGAAGGTTCTGCAGGACGCGGTGGCAAAAAATCCGCGCAATGGAGAAGTTCTTTTACTGCTGGCCAAGAGTCACTTCGAGTTGCGACAGTTTGACGCCGCCATTGCAAACGCTGAGAGGGCCATCGCCGTGGCACCGGAAAATTCGACGTACCACGAATGGCTGGGCAGGTCGTTCGGGGAAAAGGCCTCCAAGAGTTCGTGGTTTTCAGCACTATCGTTGGCCAGGAAAGCACAGCAAGAGTTTGAAACCGCCGTTCGCCTGAACCAGAAAAATTATTCCGCGTTTCAAGCGCTCATAGAATTTGATTGCGCCGCTCCCGGCATCGCCGGCGGGGGAGAAGATAAGGCGCTGCCGAAAATCGCGCAATTAGCGTCCATGGACGAAGCCGAGGGATACTACGCGGCGGGGAATTGCCGGCGGCAAAAAAAAGATTATCCCGCTGCCGATGTCGAGTTCGATAAAGCTCTGGTCAACGCCAAATCTCCGGACTTGATCTTTGACATTGGGGACTATGCGCTGAGGCGTAATCAACCCGAGCGCTTGATGGCGGTAGTCGACGCCGGGCAAAAGGCCTCGCCTGGCGACGCGAGGACCAAATTCTATCGCGCCGCCGCCTTGATCCTACAAAGACAAAAGCCGGACGAAGCCGAATCGCTACTTCGAGAATATTTGAATACCGCGCCGCGGCGTACCGGCTATCCACGTCCTGCTGTGGCACACAACTGGCTGGGGCGCTTGTTTGAAAATCAAAACAATCGCGATGCGGCCGCCAGGGAGTACGCGACTAGCTTGCGTGCCGATCCCAAGGACAAAACGGCGCAGGAAGCGTTGCGGCGGCTTGGAAAGGCCTGAACATGCATCTGCGTGAAACCGTATCGGTAGCCTTCGACGCATTACGCAGTAATAAATTGCGTGCTGCGCTGACTTCTCTGGGTGTGATTATCGGCAGCGCGTCCATCGTGCTAGTGGTTACCGTGGCCTTGACCAGCAAGAAATTCGTCATTTCGCAAATCGAGGGCGTCGGCTCGAATCTGGTCTGGGCGGAAATGGTCCATGCCCCGGGAAGATCCCAACCGCTTAGCCACGAAATCACCATGGATGACATGAAGGCCATGAGAGCCGAGCCAGGAGTGCTCGAAGTGGCCGGCACCCGCGAATTGCCCATGGCGGTCGTAGTAAGCGGAATTGAACGGCCGGTAAATTTAATTGGAGTGACGCAAGGTTTCCAGACCATTCGACGTCTGATCATTTATCGCGGACGATATTTCGATTCTGAGGACATGGAGTCGCGCGCGAAAGTCTGCCTGGTCACCAAGGAATTGTCCGAACGTGTGTTTGGATTGGAAAATCCCATCGGCCGGCCGATTCGCATGGGTGAATTAACGTTTACGGTGATTGGCGTTTTTCGCGAGCGCGTGGCCACATTTGGACTCTCTGAAATTCAGAAAGAATCGGTAATTATCCCACTAGGTTTGATGAAGTACTACACCGGCGAAGATGTTTTGCGCGTGCTGTATGCGCAGGCGATCAGTCCCGAAGCGGTGGCCAGCGTCGAACGCGAAATGACCCAGTTGTTACAGAGCAGGCACCCTCTGGACGCGGAATACGATGTGCAAACCCTGGTAGCCATATTGGGCGCGGCGCGGACCATCTCGCTGGCGTTAACAGTCGTGTTGTTGGTGATTGCCGCCATCGCGCTCTTAATCAGTGGCATCGGCATCATGAACATCATGCTGGTCACCGTGAAAGAGCGCACCCGCGAAATTGGTATTCGCAAAGCCATCGGTGCGGCCTACAAAGAAATTCTCTATCAATTCTTGATTGAGGCGTTTTTGATCAGCGGCGGCGGCGCGGTGTTGGGCATTTTAATCGGTTTGGCCATCCCGGTAAGCATTCAACCCCTGATACCAGGAAATTTGCGCGTGCCTATTTCAACCACCAGCGTCATCGTGGCATTTGTAGTGTCATGCTCGACGGGACTTTTCTTCGGATATTTGCCGGCCAGTCAGGCTGCCAAACTACAGCCGATCGAATCGTTGCGCTACGAGTGAAAGCATTACCGTCGAAAAGGCCCAGTGAAAAACAAACACAGTGCGAATGAGGTGCAAATGTGAATGGGCAAAACAGTCTCCCAAATCGCGCCGGAATTGTGATTCGTAGATGTGCAGTTGTCGCATTGGAACTCTTTGGGTTTTCTACCTGTTACGCACAAAGCGCGGCCAGGGTGAAAACTACGTTGGCGATCAGCAATACCACGGGGCCAGCTGTGGACGATTCCGCACGACAATCAACACCGGCGCAAGATGTTCCCGCCCTCACCCTGCGCCACGCCATTGAGCTCGCGCTTCAAAATAGCAAAGACCTTCAATTGGCTAAGATTCAATCGCGATTGTCCGATCATTCGGCGCTCATCACCAGAGCAGAGTTCCTGCCGAATTTATCTACAGGTTCCGGCCTCGGATATACCAACGGAATTCCTGAAACGCCCGGCGGCCGGGCTCCCGCCATTTTTAATGTGAGCTATACGCAGCAGGTGTTGAACGAGCCTTTACGCGGCCAGGCCAAAGAGCTTCAGGAGCAGGCCAGATCGCAGAAAATTGCTCTCGAAGAAGTACGAGATAGTGTGATCGTGCGCACCGCGATGGCCTTTCTGGAACTCGGCAAAGTGCGCCACTCGCTGGAACTGCTGCGAGCCGAACAGGAAAGCGCCGACAAGATTCTGGAAGTGACTGCTGGGAGGGAAAGCGAAGGACTCGAATTGTTCATCGAAGTGACCCGCGCCCAACTCACTAAAGCTCAAGTAGTGCAACGGATTTTACAGCTGGAAGGCCGGCAGGATGAGTTGGAAGTATTTCTTCGTGCGCAAATTGGGCTCGCAGCGGATTCGCCGATAGAAGTTTTGCCCGAAGACCTGCCAGGACAAGCGGAACAAGAGGGCGCAAACCTCGTGGCGATGGCCCTGCAGAATAACACCAGCCTGCGATTGGCCGAAGCCGATGTGCGCGCCAAGGAATTTCGCTTAAAGGGCGAGAAACGTGGTTATTTTCCGACCTTGGAGCTGGTGAGCGTGTACAGTTTGCTCGGCAAATTCAACAATTACAACCAATTCTTCAAGACCTTTCAGAGAAATAATTTCAATGCCGGTATTCAGGTGAACGTGCCGCTCTTCAGCGCGCGGACCAAAGCAAATATTGGCCTCGCGGATGTAAATCTGGAAGCCTCGAAGGCCAGCTTAAGCAACAAAAAAATCGAGGTTACCGCCGATGTGCGGCAGAAGACGCGCAGCGTGCGAGAAAAAGATGCGGCAAAAGAAGTCACGCGACTTGAATTGCAACTCGCTCAGCAGGACGTTGTCGTATTTCAATCGCAATACGCTGAAGGTAAATTAAATCTGCGCGAAGTGGAAAGGGCGCGGCTCACCGAGAACGAGCGTTGGATGGCCTATCTCGATGCCACTTTCGCGCGACAACAGGCGCAACTGGAGTTGTTGCGAGTGGCCGGGCAACTCAACAAAGTCTGGCAATAATAAGACTCAGTATGCGTAAGGCCTCAGCGAGTAAATCTTCCAAATCGGCCGCCGCTCACAAATCGAACAACAAGAACACCACGGAACTGCTGAACAGCGATTTTTTCGAATTTCTGTCGAACGCCTTCCTGAATTTGAACAAAAGTTTCCAGACCCTTCCTGAATTTAAAAATGCTGTCCCGGGCCACGGGCGCCTCGGCAACGTGATCACGGCAACCGCGGAACGTCTACGAGACAATTACCCCTATTTTCATCCTCTGTACGCCGGCCAGATGCTGAAACCCCCGCACCCCGTCGCTCAACTTGCCTATGCCTTGGCGATGACCATCAATCCGAACAATCACGCCCTCGATGGCGGGCGCGCTACGTCGGCCATGGAAAAAGAGGCCGTCGCACAACTGGCCGCCATGTTTGGCTGGAGGAAATTCCTCGGCCACTTGTGCGGTGGTGGAACAATGGCAAACCTGGAAGCTTTGTGGATAGCCGGGCAGTTGGCACCGCGAAAAATAATTTTGGCCAGCTCGCAATCGCACTACACCCACCATCGCATTAGCAAAGTCTTGCAATTTCCTTTCGAAACGATTGCCGCCGACGCGCGTGGACGTATGGATGTGAAAGCACTTGAAAAACGATTAAAGCGCCGCGGCGTTGGGACTGTGGTGGTGACCATGGGAACGACCGCAACAGGCGCCGTCGATCCACTGCGTGAAATTTTAACTCTCCGCGCGAAATACAATTTTCGCATTCACGCCGATGCCGCCTACGGCGGATATTTTACCCTGCTGGAAAATTTGGAACCGGATACTCAACAGGCTTTTGCCGCCATCGGGGAAGCTGACTCCATCGCCATTGATCCCCATAAGCATGGTTTGCAGCCTTATGGATGCGGTTGTATTTTGTTCAAGGACCCCGGAGTCGGCCTGTGGTACAAACACGATTCTCCTTATACGTATTTCACTTCGACCGACTTGCATCTCGGCGAGATAAGTCTGGAATGTTCACGTCCCGGGGCGGCCGCAGCGGCCCTATGGGCCACGCAAAAGTTGTTGCCGCTCGCGAAGCGCGGAGATTTTGCGCAAGGTTTAGCCAAGGGCAGGGAAGCGGCCCGAGCACTGTATGAGCGTTTGCGCGCGGACGAGCGATTCATCATACCCTTCCCGCCAGAGTTGGACATAGTCATTTTCGCGTTACGCGCCGAAAGTGTGAGCGCGACATCCATCGTTTCGCGGCGGATTTTTGAGGCAGCTGCCAATCGAGATTTACATCTAGCCTTGGCGGATCTGCCCATCCACTTTTTTCACAACCTCCCGCCCAACATGAAACGCGATCGCCAGACCATCACCTGCCTGCGTTCGGTTCTGATGAAGCCCGCTCATTTTGATTGGCTGGATCAGATTTGGAGCCGCATCTTGGCATCCGTCGCCGACGTCGAAAATTCAAAAACAGGAATTTCGCGCGGCCGCAAGTAGCCGTTCTATCCTCCACCGCTACGCCCGCAAGCCCCACTCACTGCTGTATTTAACCGCTTGATGCGCTATAGCACCCGATGGCAGAAAGTTTTGAGGGTGTCACTCTAATTCGGTTAAACTGTTAGCTAGTGTTCTTGGCTGCGTGCGGACCAGGTTAACCTGGAAGCTGATGACGTTGAAGTTTGCGCAGTAACCAGATATCTACGGAAACTGAGGGTTTAGAATGCCTGATGTAATGAAGACGTTGTTGTTAAACCCCCCGAGTTTTGAAAATTTCGACGGCGGAGCAAGCTCCCGTTGGCCCGCGACTCGCGAGATCGAATCCTATTGGTATCCCGTTTGGCTCACCTATCCCGCCGGCATGATTCCCGGGAGTCGTTTGCTCGACGCCTCGCCGCACAAGGTCAACTGGCAACAAACTGTGCAGATTTGCAAAGACTACGAATTCCTGATTTTGTTTACCTCCACGGTGGGATTCCACAGCGATATAAAGCTCATTCGAAAGATTAAAGAATCCAATCCCAGCATGAAGATTGCCTTCGTCGGACCGCATGGTCACATCAAGCCCGACGAAACGCTGTTGGCCAGTGATGATATCGATTTTGTGACGCGCGGCGAATTCGACCATTCCGTTGTGGAATACGCCCACGGCAAACCTATCAGCGAGATCATGGGCGTCAGCTACCGCAAAGACGGCAAGATTGTGCACAACGCGCCTCGCGCTCAATTGCACACCGCCGAACTCGACGCCTTGCCGTTCGCGACAGATATTTACAAGCGCGATCTGGAAATTGAGCGCTACAACGTACCGTTCCTGCTTAATCCTTACGTGTCGTTTTACACCACCCGGGGCTGCCCGGCGTTGTGCACTTTCTGCATGTGGCCGCAAACAATTTCAGGACATGCCTGGCGCACCCGTTCCACGGAAAACGTGGCCCGCGAAGTGAAACAGGCCATCGAATATTTCCCACAGATGAAAGAGATTTTTTTCGACGATGACACCTTCAACATCCGCAAAGACCGCGTCCTCGATCTTTGTACGAAGTTCAAGCCGCTGAAATTCCAGTGGTCCTCCACTGCCCGTGTGCACAGCGATTACGACACGCTGAAAGCTATGGCCGACGCCGGTGCGCGATTGTTCATTGTGGGATTCGAATCCGGTGATCCCCAAATTTTGAAAAACATCAAAAAGGGCGCGACGGTAGAAATGGCCCGCACCTTCATGAAGAATTGCCGCAAAGTCGGTATTCGCGTTCACGGCGACTTCATCATCGGGTTACCCGGCGAAACGCGCGAAACCATACAGAAGACCATTGATTTTGCCAAGGAGCTCGATCCGGAAACTATCCAGGTCTCTCTCGCCCACGCGATGCCGGGCACGGAGCTATATGATTCCATGGCCAAGGAAGGCTTCCTGAAGGTAGAAGCGTTGGCGGACACTGCCGGACACCAGTTACCACACATTGAGTATCCGCATCTTTCTAAATCGGAAATGATGGCCGGAGTAAACCGTTTCTACGATGAATATTATTTCCGTCCCAAGGTCGTATGGCGCATTGTGAAGGAAGCGCTGTGGGATAGTCACGAGCGCAAGCGCCTGTATCACGAAGCGACGGAATTCTTAACACTGCGTGCGGAGCGTTTGAAGTGGGCGCGTGAAGGCGGCGACGGCGAAAAGCCCTTGATCGCCGTTTCACAGGCATCTTCCGCTTCCGGCAACGACTAACCAACAAAAAATGTCCCACGAGCGAAAGCTCCGTTTGAAGACCTTGGTTATGGTCTTCGTAATGATGGTGTGCGCCACCACCGGCGATTCACTGTTGAAGCATGGCATGACCCAGATCGGTCCGGTCAGCTTGAACCATGCCGGACTCTTCCAGGCCTTCCGGATGGCCGTGAGCAGCACAACAATCTGGTTCGCGATTCTTTTTCTCATCGGTTTCATGCTTTCGAATATGACCGTGCTTAGCTGGGCGGACTACAGTTACGTCATGCCGGCATCGGCCATAGGCTACGCAGCCGTGACGTTTGTAGGGATGGCACTGCTCGGTGAGACTGTCTCCCCCCGCCGCTGGATAGGTGTGGCACTCATCTGTGTGGGTGTCTTTTTGGTGGGCCAGACGAAACCTAGCACCAGCGCTGTCGCCGAGGCCGTGCGATGATCCGCACCGCGGTCACCCTGGCGATTTTTGTGCTTTCTGGATCCGCGGGCGAACTGGCGGTAACCCACGGTATGAAAAAGGCCGGTGCCCCCCAGCATTTGGGAATCAAAGAAGTAATAAGTTTCATGGGCCGCGCTTTCAGTACTCCGTGGTTTTGGGTGGGTGTCCCGCTGATGGCTTTATCTTTTTATTTGCTGATGGTGCTCCTGTCGTGGGAGCCCATCAGCCTTGTCATTCCAGCGTCAGCGTTGAGTTATGTGGTGGGCACACTGGGCGCAAAATATATTTTAAAAGAAGACGTCAACGGCGTTCGCTGGGCTGGCGTGTTTTTGGTTTGTGTAGGCGTAGCTATCGTGGCTGCCGGATAATTTCAACATGAGCAAGCGACAATGATTCATCTCCACCACGGATGGGTCGTTGCGGTACTGCTAGTCGCTGCTTTTCCCCTGATCTATTACTTGCTGGCCATTTTTGCGGCGTTGGTCTTTTCTCGCCAGGGCTATGAGCGCGGAGCGCCACCGTTTGAGCCCCCCGTAAGTATCTTGAAGCCTGTGCACGGCGTTGACTTTGCGTCGTACCAAAATTACGCGAGTTTCTGCACCCAGGATTACCCCGAATACGAAATTCTTTTTGCCGTCAACGAAGAGAGCGATCCGGCACTGCCTTTAGTGCAGCGATTGATCGCTGACCATCCGCAGCGGCGCATCGCGTTGCTCATTGGCGCCGAATGCCTTGGTGCTAATCGCAAGGTCAACAATCTGGCTAGACTGACGCGAGAAGCCCAATACGAAGTCCTGGCGCTGAGCGACGGCGATGTGCGCGTGGGTCCGAAGTATCTCCGCAACGTGGTAGCGCCGTTGCGCGATAGCAATGTCGGGGCAGTGACGTCATTCTACCGGGCAATTGCGCAGGATAATCTTTACGCGGAACTCGAAGCGCTCGGCGCCTCCAGCGATTTTTTCGCGGGTGTCTTGATGGCCGCGTGGACGGAAGGCGTCAAATTTGCGCTCGGCGCTTCAATCGCAACGACAAAAACATGGGTGCGACAAATTGGCGGCTTTCAATCCATTGCTGCTTTCCTGGCTGATGATTACGAAATTGGTCGCCGCATCACGCAGTCTGGTGGACGAGTAGTGCTTTCTCATGAAACGGTCTCGACCATGTACCCGGCACAAACCCTTCACGGTTTCTGGGAACATCAACTGCGCTGGGCCCGCACGGTTCGTTTGTGCCGCCCCGCTTCTTATGCCGCGCTGCTATTTACTCAGGGGTTGCCGTGGGCCATCGCAGCTGCTTTGGTAGCGCCCGCGCCCTGGATCGCCGCTTCGTACTTACTCGCCTATTTGGTTTTGCGATTGGCAATGGCATGGCTAGTGGGCGTATCCGTGGTGGGTGACGAAGTTTTGCGCCGCAGATTGTGGTTGGTGCCCGTGTGGGACGCAATACATTTTGGAGTGTGGGCCGTGAGCTTCGCATCCAATCATGTCGTGTGGGGCAACGTTGAATATGTGATCGATCGCGGACGCATGAAACCAATCGCGCCATAATCCTGAAACAACTGAGAATGCCGGCATAGCTGCATCAGTAGTCACCGGCCGATTGGTTGACGCCTTCATTAATCCCGATTAAATTAGGTAGGGTGAATCGTGGCTGCCGGCACAGCCGGATGTGCCACGA
Organism: Candidatus Acidiferrum sp.; assembly: GCA_035996445.1. Taxonomy (GTDB): domain Bacteria; phylum Acidobacteriota; class Terriglobia; order Acidiferrales; family UBA7541; genus Acidiferrum. The sequence continues at coordinate 844 of DASYJM010000296.1, read as the reverse complement.
TTCCTTTTTATTCCTCTCGGCTGGGAGGTCGTCCAATTGGTAGGACTCCAGACTCTGAATCTGGCTATCCTGGTTCGAGTCCAGGCCTCCCAGCCAAATATTTTCAATAACTTGGCTCGGCCTGTACTCCGTCGTCCCCGCCATGGACTGCACCCTAGAAATGAGACAGCCAGGATGGGCACACTTTGCAGCTCGCCCGCTGGAGTCTCTCGGTGCCCACCGGACCGTTTTTCCAGGCTTCGTTTTCCACGCAAAAGTGTGGACAGCTACTTGTTTCGGCGTTAGGCTGCCCGCTCGCACGGAGGCCCCATGCGAGACGAACCACAATCCGGCCCTTCAAATCCCACCCGCCGAACATTTCTTTTGACCACGGGAAGCACCGCGGCAGCAACAATCATTGCAACGTACGCACAGGCGCACGCGAGCAGCACCGCCGGACAGAGCGACTTGACCGCAGCAGGTGGGCCGCACATCGAGGGCGCGGTCCCGATCACGCTGCGCATTAACGGCAAGGACTACCAACTTCGTGTCGACCCTCGGTCGACGCTGCTGGATTGCATCCGTGAGACCGTTGCTCTCACCGGAACGAAGAAGGGCTGCGACCACGGGCAATGCGGCGCATGTACAGTGCATGTGAACGGCAGGCGTGTGAATTCGTGCCTTAGCCTGGCCGTGATGCACGACGGGGAAGAAATCACAACCATTGAGGGCCTCGGCACGCCCGACGCATTGCATCCCATGCAGGCGGCATTTGTGGCCTTCGACGGGTACCAATGCGGATACTGCACTTCGGGTCAGATCATGTCGGCCGTCGCACTGCTCAAGGAACCATGCGGTTCTGAAG
>DASYJM010000295.1:0-21041 GCA_035996445.1 Candidatus Acidiferrum sp. | reverse complement strand
GCGATCACAATATCGATGCCTAGTAGCGCAACCCCTTCGACGGGCACCGGCGAAGTCAGAAAGCCATCCACTAAAGTGCGATCTTCAAATTGTATGGGCACAAAGAGCCCTGGATAGGCGCACGACCCACGCAGCGGGGGCACCAGCGGTCCCCGCGTGTAGTAAATCGTAATTCCCGCGTTGAGGTCCGTGGTTGCGATGGCCAGCGGAGTTAGCAGATCCTCGAAATTTTTTGCTGTTGTGAGCCGTGCGAGATATTTTTCCAGACGGTGGTTAGTGGCGAGCCCTAGCCATGATGGTGTCCAGCGGCCAAAATCTGAAAAGCTGGTGTGTTCGCCGATGCGCGCCATCTCTTCAAGAGGTGTGCCGGCACAAAACGCGGCCCCGATCAGTGCGCCCACGCTGGTGCCTGCCACCGCGTCAATGTGAATGCCGGCGTCGCGAAGAACACGCAACACCCCGATGTGCGCGATGCCGCGAGCGAACCCGCCCGCCAGCGCCAGGCCAACTTTTGGACGCCCGGGTACCCCGCGTATGCCGGTGGTTTCAGCGGACAAAACACGCTCTTTTTCGTCCAACCACTTGCGCAACACGCTCGAAATGACCGGTTCAGGCATGCTGTAACCAGTTTAGGCACTAATGACGTTTGTGTCAGCTCGATTGACCCGTGTATGTTGGTTTTGTAACCTGTCCGTTCGTACAAATCGGAAAAAAAAAGGCCAGCCATGAAACGTCGCATCGAAAAGGTCGTGGTGCTCGGCGCGGGAACGATGGGCGCCCGGATCGCGGCTCATTTCGCGAACGCCGGCGTCCCGGTGCTCTTGTTGGATATTGTGCCACCTGGCTCGACCTCGGGCGACGCGGCGGAGCGCAACACAATTGTGCGCGCCGGTCTGGATGCCGCAAAAAAGTCCAAGCCTGCAGCGTTTTTTACTTCTGCGCTGGCTGACAAAATCTCCATTGGAAATTTTGAAGACGATTTGCAGCGCTGCAGGGACGCGGACTGGATCATTGAAGTCGTAGCCGAAAATCTGGACATCAAAAAGAGTCTGCTCGCACGCGTGGCGCAGTTTCGCAAGCCCGGATCCATTGCCACCACCAATACTTCTGGCCTGCCGGTGCATTTAATCGCCGAAGGTATGAGCGACGAATTTCAGCGACATTGGGCGGGAACGCACTTTTTTAATCCGCCGCGCTATTTAAAGCTGGTCGAGCTAATTCCCGGGCCGAAGACATCGCCTGAAGTGCTGGAGACCCTCTCCGAGTTTTGCGATCGCCGCCTTGGCAAGGGCGTAGTGGTGGCGAAGGACACTCCAAACTTCATCGCCAATCGCATCGGCACGTTTTCCATGATGAACGCGCTGCACTTGATGAATAAATTGGGGATGACCATTGAAGAAGTCGACGCCTGCACTGGCCCGGCCATCGGCCAGCCTAAGTCAGCGACATTTCGTACCGCGGACATCGTCGGCCTCGATGTACTGATGCACGTGGTGAAAAATATTTACGAAACAACAACGGACGATGAATCGCGCGAAATGTATAAAGTGCCCGCATTTGTCGAAGACATGGCCAAGCGTAAGTGGCTCGGCGATAAAACCGGGCAGGGCTTTTACAAAAAGCTGCGAGGCGAAGGTGAAAAAGAAATCCTCACTCTCGATGTGAACACTATGGAGTACCGCCCGCGGCAGAAAGCTCGCTTCGCCTCCATCGAAGCCGGCAAAACAATTGAAGACACCATTGATCGTTTGCGCGCACTTATCGGCCCCGTTTTGAACGGCCAAACGGGTGACAAGGCGCAGCAGTTTTTGTGGGGTTCGCTCTCGGAGACATGTTTATACGCAGCGCGTCGCGTTCCGGAAATCTCCGACCATGTGGAGGACGTCGATCGCGCCATGCGCTGGGGTTTTGGCTCGGAACTGGGGCCATTTCAGATAATGGATACGTTGGGAGTGCCTGTCTTCGCAGCACAAATTAAGAAGGAAGGCCGCACCGTTCCGCCCGCAATCGAGAAGTTATTGGCCAACGGGCGCAAGAGTTTTTATAGCTCAGAAAAAGGCACCACCTCCGTATTCGAATTAAGTAACGGCACGGCCAGAAAAATCGAAGAGCCGGCCGGCGTAATTTTCCTTAAGTCGCTGAAGGATGTGGCAAAAGAAGTAGAACGCAACTCTGGCGCGAGCTTAATCGACTTGGGGGACGGCGTGCTGTGCTGCGAATTTCACTCCAAGATGAATGCCATTGGCGCGGATTTGATCGCCATGATTCACAAAGGATTGAAGCGCCTGGAAACTGATTTCGACGCCATGGTCATCGCCAATCAAGCGGTGAATTTTTCCGTCGGCGCCAACTTGATGCTGGTGTTGATGGGCGCGCAGGAACAGGAGTGGGACGAGTTGCACCTGGCGGTCAAACAATTTCAAAATACGAATCTGGCCATTAAATATGCACCGAAGGCGGTGGTCACTGCTCCGCAAGGCATGGCCTTGGGCGGCGGTTGCGAAGTGAGTCTGCACGGAGCAAGAATTCAAGCCGCTGCGGAAGCTTACATGGGATTGGTAGAAACTGGAGTCGGCTTGATCCCGGGCGGCGGCGGCACCAAGGAGATGATGATTCGCGCCAACGAGCGTGCCGGTGGCGGTGAAGACCTGGATTTATTTCACGCCATGAAGCCGGTCTTCGAAACTATTGCGATGGCTAAAGTCGGCACTAGCGCGGAAGAGTGTCGCGACCTTGGTTTCTTGCGGCGCGAAGATGGCGTGTCCATGAATCGCGACCGTTTGGTCGGCGACGCCAAAGAAGTCGCTCTGGCGCTGGTGCGCGGCGGATACCGGGCCAAGGCCGCGAGTTGGCAAGAGGGCGCGCAGACCACGCAGATCAAAGTCCTCGGCGACCAATTTCTGTCGGGCGCTAAGCTGGCTATTCATATGATGCAGCGCGGCGGGTATATCACCGATTACGATGCCCACGTGGGGCGCAAGTTGGGAAATATTCTGGCTGGCGGGGCGTTGAGCGCGCCGCAATTCGTAAGTGAGCAATACGTGCTGGACCTGGAGCGCGAAGCATTCGTCTCTTTGTGCGGCGAGAAAAAAACGCAGGACCGCATTGCCCACACGCTAAAAACCGGAAAGCCACTGCGGAATTAACCGACTTTAATGGTAAATTGTAGCTGCTTTGCGGCGTTAATCGTTGACGAAGCACTATGAGAATCCCATCGAAACTGATCCTTGTTCTGCTCGCCGCGCTTTTTGCTGGTTCGTATGCGCGCGCGCAAGCCGTGAACGTCGCGGCAGCCGCGGATTTAAAATTTGCCATGGCGGAGTTGGCGGCCCAATTCGAGAAGGCAAGCGGAGCGAAATTGGATGTCACGTACGGATCCAGCGGCAATTTTCTAACTCAAATCGAGAATGGAGCGCCCTTCGACCTGTTTTTTTCCGCCGACTCCGAGTACCCGAAAAAACTGGAAGCCGCTGGGTTAGCCGAGCCTGGTACCTTGCGCGAATACGCCGTGGGCCGCATCGTAATCTGGACTCCCAGCGATAATGAAATCAATGCTGCGATAGACGGATGGAAGCGTTTGTTGGCTCAGCGCGTAAAAAAAATAGCTATCGCTAATCCTGAACATGCTCCGTACGGGCGCGCTGCTGTGGCGGCCATCAAGAAAGCGGGAATCTACGAGCAAGTGAAAGACAAGCTGATTTACGGCGAAAATATTTCTCAAGCGGCCGAGTTCGTACAATCCGGTAACGCACAAGCGGGGATTGTGGCCCTTTCGCTCGCTTTGTCTCCGGCCATGAAGAACGGAAACAGATGGGAAATTCCCGCTGATAGCTATCCGCCTATCAAACAAGCGGTCATCGTGCTCAAGGCTTCGAAGAATAAAGATGCGTCTCGTCGGTTTCTGGAGTTTGTCGACGGACCACAAGGCCGTGAAATATTGCAGCGATTTGGTTTCAGCGTTCCGACGCCATAAACGATCCCAATGCATTTATTGCCCACGGCAACGAAGCAAGCTAGATTCCCAAAAGTGATATGGACGCGTTGATTCTCTCCGTGCGCCTCGCGGCGTGCGTATCTGTGATTTTGTTGCTGATCGGCATGCCGCTGGCGTACTGGCTGGCGTATTGGAATTGGCGCGGCAAATTTTTGCTCGAAGCCATCGTAGCGCTGCCACTGGTGTTGCCGCCGACAGTTCTTGGATTTTATGTTTTGATCGCGCTAGGTCCGCATGGGCCGATTGGAAAAATATCTGAAGCATTATTCCACCGTGGGTTGGCGTTCACATTCGGCGGTTTGGTTTTTGCCTCAGTTCTATATAGTTTCCCATTCACAGTGCAGCCGCTGGTTGCTTCGTTTGAAGCCGTGGACCGCAGACTATTGGACGCATCCGCGCTGTTGGGCGCTAGCCGCTTGCGCACGTTTGCAAGAGTGATCTTGCCGCTGTCTTTGCCGGGAATTGTGACCGCTGTGGTTCTCAGCTTTGCGCACACACTGGGAGAATTCGGGGTGGTGTTGATGGTCGGCGGGAATTTGCCTGGCATTACGCGCACGGCGTCCATCGATATTTACGACCGTGTGCAGTCCATGGAATATGCCGAGGCAAATCGCATGGCGCTGGTGCTGTTGATAATTTCGTTCGTGGTGCTGTCCGCCGTGTATGGCGTCAACCGGCGAATCGGCCGGCGCGTGTGGGCCTCGTGGGCAGCGAGATAAATCCGCCGGTGCTTAAGGCGCAGCTGCGAAAAGCGCGCTTAGGCACTACGCGATCTTCATTCGTACTGGACGTTGCGATCGAAAGTCCTCCCGGCATAACCATCGTATTTGGTCCCTCGGGAGCCGGAAAGTCCACCTTACTAGATTGCATCGCCGGATTGCTAAGGCCCGATGACGGGCGAATTGAAATAGACGGCGAGGTTTTGCTCGATGTAGAGCGGCGGGTCGACGTGCCTCCGGCAAAAAGAAAAATCGCTTACGTTTTTCAAAGCCTAGCGCTATTTCCGCACATGACTGTGGAACAAAACGTCGGCTACGGACTGGCGGACATGCCCAGGCCAGAACGAGCCTTGCGCGTAACGGCAATGTTGGAAGCTTTTCGCGTCGAGCAGTTGGCCAAACGAAAGGCCGACGAAATATCAGGCGGAGAACAACAAAGAGTCGCGCTGGCACGTTCACTTGCAACTTCGCCACGGGTGCTGCTGCTCGACGAGCCCCTAACGGCGCTGGACGAAGGACTGAAAAAATCCATCATGGAAGATCTGCGGCGGTGGAACGCGGCGCAAAACATTCCAATCTTGTATGTCACCCACAGCCGCGCCGAGGTAGACGCGCTGGGAGAAAGCGTGATCGTGCTCGAGCATGGGAAAATTATCAGCACGGGAACACCTCACGAAGTGCTGGACGCACCACGGCGTTCGTCATTGGCGCAAGCCTCCGGATTTGAAAATCTCTTTAGTTGCGTAGTGACCGAGCTTCGAGAAGCGGATGGTGTGATGCGCGTGCAGCTGGTGCACGGCGGCTGTGAAATCGAAACGCCGCTCGGTCACGCAACTGCAGGGACCGCGGTAAGGCTGGCGATTCGTGCTGGAGACATTTTATTGGCCACGGAACGCCCTTACGGGCTGAGTGCCCGTAATGTGATGGCCGGGAGAATTATCTGGCTCGAACAACGCGGAAAAATGTTCGTCGCAAGAGTGGCGGCCGATGCCGATGGCGCCGTTGTTTTCACCGTGCACCTGACGCTCGGAGCGAAACGGGCGTTAGAGTTGGAAGTAAATCGGCCGGTATGGCTAGCGTTAAAAACACACTCCTGCCATGTGCTTGAAGACTAAAGCCAGATTCAAAGTGATGTTGCCTCGGGAGAAACCTATTGTTGCTGCTGAGGTTTCGAGGAAGCGGAGCCAGATGCTCGCGCGGTGGAGAATCTAACTTCATCGGCTTCCAGGTCGTCGCCTTTCGGAGTGGCATGGATCACGACGTTCTCACCTACGGCGAGATCCGAAAGCGCGGCAGGCTTATCGGCGGTAGCCACGCGCACAACGTAAACAGTGGCGGGCACGAGTTTTACCTGTACTGATTTTCCATCCCTGGTTTTTACCGTCACGGAGCCGGAATTTAGTTTTTCAATTGTTCCGATGACGTGCTTTTTGTCCCCGTGGGCGGAAACCGTAATGCCAAGGAACACAAAAGACAGCAAAACTGTGAAGACGCGACGCTTCATAAAAACCCCCAGCATTTACAGATTCAAGAATACCTTAAGGATGAGAGTTTGGCATTCCGGATTTCTGGGGCGCAGTGCCATTCAAGAATTCATCTTCCTCTTTTTCTTCTTCGCGATCTTCCGGGCCTTTTGGATTGTAGCGGGACATTTCGATGCGCTCTTCAGCGGTGAGTTGCGGCAGGTGCCTTATAAACAAAACCAATTTCCACGAGTCGGGGCTCATCCCCTCGCTGGCGAAGGACGGCATGCCCGTGAAGCGCACCCCGTTCTCGATGATCCAGAAAAGCTCACCGTCGGAGCGGTTCTGCGTCTCGGGTTGCCGCAGATCCGGCGGCTTCGGGTATAACCCGCGCCCAAATAGCGCGTCGCCGCTTCCATCGTTGGCGTGGCAGAGCGCGCAGTGGTCGGCAAAATGGAGACGCCCATCTTTAAGATTTTCCTCCGAGGCAGGCATCGGATTGCGCATGGCGCGCGCGCCCGACGGAATAGCAAGATGCCACGCGTTACGCGCCAGCAGCTCTTCCAAGGCGCTGGGCCGCGCACGAGCACTCAGGCCGTTGTGTAGAAGCGATGCACCCACGGCGACGATAAGGCCAACGAACGCGACAATAATTAACAGTAGTGTGGAGCCCTTCATCTGTTCTCTTCGGATAGTAAATGACACACGCAGGCATTGCCAGCGGTTCGCATGCACCTACGCCCCTGACCTGAGTGGCTCGTGAGTTGACAACGCGGCTCGCGGCACACGTACACTATTCAAGCCGGTAAACTTTCCGTTTTGACTAATTGAGATGCGTACCCCTTGGCCCCAAATTCCGCGAGCAATACTTATTGCAGCATTGCTGCTGTGCGGCCAACCGTTGGCGCTGGCGGGGCAAAAGCCTGGAGACAAGCCAAAGCGCATTCCGAAAACAATCTGGAATTTTGATGGCGGCGTTTTCCTGGAAACGGACGGCAGCCTGAACGAGAACACCTGTTTCCGCCTGGCCGGGCACATGGCGGACAAAGGATTCTTCGATAATTTAAAACGCATCGACGATAACCAGGGCACCAGATATCTTCGCGGGAAAGAAATCGTGACTGAATTTCCCGAACACCTGAAACTGGTGTTCGTTATCCATGACCTGCCCTGTGCCTCGCAAGTGCAAGAATCCAAGGTCCGCCAATACCTCACTCGCGAAATGATGAGCACGCTACGTTTGTCGCTGTTCTGGAAGCGAGGAGTCGAGTTGCGCCCGGCAGAAAATGTTAAAGTGAAATTTTTCGCCGTCGAACCGGTTCCTCCCTACGCCACGGAACTCGCGAAGGAATTGCCTAAGCGATTCCAATGGGCCTACGAACTGGACATTCCCAGCGCCGGAATTCCTTTGAGCGACAGCCTGGTATTGATTTTGCGTCGCGACGACGGCCGCATCGCTGCCCGTGTGGCGGCGCGCCTATAATTGCGGAAGTATATATTGCGTATTGGTGAGCGTCTGGAGCCATGCGGCTATAAAAGTGGCGCACCGGTTAGCTCCTGAATTTCCTTTCTGGTCCAGTCGAGAGCCGTCTCGCGTAACCGCAATCCTTCCGGTCTTACATCGATCACCGCCAAATCCGTAACGATGATGTCCACGCAGCCCAGCGCGGTGAGCGGATAGGTGCATTGCTTCAGGATTTTCGGCATGCCGTCTTTTGTGGTGTGCTCCATGCACACGATCAATACTTTCGCGCCCACCGCGATATCCATGGCTCCGCCGATGGCGCCTGGGCCGCGCGCTCCGGGAACTTTCCAATTGGCTAGATCGCCTTTTTCCGAAACTTGGAACCCACCAAGAACTGCTACATCCAAATGGCCACCACGAGTCATCAGGTGCGCGTCCGCCTGATGAAAAAAAGATGCTCCGGGCGTCAGCGTCACGGCAACTTTCATGGCGTCCACGAGGTCGTAATCTTCCTCTCCGGGCTCGGCGCGACGGCCCATTCCGAGAATGCCATTTTCGCTGTGAAAGAAAACTGTTAGGCCTGGCGGCAAATAAGCGGCGATCAAATTGGGGATTCCCCAACCAAGATTCACGTAGGCGCCATCCGGCAGCTCCCTGGCAGCGCGTGCGGCAATTTGATCCCGGGTCAGTCGCAGTTTATCCGGCATGGCGGATTCCTTTTGCTTGTACGATGCGATGAATGAATATCGCGGGAGTCACCACAAGTTCGGGGTCTATTGCTCCAACGGGTACGATTTGGTCTACTTCCACGATGGTCGTTTTCGCAGCCATGGCCATGACGGGATTAAAGTTTCTGGCCGCTAATCGATAGGTCAGATTTCCGAGTTCATCAGCTTTTTGAGCTTTGATGAACGCGTAGTCGGCGTGGATGGGTGATTCCAGAATGCAGCGATGATTATCAATGACGCGCTCTTCTTTACCGTTAGCCACTTCCGTTCCGACGCCGACGCTGGTGTAAAAGCCCAAAATTCCCGCGGCAGCGGCGCGCACGCGTTCGCATAAGATGCCTTGCGGCACTAACTCCAGAGTGACTTCTTTGGCGGCAAAACGCTCCTGAAAATAATTAGCATGCGGTCCGGGAAAAGAAGCGATGACGTGACGTATCTGGCCGTTCTTGAACATCAGCCCCAGTTCGCCGTCGCGGGTCCCGCAATTATTGCTGATTGCGGTGATGTTTTTGGTTCCTTTGCGAGCCAGCGCTTGAATCAGATTGTTGGGAAAGCCGGCACCGCCAAATCCACCAAACATAATGCGCGCGCCGTCGGGAACGTCCGCCACGGCAGCATCGAGGCTAGGGAAAATTTTCTGCTTCATGAAAACATCTGCATGTTGAATTTCAAGCTGGACCGTTGGTAACAGTTCACAGATGGGGTCACGGATGGGTCATGTCTTCGGCGCGCACCAGCTTGTCGAATTCCTCGCCAGTAATGAAACCGAGTTTAATGGCGGCTTCGCGAAGACTACTGTGCTCGTGATGCGCGGTGTGCGCGACTTTGGCGGCGTTATCGTAGCCGATTTTTGGCGCGAGCGCGGTGACGAGCATCAAGGAAGTCTTAACGTAGTGGTCGATCTTTTCGCGGTTGACTTCGACGCCGCGGGCGCAGTGTTCGACAAAGCTGTTGCAAGCGTCCGCTAGCAGCTCGGCGGAATGTAAATAGTTAAAAATCATCACGGGCTTAAAAACGTTCAACTCGAAATTACCTTGTGAGCCTGCAAAACCGATGGCTGCGTCGTTGCCCATCACTTGAGTGGCAACCATGGTGAGGGCTTCGCACTGAGTCGGATTTACCTTGCCGGGCATGATGGACGAGCCGGGCTCATTTTCGGGGAGGGTCAGTTCGCCCAGACCGCAGCGTGGGCCTGAGGCCAGCCAGCGAATGTCATTGGCAATTTTCATGAGGGAAGCGGCCAAAGTTTTTAGCGCGCCACTGGCGAAGACAATTTCATCGTGCGCGGAGAGAGCAGCAAATTTGTTGGGATGCGAGCGGAAGGGAAGCCCCGTCAGCTCGGAAATTTTGCGGGCGGCACGTTCCGCGAATTCGGGATGAGCGTTGAGTCCGGTACCGACGGCGGTGCCACCGATGGCCAGGTCGTATAGACCGTCGAGGGCTTCGTTGATGCGTTTGACGTCCCGATCGAGAAGACTGACCCAGCCGGAAAATTCCTGGCCCACGGTGAGCGGTGTGGCGTCCTGCAAGTGGGTGCGGCCGATTTTCACGATGCCAACAAATTCCTTTGCTTTGGCGTCGAGCGCGTCGCGCAAATTTTTGACCGCGGGGAGAAGTTTGCGAGCCGTTTCCGTGGCGGCGGCGATATGCATGGCGGTGGGAAAAGTATCGTTGGAAGACTGCGACATGTTGACGTCATCGTTGGGATGAATGGGTTTTTTGCTGCCCATCACGCCGCCGGAAAGCTCGATGGCGCGATTGGAGATGACTTCATTGACGTTCATGTTGGTTTGCGTACCGCTGCCGGTTTGCCAGATGCGCAGAGGGAAATGCTCGTGCAGTTTGCCGGCGATGACTTCATCTGTGGCCTGGACGATCAGCTGGGATTTTTGTGCTGGAAGCTTGCCGAGGTCTTGATTGACGAGAGCCGCGGCTTTTTTGAGTACGCCGAAAGCGCTGATAAGCTCGGGGGGCATGGTGTCTTTTCCGATGGCAAAGTGAATCAGCGATCGCGCGGTCTGGGCGCCGTAGTAACGGTCGGCGGGAACTTCCATTTGGCCCATGCTGTCGGATTCGGTGCGGGTGTTTTTGGGCTGCGAGGTGTGAGGATGCGCAGCGTGAACGGCGTCGGCCATCTCGGCTCCTGAAGCTCGCGAAAAACCGCTGCTTTAAGTTTAGCAGAAGCGTCGGAGTTCCGAGGTAAGTAGCGCTGTGACGTTTCGAATGCGGCTGCATTCCTAAACATTTATTCAGGTTGTCTTCACGGCAAGTTCATAAAGGCGTTACGCAACATTCATCTTGGCGGGGTACCGTGCGCCATCGGCATGAACCGGGTGTATTCCTCGGGTTGAAACAAAAGATGGGAGCACCGGACGGGCCGACCTGGGGCTTCTGCAACAACACAACCGGAAAACCAAAAATGACCACTCTGGCCAAGGGTACGAGTGTGAGGAGAGCTATGCGCAGGTTTTTATATCTGATTTTTGTAGCTGCGATTTTAGGTTACGGAGTGTGCGTGGCTCCGGCGGCGGGGCAAGGCGGCAAAGGGGTAATTACCGGGACGGCGAAGGATTCCGCAGGCGCGGCATTGCCGAGCGCACTGATTGAGTTGCAACCGCTGGGCAGAAAAGTAGTTGCCGACGATCAAGGACAGTTCCGCATCACGGAGGTGCCAGCCGGTGAATACACGCTGACGGCCTCTTACGTGGGGTTAAATGCCTTCAGCACCACCGTGAAGGTAGAAGGCGGACAGACGGTGAATGTCGATCCTGTATTGCAAGTGGCATCGCAGAACGACCAGGTGGTGGTCACGGCGGAACGCCTGCAAGGTGAAAGTGAAGCGATCAATATTGAGCGAACGTCGGACGAAATCGTTCAAGTGTTGCCCTCAAGAGTTATCAACAGCTTGCCGAACACGAACGTGGCGGACGCGGTGGGCAGGCTGCCAAGCGTGTCGCTGGAACGCGATGAGGGCGAAGGAAAATATGTGCAGATTCGCGGAACTGAGCCGCGGCTGAGTAACGTAACCGTCAACGGAGTAAATGTGCCTTCACCGGAAGGCGTAGTGCGCCAAATCAAACTGGACGCGGTGCCGGCAAATTTGGTGGAGCGGATTGAAGTATTCAAGACGCTTTCCGCCAGCCAGGACGCTGACGGCATCGGTGGGACGGTCAATCTGGTGACCAAGACCGCGGGTGAACGGCCGACTTACAATTTCGGAGGCCAAGGCGGGTACACCCCTATTCAGGGCGGGCGCACTCTAGGCGGATTCGACGGAACTGTGGGTCGACGCTTTGGAGAAAATAAAAAGTTTGGAGTTTTGCTGGGCGGTACCTGGGATCGCAATAACCGGGGCATCGACGATCTGGAGCCGAGCCAAACAATCGGAACTACTGCCGGTGGGCAGAATTTCGCCTACGTTCCCACCGAAGATCTTCGATCTTACAGTTATTACCGCACACGTTATGGCTTTGCCTCCGGCATCGACTACACCTTTAAGCCAGGATCGTCCGCGTATATAAAAGGCTTGTATTCGGACTTTCACGACTACGGCGACACCTGGGTGTACACGCCTAATGCGGGTACCGACATTAAATCGGTGAACGGATCGGTGGTCACATTCGATAATGCGCAGGACTGCGTTGCCGTCAACCAAGCCGCCGATGTGGCCAAGCCCGGCAGCAATCCGTGCTCGCCAGGGTCCTATGCCTACCGCCATTACATTCGGCGACCGGATCAACAGGTCTACAGCTTCTTGATGGGAGCAAGACACGATCTTTCATCTACCCTCATTGTTTACGAGTTTGCGGTCTCACGGTCGCACAACATAGGCGGTCAGGACTTTGAAACGACGAATTTCGCCTCACCTACAGCAAGCTACGATTCTGCTGGGAATTTGTTGCCGGGATCCAATGGGGCTGACCTGGCATTGAACCAGAGCAATCCGCGGCGGCCGAAATTTATTCCTTTGGATGGCAGCAGTCCCTATGACTCGAGCCAATATCAACTGACAGATACCCGGTTCACGCACTACATCGCCACGCAGCTGAACTTTCAGGGCGCGGCATCTGTGGCGCGCCGCTATAACTTGCACTCACATTTCGGCGTTTTCGAAATGGGCTTAAAGATTCGAAACTCACATACGAATCAAAATGAGAATGACTCTTTCTATGGTAATTCTGGGGCAAATATCCCCTTATCGTCGGTGTTGGGAACCTACACAAACCCGACTTACTACGATCATTCATTCCAGCACGGTTCTCTCGCTTATGGACCGGCATCGGATTACAACAAGATAACCCAGTCTGTTCTAAGCAATCTCGCACAGTTCCAATTAGACCAAGTGCGTAGCATCACCCAGTCGGCTAGCGCATTCTTTGACGCCAATGAGAGGGTGTACGCAGGCTACCTGCAAAACGCCATCTCCATTGGCAAGTTCCGCGTGCAAGCAGGCGTGCGCTTCGAGGGAACGGACACAACCTTCACGACCAACCAGCTGACAGCAAATGTGGATGGGTCGGGCAATTCCTTAGCGCCGACGATCACCCCATTGCTGCAGGGCAGCGGTTATGTAAGTGTGTTGCCGAGCGTGCAAGTTCAATACTTGCTCGAGAAAAATACCAACCTGCGCGCCAACTTCAGCCAAGGTATCTCGCGACCCAATATTGGGGACCTGGTTCCAACTACGATTGTAGACCCGAACGCGAGTCCAAAGCAGGTTCAGACAGGTAACCCGAACCTGAAGCCCACCAAGGCTAATAATTACGATGTGCTGGTCGAGCATTTCTTTCAGCCGCTGGGAATTCTGCAAGCGGGATTTTTTTACAAACAGCTGTCTAATCCCATTTATCCGACTGCGGTTACGCTGACGTCTGGTCCTGAGGCGGGATTTTTGTTGACGCAATCGATCAACGGTCCCAACGCACACATCGCGGGATTCGAAGCTGCGTGGGAACAACGGCTGTCGCGTCTCCCTGGATTTCTGAGCGGATTCGGAGTGTCGGCGAACTATAGCTACACCACTTCGCAGGTCACGTTCCCGTCAGGCTTCTCGAATGGGCGCAATGATCATCCAACTTTGCAACGCCAGGCCCCGAACAACTGGAATGCCGGGCTGACTTATGACAAGTCGCGATTCTCTGGACGATTTGCTATTACCCACAATGACGCCAACCTTTTCCAATATGCGTACCAGGCCAACGGCACGCCCAATGATCCGATTTTGGGATTGAAGGGGCCGGGTGGCGACATTTATCTTTATGCTCACACGCAGTTCGACGTGCAAGGTAGCTATCGCCTCTATAAGGGCTTGAGCATCTTTGGGTATGGCTTGAATCTCAGCAACGAAGTGTTTGGCTTCTACTCGGGCAGCAAGATCTATCCGATCCAGCGTGAGTACTATCATCCAACGGTGGCCTTCGGTATGCGTTGGGCATCGGGATCGGAACAGTAATAGGCATAAGAGCTAATTATTTTTAGACGGCAAATTTCCCCACCGTTGTCAATCAATGGATGGGGAATTTTTGCGTCGGGGCTGTACAGGTGTTTGAAGTTCTCCGCGCACGATAGCGTACGACGGCTCCCCCGAAACTGGAAGGATGCGCAGGAAAAGTTTGCGGCGCAGGTGAAGGAACTGGCGTCGAAATATCGGACAGGATTACTTAAGAGCGCCTGAATCATTGGCGAGGCCCCAAAAACGCGGAGGGTGCCCCCTCGAATTCTAGGGTGGGGTGTTTGACCCTATTAGCTTTTGAATTGATTAGTTTTTGACTTTACTGATTTTTCGGCATACCACGTCATTACTAATGGGGTTGGTGGGCGACGGGCGGGATTAGCCCCGTGTATAATCTTTGTAGGGGCATTGGTTGATTCCTTGGGGCCACAGAACAAAACTACAGGGCCAAAGTCGGTCGTTGCAGCGAAGCCCGCAGTACGGCTGCGGCGAGCGGCGCGGTTTGCACGTACGCGAGTGCGCGAATTGCGCATGATTGTGAAGGCGCTGGCTTCGACGAAGCACCCTATCCTGGTACATATCATTCCGATGCGTAGGTGCAACCTGGCGTGCACGTATTGCAATGAGTTTGACGATGTGTCGACGCCCGTACCGCTGGAAGAGATGAAGCAGCGGCTGGATTACCTGGCGGACATGGGAACGTCGATTATTACCATCAGCGGCGGCGAACCGCTGTTGCATCCCGAAATCGACGAGGTGATTCGATATATCCGGCGGCGCGGGATTATCGCGGGCATGATCACCAACGGATTTTTTCTGAATCAGGAGCGCATCGAGCGGCTTAACCGCGCGGGCCTGGAACATCTGCAGATCAGTATTGATAACGTGACGCCGGACGAAGTTTCGAAAAAGAGCCTGAAGACGCTGGACGGACGCCTGGAAATGCTGGCGCAGCATGCGGTCTTTCAGGTGAACATCAATTCGGTTTTGGGAAGTGGCGTAAAAAATCCAGAAGATGCGTTGCAGATCGCCCATCGCGCGGTGGACCTGGGATTTACGAGTACCGTGGGCATTATTCACGACAACAATGGTCAATTAAAGCCACTGGGTGAGCACGAGCAAAGTATTTTTGAAGAGATTATGGAGTTGGGGAAGCGGTCGTTTTCGCGCTTCAACGAGTTTCAACACAATGTGGCGCGCGGGCGTGAACACAATTGGCGCTGCCGGTCGGGGTCGAGATATTTATATATTTGCGAACGAGGGTTGGTGCACTGGTGCTCGCAACAGCGAGGCTATCCGGGAATTCCTTTGGCGCAATATTTGCCGGAGATGCGGCACCGGGAATATTCCACGGAGAAATTCTGCGCGCCGCGATGCACAGTGTCTTGCGTGCAGCAGGTAGGCATTCTTGATAATTGGCGCGACCCGCAAAATTTGAAACCGATGCCCATAGATCCTGCTCCGCAGACGCCAGAGTTAGTTCAGATTGGGTCGGCCGGTGAGATTCTATAGATCGCAAAAGGAAAATTTCAAAGCCGTTAAAGTAACCTCCGCGGTGTCTTCCGTTAGTCAGAATCCCTCGAAAAAACAATCAGTGTTGCGGCTCGATGGCTTCAAAGGTCGACGACTCCGTCATCTATGATGGCCCGCTCTGATTAGCTCCTGAACAACCGCCGAACCTATAAAACCTGTAGCACCTGTTACGAAAACATGCATATTTGAACTCCTTTTGGTTTGTCTAGATGGTGTCCTTGCATTGCTCCCATACTTTGAGATGCTCAGAAGGGCAGACGGTCTATACGTGTCCGTCTATCTTTCATTCGCGAGCGTCTCGCAATGGATGTAGGGTTGGACGTACTCGATCAGCTGCTCACCGATCTGCGTCACGTTGCAGGCGCTTGGCGAAGAGGTGGGCTCTTCGAGAGCCGTCTTCGCGCGGCGATTCAGCGCTCTGGTAGGACAGGGAACTCTTAGCTATTTGACTGCGTGGCGCATGCGCGTCGCCGCCGGTCTGCTGCTCGATGGAACCGGCATTAGAACGGTGGGCAGCCGAGTTGGCTACCGATCAGAAGCAGCCTTCTCCATTGCATTCAAGCGTTGGGCCGGGGTCTCACCCAGCGGATATCGCCGTAGGATGCTTCGTGCTGAAACTGAGAACCTGCGAGCACCTCGCTCAGCAGTTCGATCCGCTTCACATCGCGTTCGCTCATGCTGATCGAACCCCACTCTGATCCTGACAGTCCTACTGGGCAGGACCCAGGCGTTTCTGACGAGCGCCTACAATCTAAGTCTCTAAAAAAAAGGGCGCGACTTTTTGTTTCAAGTCGCGCCTGTAGGGGTTGAGATTTTATCTGGGCTTAGGCTTTTGCCGGGTTTTCCCCGCGAGTGAAGCCCGGGGCCGGGCGCAGTTCAGGGCGCACTACCTTGGGGTCGGCGCTAGGCGCTGCTTGCGGAGGCTGCGGCGGCGGAGTGCGCAGCTTTTCCGGGAGCGGCTTGTTTTCCATCAAGAGCTTCACTTCGTTGGCGTCAATCACTTCGCGTTCGAGCAGCGCCAGTGCGATGCGCTCGAGAGTCTCCTTGTTGTTGGACAGGATTGCTTTGGCGCGCTCGTAGCCGCCATTGACGATACGCTTCACTTCCTTGTCGATCTGGATCGCGGTGTCTTCAGAGTAGTCGCGATGCTGGGTGATTTCGCGGCCAAGGAAAATAGCTTCGTCTTTCTTACCGTAGGCCAGAGGGCCAAGTTCGCTCATGCCCCACTCGCAAACCATGTTGCGAGCGATGTCGGTGGCGCGCTCGATGTCATTTCCCGCGCCGGTGGTGATGTGGCCCAGGAAAATTTCTTCAGCGGAACGGCCGCCCATGAGCACGGCAAGCATGGACTCGAGATATTTCACGGTGTAGGTGTGCTTGTCGTCTTCCGGCAACTGCATGGTCAGACCGAGAGCCATGCCGCGAGGAATGATCGTGACTTTGTGAACAGGGTCGGCGCCGGGAGCCATGGCAGCGACCAGCGCGTGACCTGCTTCGTGATACGCGGTATTTCGCTTTTCTTCGTCGGACAGAATCATGGACTTGCGTTCCACGCCCATGAGCACTTTGTCCTTGGACATTTCGAAATCGACCATCATGACGAACTTGCGGTTCTGGCGTGCGGCCCACAGCGCAGCTTCGTTCACGAGGTTGGCGAGATCGGCGCCGGAAAAACCGGGTGTCCCGCGAGCAATGATGGAAAGCTCCACGTCATCGGAGATGGGAACCTTGCGAGTGTGCACGCGGAGAATTTCTTCGCGGCCTTTTACGTCAGGGCGAGCCACCACGACACGGCGATCGAAACGGCCGGGCCGCAGCAAAGCGGGGTCAAGAACGTCGGGACGGTTGGTCGCAGCGATCAAGATGACGCCTTCGTTGGATTCGAAGCCGTCCATTTCGACCAGCAAAGCGTTCAGAGTTTGCTCGCGCTCGTCGTGACCACCGCCGAGCCCGGCGCCACGATGCCGACCAACGGCGTCAATTTCGTCTATGAAGATGATGCAGGGAGCATTCTTTTTGCCCTGCTCGAACAGATCGCGAACACGGCTGGCGCCTACGCCGACAAACATTTCCACGAAGTCAGAACCGGAGATGGAGAAAAACGGAACGTTAGCTTCGCCAGCGATCGCGCGTGCAAGCAAAGTTTTGCCGGTTCCAGGAGGGCCGACGAGCAGCACGCCCTTGGGAATGCGGCCACCAAGTTTCTGAAATTTTTGAGGATCTTTGAGGAACTCGATAATCTCCTGCAGCTCTTCTTTGGCTTCGTCGGTTCCGGCCACATCTTTGAAGGTGGCTTTTTTCTGTTGAGCGGAAAGTAAACGCGCCCGGGACTTGCCGAAGCTGAGAGCCTTGTTACCGCCGGCTTGCATCTGACGCATCAAGAAAAGGCAGAAGCCCACCAGCAGTATGAGCGGTGCCGCATTTAAGAGGATGAGTACCCAGTCGCCGCTGCGAACTTCTTTGACTTTCATGGGCACTTGTTTGTCGCGCAACTGTTTCGCCAGGTCCGGAGCGGATTCCTTGAAAACGGTAAGATGAAATTTGTGATTGGCGGGCCGGACGTATTCGCCTTGCAACTCGTAACTGTTGGGCGAGAGATAGAGAGTGACCTCCTTCACGTCATTGGCGTCGACCTTACCCATGAACTCGCTGTAGCTGGGCTCCTCTTCGCGCGCCTGCGCGCCGTTGGCGGACACCAATTTCCACAGCATCACGCCGAGAAATACAATCGAAATCCAAAAAAGAATGGTCTTTGCAGTGGAACTAGAATTCACGTTGCCCTCACTTAGATCCCCAAGAAAATCTCCGCAGCCTTTGCAACAGGCTCATTTCTTTCGTCGCACGCTATGGGCTGGGGCCTTTGCGCCGTTTGACAGTTGGCGAAGGTTGCGGCCAGTACCGTTAGCGGCCGCCAACCCATATCCTACCCATACCTCTTTAGATGCAGTTCGGAAGCCAAAGTAATCCGACTCTATATCGACGCGCCGCTTTTCAGGCTTGTCCAGCAAAACCGCCAAACGTATAGAGCGGGGAGAGCTTTCGCCCAACCGGCGCAGCAAAAACTCCTGTGTCACGCCGCTTTCGAGAATAGCGTCTACCAAGAGAACATCCCGGCCTTTCAAGTCCGGCAGCGAGCCGAACAAAATTTCCCGGCGGGCGCGGCCGCTGTCATCAACGTCGCGCAACTCTTCGCGAACGAAGTGGCAGACCACCGTGCCATCCAGCTCTCGAATCAAATCCGCGGCAAACACGAACCCCCGGTCCAGCGTAATCACGACGTCGAGGCGGCGGCCCTGATAAGCCCGCGAAATTTCCTTGCCCAATTCGGCTACCCGCCCAGCGATGCGGGACTCCGAGAATGCAGCGCCCCGTCCGTTCCCATTTGCCTTGATCGCCTCGCGACCCCGTGAAGGGCTGAGCGGCTTGCGGCCGCTCATAAGAGCTTTTCCTCGACGATCACAATCCCCGTTTTGGTTCCATCGTGGGCCGCAAATTTGGCGGACGCGCCGAAAATTCGCGACCACGCTAAATCTTCGCCACTTACCACCACCGGCCAGCCGGCGCGCTGCCAACGATCAATGCCTTTTTCGTTAAACAAGCGCTTCAGCTTCTCAGGCCTGGTGTGCCCGGTGGCGCAAAAGCGATCTCCGTGCCGCCAACTTCTGAGTGTTAGAGGAAAATTCAACCGCGCTTCATCCAACACATCCCCTGAGAGACTAGTTTCCCCTCTCTGGGGATGCCAGTCAATCACTGTGAAGCGGAAAACGCACCCTAGTTCCGGGATGCGAATGGCGTTGAGGTCAGGTAGCGAATCGATTTTGTACTCATAATCGCGGCGCGAACTTGTGGGGCTTTGCTTGGCGCAGAACACGAGAGCGTCGCGGTGGCGTTGCACTTCTATGTTTCCAGGTAAAGAGAGGGTCGACCCGTTTCTGCCGTGGAGGCCGAGCTCGAGCACTTGTGCCACGTGCAGAGCAGTGAATTCGCCGCCCGAAGAATGGTCATTTGCAAGCTTGACGCTGGCGTTCTTGACCCGGCTAACGATGAAGCGCATCAGTCGGCCGCTCAACCCCGCCGACGCAGCTTGCTCAGGAGAGCCATCTTCAATTTGCGCGTGCGCATGTTCCTGAGGATTGGCTTGCAGTAAGTCAGCGATGCGGATGCGCGCGCCGCCGGGAATCATTTCGAGCGAAGTGCGCAGGCGCTCTTTTGCGAGATGCTGAAGTAGTGCGTCGTCCTGCCGGGCGTGGCTCGATAGCGAAGCCAGGTGCTCAACGATGCGTGGTTGAAATTCTTTTCTGAGTAACGGGATTAATTTTTTGCGGATGCGAGCGCGTGTCTTGGTGGTGTCGCGATTGGTGGCGTCCTCGCGCCAGGTTTGCTTGCGCGCTTTGAGGTACAAACGTAGCTCAGCGCGCGAGACGGATAAGAGCGGCCGTACGATTTTGTCCACCTGGGGATGAATGCCGCCAAGGCCTGCAAGTCCGCTGCCGCGCAAAAGGTGCGCCAAGACAGTTTCGGCCTGATCGTCAGAAGTGTGCGCAACAGCAATTTTGTCCAAGTGATGTTCGCTCGCGCATTGCGCGAAAAACGCGTAACGCAAACGTCGCGCGGTGGCCTCCAGGTTGGCTTTATCACTTTGGGCGATAGCTTTTACGGCGGCTGTCGCGGAATAAAACGACAGCTTATGCTTGCGCGCCAAGGCGGAAACGAATTTTTCCTCGGCGTCCGCTGCCCGGCCGCGAAGCTTATGATTGAAATGCAGGACGCTAAGGGTAATCCCGAGATTTTTTTTGAGCCCAATTAGGAGCCGTAGCAGAGCCACAGAATCCGCGCCCCCGGAGACGGCCACACCCGCGCGATCGCCTTCGCGAATCAAGCCACTACGCTGAATGGAGCTCTGCAAGCGCTGCGATAAATGTTTAGTAGTTGTAATTGTTGGGGTAAATTTTTTCGCCAGGCGTGCCACCCGAAGCTCCCCAAAGCGCATCTTATCATTCATAAGCAGTAGCAGTGCGTGGTCGCAAGTCTGTGGAAAACGCGATGGAACGCGGTTGACAATACCGGTAGCTCCTGAGATACTCTTCAAGTTGTGCGTATGCCTTTCTGCTGGACAGGGAGGTTTTGCTCTTTGACAATCGATACGATGTGCCAGAATCCGTTCGAAACCATTCGGCCTTTTCGAGCCCGAATGGTCTGAGTAAATCGAGCGACAATAATTTGCTTGGCAGGCTGCCTGGGATGCAAATCCCGGGATTTTTTTTCGCCAAGCTACCAGTTTCAAACGAGAGTTTGATCCTGGCTCAGAGCGAACGCTGGCGGCGTGCTTAACACATGCAAGTCGAGTGCGCGTTTCCGTAGCAATACGGAAATGGCGCACGGCGCACGGGTGCGTAACACGTGGGCAATCTGCCCTTCGATGGGGAATAACCCCGGGAAACCGGGGCTAATTCCGCATAACATTCCGATGACTCACGTCATTGGATTCAAAGCCGCAAGGCGTCGGAGGAGGAGCCCGCGCACGATTAGCTAGTTGGTGAGGTAATGGCTCACCAAGGCTATGATCGTTAGCTGGTCTGAGAGGATGGCCAGCCACACTGGAACTGAGACACGGTCCAGACTCCTACGGGAGGCAGCAGTGGGGAATCTTGCACAATGGGCGAAAGCCTGATGCAGCGACGCCGCGT
>DASYJM010000294.1:0-30004 GCA_035996445.1 Candidatus Acidiferrum sp. | reverse complement strand
ACACCTCTCACTTCATATGCCAGTCCGGCCCAGGAGACATGCTTTCCACACTAGCATTAGTCCAGTCAAACTTTTCCAGTGCTAGGACGAGCTAATCGATCGTTCCGGCCAGCTGCGCGTTCAGGTGGGCGGCGTCCCAGGTTTGCCAGGCTTCGGCGAACCGCCCGTTTTCGATCCGCACGACTGAGGTGCCGGTTAACTGCAATGCTTTTTGCGTGGCGTCGTGGATCATTGAGCAGGACCAGTGAACGCAGGCGTGATCACCTTCTGCAAGAGAAATGATCGGCGTAATTTTGAAGTTCGAGAATTGCGAACGTAGGGAATCGTGGAAGCGCGCGAATTCCTCAGGGCCGCGGTACTGCTCAGCGCCGTCGTGAAGAATGGCGGATTCGAGCATGAGTTCGAAGATCGTTTCACGACGGCCGTGGTTCCAAACTTCGTCAAACCAGCGAATCACCAGCAGTTTGTTCTGTTCCGTGGCGGTAAGGGGTTGGGAAGCGGAAGACATATTGACCTCCTGGAAGACTTCGGCGGAGTATATCAGAACTAATCAGGCATCACTTGAAACGCCGAAGCCGAATAACGCTATGATTTTAATGAATGACATTCTATCCAGCGTTGCGTAAACGCGGAATGCTGACTTGACACGGTGCGTGATTCGCCGTTAGGCTCTCGGCCTTGGCGGTCATGCAACACACCGTCCGTTCAATTCACCGAGGAGGGAACTCCATGACAAATGTGAGCCGTGTTCCGGCGATCCGGCTTCTAGCTCTCGGGATGCTGGTTTTCGCTGCAACTTGCAGGGCGCAGAATAAGCCGCCAATCGTCCAAGAAATTGCAAAGGCCTATGGTCTTGATTCGTTTGGCCAAATCGAGCAGATCCGTTACACCTTCAACGTAGATTTGCCGGGGATCAAACTTTCTCGAAGTTGGGTCTGGGAGCCCAAGACCGGCCGAGTCTCTTACGACGGGAAAGACAAGACGGGCAAACCGATTCAAGTTTCGTACTTGCGCTCTCAACTAAGCAGTCAGGACGCTGTGGTGAAGGAAGAAGTCGATCCGGCTTTTAACAACGATCAGTATTGGCTGGTCTTCCCCTTCCATGTTCACTGGGACACGGGCGCCAAAGTGGAAAACACGGGCATGCACAAACTGCCGCTGGGGAAGGGTTCCGCTGAGCAGGTCGTAGTGAGTTATCCATCTGAGGTCGGCGGTTACACGCCCGGCGACACCTGGACACTCTTCGTCGGCCCCGACAAAATCGTTAAGGAATTTGTCTACCACCGAGGCGGAAGCATAAAACCGACGGTTGTCACCACGACATGGGCGGGCTACAAGAAGGCAGGCCCTCTCCTTGTCTCAACGGACCACCGCGGGACGGCAGACGGCAAGCCGGCGCGGATCTTCTTTTCGGATGTGGCCGTTAAGATGGCGGGGTCAAACGAGTGGGTGAACGCGCAATAAAGAACGATGCGGCTTAGCACCTAACCTGATCCGCCACCCTGACCATAATTCGCCGGAAGCACGTGCTCCTCGGGCGAAGCCTGCACGACGGGTTGTGCCAAACGGCGAAGCGACACGATCGCGGCAGCTATAGCAACGGATCCATACTCCAGCAGTAGAACCCAGCCGGGGACCTTCCACGCTTGTCCGAGCGACCGCAAGTGCCAAACAAAGTAAGTTGGCAAAATACTGATAGTCCAAACCATGAGCGGCAGCGTCGATGTCGAGCGAAGGAACGGCAGCAGCCAGAGGAGATACCACGGATACACGACCGGCGCACACGCAAGAGACGCGGCCATAGGCCATGCCCACCTGTCCGCACAGCACGCCGGCGGCTTGCGTCGAAGCCACGCGGCGGTAAGTAGCCCGACAAGCACCGCCAGACCCGCTCCGATCTGGGGACTCACTACTCGCTCTAGCGTGGCGAAGACGGGATCGTTGAACCGAAACCGTTCCAGGTAGACACCGATCGATCCAATCGAAATGCGAAAGTGCTCGAGAAACGGCACATACAACATCACCACGACCAGCGCTGCGATCAGCGCGTCACGGATGCGCACCCGCCGCCAATAGAGCGGTGCCAATACAACGGGAAGAAATTTGACAGCGACAGCCAAGCCGAAGGCAATCGCGGCAGATATCCGCCAGCGGCGCGCCAGCGCCGCAACGGAGACGAGAAGGAGAAGAGCGCCTACAATATCAATGTGGCCACTCCCTGCTACGTCAGTAGCGAGCAATGGATGCCAGGCATATGCCAAAATCCACTGTTCCTTTTGGCCGGTTCGACGCAGGATGTCCAGCAGCACAAGAACTATCGCTAGATCGCACGTCACGAAGGCAACTTTGAATGCAAAGATGGACTCGCTGATGGCCGTGACACCCCGAAAAAAAAGCTGCGCACCGGCTGGATAGGGACTCGGCACCTCTGGGTTGTTCAGCCCACGCGTCTCAGCAGTGTGTAGCCGAGCTAGTGCGGGATCCGCGGGAATCACAGTGTAAGGGTTATAACCGAAGCGCTGCACACGTCCATCCCATAGGTATCGGTGGATGTCGTCATCTGAACCTGGCGGCATCATCACGAACGCAATTCGCCACAAGGCGGCCAGCGCGAGGCACACGAAGATGACGTGTCGCGCATACGCTGGAGTTTGAAAAACCTCGCGGATAGCGACAAGGTAGGTAAGCCCGGCAACGGCTAGCGGAATAAGAAAAGATGAACCTGCTTTACCCCCCGGGCTGCGGGAACAAACGACTAGCGCGACAAACATGATGGCCCCGAACCCGTACAGCCTGCGAGACGGCGTTAACCTCACTCGACTCTGCCGTTCTGCACCGTCTGAGGCACTGCGCTCTTCCAAGCCAGCAGCCACTCCGCTGTTTTTGGCGCCTTACCGGGAGTGCGCTCGAGTTCCGCGGCAAGCCGACCAAGGTCGGCCGCCTCATCGATGTCATAGAACGGTTCGGTGAGATGTACTGAGAGACGCTTTTCACGGGCCCTAGCAAGCAGTGTCTCAAACGCGCTAGTCGTTCCCATCACGTCTCCGGTGAAAAGCCCCGGATGGGAAGCCGTGGCCCCAACGAGATAATAGCCGCCGTCCTCGGTAGGACCGATTACAACGTCGTATTTGGCAAGCGCATTGAACGCGCTCTCAAGCACGGCGACCGGCAGGTGCGGACTGTCGCTGTTGAAGGCAACGATGTGGCTTTGACCGGTACCAGCGAAGTGCGCGAACACCGAGGTCAGGCCCGCCGCAAGGCCGTTACCAATCTGCGGCACGACGCCTACTGCGCCACCCGCTGCGCGAGCCAGATCTTCGACGTCGGTCTCTGGGCACATGATGGCGACTTCCACGCCGTCTAGCGCTTGCGCCAGTGCTATCGTGTCGGCAAGAAAACAGCGGTACAGCTCGCCGGCGGCTTGCAGAGAAAGACTCTTCGCCAACCGAGTCTTCACTGACCCCAGCCTGGGGGCTTTGGCCATGATGACTAACGTGCGATTGCTTAGTGTCATGGGAAAAGTCCCGTGTCGTGCATCCAATAGGCTTTGCTGGGCGGCATTTTAGGCCGACCGCGACGCCGTGGTTTTTCGCTGGCGGAAATAATAGTGTGCAATCCGACTGAGAATAAACCACGTCGCTCCAATAGTACCCCTCAACGTGCCGCTGATTTTAGATTGCCCGATGCGCGGATGATAGCTTACCGGGACCTCGACGATGCGTAAACCTTGGAGGGCTGCCTTAAGAATTAATTCCACGGCCCAGCCGTATGTGGTTTCTTCAAGTTCAATCGCGCGGAGGACGTCCGCGCGTGCGGCGCGGAACGGACCAAGGTCGCTGATCTTTAATCCGTAAAGGTTTCTGATCAACCTTGCCGCGAGCCAGTTGCCGAACAGGGCGTGCCACGGAAGCGCTCCAGGCGTGCGTGGGCCCGCGAGTCGCGAACCGATTGTGATGTCCGCCCAGCCTTCGGCGATCGGAGCGAGGAGAAGCGGAAGCTCACCAGGTCGGTCGCTGTAGTCCCCATCCAGAAAAACGACGACATCGGGCGAGTTCGCGCACGCAAGTCCGGTAAGGCACGCTTGCCCGTATCCACGACGACCTTCGGAAATGACCCGAGCACCCATGCGGGCGGCGATATCAGGTGTCCCATCTGTCGAGTTACTATCGACCACGATAATTTCATTGACGATCTCGAATGGCAGATCAGCAATGACGCATCCAATCGCTTGCGCCTCATTGTGAGTGGGGATGATAACTGAGACCCGCATGCGACCTCCGTTCGGTTACCACCATAGAGAGGATGGTCGCCTGTGCGCCAAAAATGCATCAACTCCCCACGTGCGGCCCGCGCCTCCTATGGCAAGCCCAAGCGACGCCAGGACAGGGACCAACAGTTCCCAGATCCATGACGTGCCCCACTCGGAAATCCATAAGCTGCCGAGGAACACAAAAGCGACGAGCGCAGCCGGACGCGTAAATAGCCCGAGCAGCAGGAGCACCCCAACAGAGATTTCTGTCAGTCCCTGAAGTGGTGCCGCGATGGAAGCATGGGCCGCTGCCTGCCCCATGACGGCCTTCCATGCGGCCGGCGCGTGATCGTGGGCGATGTAATAGTTGATAAGTCCCGCGTACCCGGCCGCCGTGTATAAGTGTTTCCCCAGATTCTCGAAGAAGACCCACACGAACATCGCGCCAATGGTCAGCCGCACAATCGCCAGCCCAATTCCCACCTGCGGTTGCTCGACGACCTGAGATGTATTTCCTCGTGGCTCGCTCGTGGTTGTTACCATCATGAACCTCGCAGTCTTCGATCTAGATTAACTTCTTAGTAGCCGTTTCAGTGCCTACTCCGCGCCGTTAAGGTACACGGCCCGTCCTAATCGCGCGCGATCACGATGGTGGTACATGCGCTTTCGCTCTTGGGAAGTTCGCGAGCGGGAGCCATGCGGATCTCCAGCTCTTGCAGCTCTCCTCGGATGATTGGGCAGTAGAAGTCCGGCTCATGCAAAGCGTTTTGGATGCGGCGCCGTCCAGCACATCCGCCATAGCAAGACTTCAGGTACACGCAGGAATGGCAGGCCTCTGGTACTGTGCGCGCCTCCACAAATGGCGGAGTTTCTATCACTTCCGAACCGATGGAGAACAGAATCGAGAGAGGTTCTCCCACTCCCGGCCAATATACGCAGGGTTGAGTTGTGGCCCGGGGAGTTACGCGCACGGTGCTCACACCACATCCACCGACCCTCGGAGGGAATCTCGCCATGGCGCGCACCAAAGGCTCTCCGATCGCAATCACGTCGGTTTCAGCAAATAATGCGCGAAAGCCTTGCCAATATTGCTCGTAGCTTAATGCGTAGATGTCAGAGCGCACCGATTGGTACACGTTGAGCCGTAGCGGTGACTGGTAACGCTTGGCAACGCGTGCTACCTCGGCCAGGCGCAGATAGTTGGCTTTCATCATTACGCTAATGAACGTGACGGGGATTCCCAACCGGACACAGCGCGCCACCTGCTCGTGGATCAATGCCCAATTACCGGCACCGCGTTGAGCATCCTGTTCACGTTCGGTTGGATAATCCAAGGAGAACTCGATGTCGTGAAATGCCCGGAGTTCGTCATCGTCTAGGACTGCAGCGCTATGTCCATTCGAGGTGATGGCGAGTTTCACCGGCAGAGTGCGCAGGAAGGCTAGGATTTCGCGAAACTCCGGGTGCATTCCATTTTCGCCGGTGCCCAGATTTACAGATCGCACCGGAAGGCTGGCCATCGCGGCTTGTACTTGTGCGAGGTTCAGCCGGTCGACGCGGGCCGGATCGCGGTAGCAAAACGAGCAGCTGAGGTTGCATTCGTTGGTCAGGCCGAGTCCGATCGCGAAACTCGCAGACCCTGCGGGCCGCACCAATGCGGGTCGCGATATAGGCTGTGCAATCGACTGTATGATCGGTAGCGTCATCTTCGTTTCTTCGAGTTCTGTGCCGCGCTGAATTACAAGCAGAAGGCGAAGTGCGACATTTCCTTGGCTACTAATCTTTAAGTGTCCGATTTCCCTAGACTCAAGCGGGTTGGTCGTTCCGTTTCACTTACCCGTTTGCAGGTCTCGACGTGATTTCATACTTGAAGTTGTCCGGGTTCAGGCAGTCGAGCCGCCCCTCGGCCGTTTCCGCCTGCGGATACATCAAGAATCCGAGCGGCGCGCCGCTCGAACCCGGCAACGCCACGTCGTGCGCAAAGTTGTAAGCCATCCAATTCATTTCCCATGAGCCGAACAGCCGCGCGCGGGCCTTCCTCACCATCTCGTCGTCTAGCGGGCGATTCCCCGGCGGCTCTTCGAGCACTACCTTTCGTACGTCTGCCGGATCGACAGGAATCCAGCCGTAACTGCTCAAGTACACCTCTGCACGGCAATGCTGTGCTTTGGTCACAATCTCCGACGAAGCGCCAAGACTCTTGTATCCCATCTCCGACTTAGCGACGCGGATGCCATAGACGTCCCGCGCCGGGAGGCCGGCCGCCCGCGCGAGGCCAACGTATAGCGCGTTGAGGTCGGCACATTTGCCGCTCAAGTCCTTGGACTCAAGCATGAAGCGGATATCTCCGAGCCCGCAACCCCGCGTCTTCGGATTCCGGAACGTGTTCTCCACAATCCATTCGTAGATCGCGCGCGCCTTCTCGATGTCCGTCTTTGAATCTTTTGTGATTTCCGTCGCCGTCGCTTTCACAATGCCGCCGGTGGGCATAAGCTTCGTCGGCCGCAGAAAATGTTTCAATTCTGCGGGATCGTTTTTTTGAGCATTGCCCGGTCTCGAAAGATCAACCGCAAAATTCTTGGTCGTGATGCGGCTTGTCACTGTCAGCACCGGCATCACGCCTCCAGGAAATTCCGCTGCGATGATTCCCAGAGAGTCCGCGCTGCTCTCGATGAGTTTTGCGGTACCGCCTTCGGCCTTAAAGTCATTCGCAAGCGTCTTCTGGAAGGGTGTCGGATCAACGAGCGCTGCCGGTATCCATATCCGCGTTGTCCCGGAAGGTTTCAGGACTTGCACGTTCGTGGTCACGTCGAACGTGCGCCAAGCCTCCGGCGATGTTTCCTGTGCAAATAGTCGCCCCGCCTTCGGGAACGCCATTGCTGCTGATACCACGCCTGCAGAGCGCAGAAAATCGCGACGTTTCATAGCGCCACCTCTTCGACCAGCATTTTTTTGGGATTTCATGGTCAACCGAGAAGTTACTCCTGACTCTGGCTGTATGCAATGCACCAGCTTGGCCGTTCACGTTTTATACCATGTCGAGTGCTAACTCCTGCTAAGTCGCGTCACCGGACATATGGTCAGCTTCATTCGATTTGCAGAAGCTATTGATTTAGTAGCGGAATGCTTTTTGATGGCAAGGCTTGCGGACGGGTCTGCAGAAAAACGTAGATGTCTGCGAGCTGAGCTTCTGACACTGCTTTCGAAGTATAGGGCGGCATCTGATTGGCAGGTTCGCGAACGTAGGCTACGAAACCGGAAAAGGGGATCTGCGGCGGCCCGATGCGTGGGCCCCCAGTTTGCGTGGAGCCCTGCCCCTGTAAGCCGTGGCATTCGTAACAACCAAATGCACTGTAAAAACGTTGGCCGTTCTGAGAATTTGCAGATGAAGGCAGTTCGACTTTCGGCTGCGAGGCGACAGTTTGCAGAAATGCGTAGACGTCGGACAACTCGTCATCAGTGACCTGCGCTGGGCTGAACGGTGGCATCTGCCCTTTCGGCGCACGGACGAATCGCACGAACTCTTGCGGTGAAAGATGGGTCGAGGCAATTTTCGGCGGGGCGGGTTCCTTTCCCGTTTGCGGCATGCCTTCGCCGGCGCTTCCGTGGCAGCGGAAACAGCCTAGCTTCTCGAAAACTTTTTTGCCGTTTTGTGAATTGCCGTCACGGGGTGCGGCCGAAGTTTGCGAACGCACAAGTATCGACGCACTAGCAACCACAGCGATCAAGAATGTTTTCAATCTAGTCAGAGTAACCCCGGTCATGTTGGTCTGGTTAGCGCGGTTGTGTGAGCACATCAAGGAGTGCCGGTTCGCCTCGCTTGACCACCTCGATGGCACGCGTGATAGCTGGCCCGAGATCCTTCGGATCGGAGATGGGTCCTTCGGCGTAAACGCCCATACTTTGTGCCAACTTGGCATAGTCGATGGGGGGATCGGAAAGCGTTGTTCCGATGTTGGCTCGATCGATACCGCGGCTGTGGCGATTGGCCATGATTTGCACCTGCATCACCTCCTGGTGATAAGCGCGATTGTTATGCATCACGGTGAGCAGTGGAATGCGATGGTGCGCGGCCGTCCACAAAACTCCGGGAGCATACATCAGGTCCCCATCGCATTGTATGTTGACGCTCAGGCGTCCGTGTTTGCGATTGGCCAACGCCGCGCCGACGGACGCGGGCGCATTGTATCCGATGCCGTAGCCACCGGCATTGCCGATGTACTGATGATGTTTGTCAAAAGCCCAGAGCCGGTGTGGCCAGCGGTTTACAAATGTCACCGTGGAGACGAGCGACCAATCTTCATTTTTGATCTGCGCCCAAATTTCCGTCGAGAGGCGCGCGGTACTGATGGGGTTGGCGTCCCAGGCGTATGTAGCGGCATCGCGCGCGCGTTGTAGCGATTGGTCGTGAGCTTCCGCAAGTCTGGCGTGCCTCTTTGCAAAAGTATTTTTACGGCTGGCGTCCATATGGCGTTTGACGGCTTCCGTGAGGGCCGGCAAGGTAGCTTCGGCGTCTGCAGGGATGTCGACATCCACTTCGGCATAACGCTGGAAATTCTGATAATTGCTTTTTACCGAGAGGTTCGCGGAATTGATGCTGATGGTTTTCGCATCAGGCCGCCCGATCGGGCGTGAGGTGCGCTCCATCTGATCGCGGAACGAATGCACGGCTCCCCAGAAGTCATTCACTTCCAGGCCCAGGATCACGTCTGCGCCGGAGATGAGCTCGCGGCTTCGCTCGTTCTGATTGAGCGGATGGCGCGTTGGAAAATTCATACGATCCATTTGATCGATCACCGGGACCTGCAGAGTTTCCGCCAGTTCGAGCAAGTAAGTCATTCCGGCAGGAGTACGTGCAGCGCGTCCAGCAATCAGAACAGGATTTTCTGCGGCGACCAGCAGTCGCGCAGCTTCGTCGACAGCGCCGGAATCCCCCTGAGGCGGAGCCGTTGGCGTTAGTTTAGGAACGCGCAGAGGGGCGTCACTGGCGACGGGATTTTCCTGGAGCTCGCCGTCTACGATGAGTAGGACGGGCATCATGGGAGGCGTCATCGCTATCTTGTATGCGCGCACAGCGGACTCGGCAAAGTGTGGTAAGGAAATGGGCAGATCGTCCCACTTCACGTAGTCGCGAAGAATAGAAGCAGCGTCTTGCACACTGTGTGACCATTCGACCTGAGAAATTCGGCGTGTGGCGTCGAGAATATTTCCGGCGATGATTACAATCGGGACGCGATCGCAGTAGGCGTTGTACACAGCCATCGCCGCGTGTTGCAAACCGACCGTACCGTGAGCCATGACCAGGAGCGGCTTGCCTGCAATCTTTGCGTAGCCATGTCCCATACCCACTGAAGATTCTTCGTGGCAGCAGGTGATGAACTCCGGGTTGCGATTGCCACCGTAGTTGATGATGGATTCGTGCAAGCCGCGAAAGCTCGATCCGGGATTCGCGCAAACGTAGTCGATGTCCAGAGACTTGATCACGTCGACCATGAAATCAGAGCCGGTACGTTCCGCTGTAAGGATTTCAGCCGGAGATAACCCGCGGAGTTCTCCTTCCGTGGATATCGGAATCGCGCCGGGCGTGCCAGTTATAGGTACAGGCGAAGAAGACGCCGCGGCAGGAGTGGCCATTGCAGCTGCGCCGGCGGCAACATTTCTCAGGAAATCACGGCGATTGACTGAATTTTTCTTACGCAGACCCATACCAGGAGCCTCCCCCGTGAAGGCGACTTTGTATCACGCCAGGTGACAACGTGCCAGATATCTCTTCTCGATAACAGAAGGCGGGCAGCGCCAATCTCGACTTTCCAATGGCACGCTCCTTGGTCTTCTACCTACTGCTTGGCCACATCTTCATTGCTGATCCGCGCGCCTCGGCAAAATTATCTTCTTACAGAAATCGTTTTAGTACTGGAGCAAGAGTCCTATTACTTCGGACATTTCCAGAAACCGCCAAATAAATTTCTAACCATTAGCGGAAAACAATCGCTATTTCTGCGCACCAGCTAGCACACGATCATTCCTAAAATGCCGCCCACATCGCAGTATCTCGTTGATTTTGTTGACCGTCACTTTTTTGTCATTCGGAAGGTGCCGTGCACTTCCTATGGCGCTGCTCACTTTTAGGAGGTCCAATTGATTTCGCGAATTAATAAGCTCCATCTTGTGCTCATTCTTGCAACCGCCATACTTTCCCTCACCGCCTCATCGATCTCCAAAGCCGACACGCTGTTTAACGGCGCCTATGGAGTTTCCAATTGGACGGCAGCTTTCCTGAATTCCGATGGAAGCGTTGACACTTCGATGGCCCCGACGTCTGTAACATTAACGGGCGGCAATAATCAAAGTGAAGACTTTGGCGAAACCCTGTTTTCGATTGTTGCGCCAACATCTACTAGCTTGTTTTTTAACTGGACGTATAAAACCAACGATGACGGCGCGCAGTTCGATCCTGCTGGCTACATCATTAACGGAACACAATTTCAACTTTCGCCCGATTTTTCTTGGCCTGGAGTTGGCGCGAGTGGCGTGTCCACGGTTAATTTGAACAGCGGGGACTATTTCGGCTTCTATGTGGATACTTGGGACAATGAATTTGGTTCTGCATCGCTTCAGGTAAGTGGTGCGGAAGCGATAGCCACACCCGAGCCGTCCTGCCTCGCTTTGCTGGCCGTCGGAATGATCGCGCTTGGCGCGCTGTCATTAAAACGCCTTCAGTGCTCGTTTAACCTGACGAACACGGAAGTTAACTAGCAGAAGGCGAGCAGTAGCAACCTTGTGGACAGCAATACCGGCGTGCTGACAGCGTCTTTGTGCGCAAAACGTTTTTTGAGACTCTGTCGCACACCAGTATTCTTCGCGATCCGGATTTCAATCGTTGGGAGATTTACCTAGGTGGCGCATCGTCCTGCGAAATGGAAGAAAGCGCTTACGCCACCGCGCGCGAAAACGCCCATCAGCTTATTGTTGATGTGGCCGGCCCGACGGTCTCGAAGGCCTTATTTCCTACTTGGAAGGCAATTCAAATATTAGAATTTGCGCTTCCTGTTTTTCCTTCGTCGGAACTCCTACGTATAGACGGTGCAGCTCCGGAACGAGTCTACCGGTCTTCGTACCCGGCTTCGTGGGAACGTTGGCAATGACCTCGTAGGTGTCCGCATCCCGCTGACCAATCACGCTCACCGCTCCTTCTCCGCCTCCAGCGATTGCGTACAGACGGTGCTGGCCAGGATCGAATGCAAGATCGTCGACATAGTCATGCACGCTGAGACTGGCGACTTCCTTACCAGTATCTGTGTTTACGACAATAAGCTTGGAGGGCTTGCGCGTGACGACGAACAGGCGATGGTTTGTTTCATCGTACTGCATAGGCACGTTCTCCTTGGCTGCAGTGATGGGCCAAGTCTGAGTGACCGCGCGCTTATCGCGATCGACCACACCAATTTCGTTTGCGCCGGTCCTATTGACGAACAAACGATTGCTCGATTTCTCGAGGGCCATGGACTCCAGCCGATTAGTGTCAAGCTTGAGATCAGCAAGCTTCTTTTCCGCGGTTAGGTCGACAATACTGATGAGGCAATACGGAGTTTTGGCGGCGCGGCCCCCATTTACGACGTAGAGCAATTTCTTGGAGGGATCATACGCAATAGGATCGGCGTCGATGCTTAACGGAATGTGACCCGTTACTTTATACGAAGTGTAGTCGAGAACTTGGATTTCTGATGCGCCACCATCCACTACGAAGATTTTTTTCAGTTCCGCTAAAGGCAGCGCATTGTGGGGCTCCTTAAAATCGGTCAAGGAATGAAGATGTTTGCCGCTCTGTAAGTCAAACACCTCGATGGCAGGCTCTTCTTCCGAACTTACAAACAGCCGATTCCCAGGGAGATCCACGCCGAAATGATCCCACTTTCGCTGAACGCCAGGGACGGAAACACTCTTCACCAGACGAAGGGCTTCCGCTTCTTGAGCGGCGGACACCGCCGAGTAGCCAAGCACTAGAACAAGAAAAACAAAGAATCGCCTCATTACGATTATCCTCTTTTCGGTTTGGCAAGAATTCGCATGTCTTATACAACATCAAGCACAGGTTGTCACTGATACCTTAGGCCAAACGCCGACCCGGCGAGGTTTGAGAATTGCGTTGATGTAAACGGCTGACGAAAATTCCGACATACACATGAACGACGCGACTCAGACTCTGTCTGAGGTATTTCTGGCTCGCGATGCCTGGAACCTGACAGACACTTGCCTGCTGACCTAACTACCGACTATCTCCAATGCTTCCGCTAACTCCTTGCGGCCCGGCCTGTCTGCGTGCTCGCACAGCTTCAGAACCTCACGGAAATATCTCTGCATGGCCTCACGATCGCCCTTGAGCTGCGCGGCGTGCGCCTCCCCATAGAGCGCCCGAAACCGGTTCGGCTCGCGTTTGAGTGTGGCTTCGAACTCCTCCAACGCCTCTTTGGGTCGATTCATCTGCAGCAGCATCTCGCCCAGTAATTCCCGCGACGGGGCCAGTGGCCCAGGGGTCACCGCGCTCTTTTCTGTACTGTCTTCCAGCTCCGCCGCCGATTTCATCTCCCGCAGCGCCTCGTCTTTGCGTCCTTCCGCTAGCGCCGTCCACGCTGAGACACCGCGCCGCTGGATCTCGACCTGTTCCGCCCAGTAGCCTTCATGCGATTTAGCAAGCCGACCGTGGATCCTGGTAAGCGCCTCGCGCGAAGTTCGCGCACTCGCAATATCTCCGAGATGCGCCGCAGCCAGACCGCGAGCGAAGTAGGTCATTGCCTCGGTGTAAGGAAACGGGGTCTCTCGCACCTCGAGTTGTGCCGCCGCTTTCCAGTCCCGCCGCTCAAGCGCATACCGCGCCGGAATGGCCGCGAGTGCAAAATACCCGGCGAGAGGTGGCGCGGCGCCGCTGCTGACAATCCTGGAGTCGAAACGCGACAGAATCTCAGGCAGCGATTCCACCAGCCGCCGCGCTGCTTCATCCTGCGCCGTCTGCAGATAGGCGTAAGCCTGGTAATCAAGCGCGTGCAATTCTTCCGCGGTCTGACCTTCACGCCGCGCTGCTGCAGAAGCGGCCAGGTTGCTATCGATGGAATCCTGCCAGTAACCAACGCGGGTGAAGGTGTGTGAAGGCATGTGCAGCGCGTGCGGGGCATCGGGGGCAATCCTGGAATAGCGCTGTGCCGCCAGCAGTGCCCTCGGCGCCAAGGGTGGCACGTCGTAAGCGTGAATGATGTAGTGTG
Source organism: Candidatus Acidiferrum sp. (assembly GCA_035996445.1). GTDB lineage: Bacteria > Acidobacteriota > Terriglobia > Acidiferrales > UBA7541 > Acidiferrum. The sequence continues at coordinate 16,498 of DASYJM010000294.1, read as the reverse complement.
CAAGGCCTGGATGCTCAGGTTGCTGGGCGAACAACGCTTCCAGGATCGCACCCGCCTTCAGCCGGCTGGCATAAGTCTTGTCCGTCGGCTCCTCCGATGCCGCCAGCGCCAGGGCATAGAAGATCGAGGCTTCATAATCCTGCGGATAATGAGCGGCCGTCTCGGCCATCGCATCGCGGTACGCCAACAAACGGACTTGCTGCGACGTTTTCTCGAAATCTGTGTATAGCTTTGAAACGGCGGCGACGTACGCCCCCTCCCGCTCCGTTTTAGCGCCGATCGCCAACCCGTGTTCGGCGGCCTGCCGACCGTCCTCCAGTTGCGATGTGGCCTTCAACCCTGTGGCAAAAGGATTACTCCAGTGGCTTAGTGCGATCCCCCAATACGCCATGGCGCACGACGAATCAACTTTCAACGTTGCATTGAACCCCTCGATTGCGTGACTGAACTGGAAGGAATGCAGCAGTGCCACAGCGCGATCGAACTGCTGTTGCGCCGCGGCGTTGCACGAGGTCGTAAGATGCACCTGACCGAGCTTTTCGCCCACTGCGGCATGCTGGTGCTGCTGCGCAATGCTGCTGCCCGCCACCATCATCAGAATCCAGGTGCCGAAGACTCGCGCGAGCACGATGGTCGTTCCTCCGACCGCAGATTGTAGCGCCACAGGCACATTTTCATGCGATCGAAAGTATTTGGATGCCTAACGGCCTTTTCGTGGCAGTGGCCGCACTAGGAATTCTAAGTGGCGTTTTCTGACTCACTGGCTGGCGAACACATCTTGCCGGAGCTTTCCTCGCATCTCTATAATCATCAATATGACAATTCTGCGTCTTCCACTGTATTTGCTACTCGCGGTGGCCTCCACGAATGCAGCAGCGTTTGGCGCTACACCTTTTCTTCTAGCCAGCAGGTGTGCACCCACGAATGCACAAGATACTGATGCTGCACCGCCGCAACCCTCTGCGGACAGCCCTTCGAGCACCATCCGCAAAAAACTAATCCCGGACTTCTTCGAGGTAACTCCCACGCTCTACCGGGGTGCCCAGCCGCGCAAGGGTGGTTTCAAGGCATTGGCCAAGATGGGGGTCCAAATCGTCGTCGATCTTCGCGGAGATCGTGACGGCGAACGCAAGGAAGTGACCCGTCTAGGCATGCAATATGTTCCATTGCATTGGCAGTGCTCATTCCCTAAGGACAAAGTTTTTGCGGAATTTCTCACCTTGATTCAAAAGAACCCCGGCAAGAAAATCTTCGTTCACTGTCGTGTTGGTGATGACCGCACCGGAATGATGATCGCCGCCTATCGCATGGCCTTTGAGGGGTGGAGTGCGCAGCAAGCCATGGAGGAGATGAAGAAGCATGGCTTTTCGCTGGTACACAGACGGCTGATCTGCCCGCGTCTGTCTGAATATGAGGAGCACTTTCCCGAACGCTTTGCGACCAAGCCCGAGTTTAAAGAACTCCGCCGTTCTACGAAACTGACGCGGGCTTCCTGAAACTCCTGCATCGCCCAATCCATAGACATTCCGCGGACTAGTTCATTACGTAGACTCACGCCGCATTAATACAAAATACAGTCCTCCGGAAATCAGGAAGCCGATAAACCACGCGTAGTCGTAAAGCCAGCGCAATGTCGACACCATCAGCCCGATCAACGCGATCGTGACGCCCGCGACTAAGGCCACAAGGGCTTTTGGGTTGAACCCGTGCCGATACTCGTACGCGCCGCCTCTCCGATACAAATCCTCTACGACCAACTGACGGTGCCGCACCAGGTAATAATCGCAAATCATGATTCCGGCAATGGGACCAAGCAGAGCCGAACAACCTACAAGCCAACCAAAAATGTAGGAACTGAAATCACGCAGCAGCTTCCACGGCATCATCAGAATACCCACCACGCCGGTGATCAGGCCGCCCGTACGGAACGAAATAAGGCTAGGCCGCAAATTGGAAAAATCATTGGAAGGAGAGACCACATTTGCGGCCACGTTGGTGTTAAGCGTTGCCAGGAGCAGAGCCACCAGCGCGATTAGCGCGACTACCGGCTGATTGAATCGTCCAAGCAAAACAACCGGATCCCAGATTGCCTGACCAAAAATCACCGCCGATGCCGACGTAACCGCAACTCCGATGAAGGAGTACAGCGTCATCGCTGTGGGCAAGCCCAGTGCTTGTCCCACCATTTGAGCGCGCTGCGATTTGGCATAACGCGTGAAGTCGGGAATATTAAGCGCCACGGTGGCCCAAAAACCCACCATGCCGGTTAATGACGGAATGAAAAACCGCATGAATTCGCTAGTGCTGTGAAATTTGCTTGGTGTTTGCAACACTGGTCCGAGTCCGCCTGCCTTGCGTGTGATCCAGAAAAGCAAAAGCAATCCCACCGCGAGCATGAACGGTGCGCCAATCCCCTGAAGCACTTTGATTATTTCGATTCCGTACCAGATGACCATCATGTTGATCGCCCAGAACAGAAAAAAGCAGATCCAATTGGTGCCGGGAAAGTTTGCTGCTCCGGGCCATATCACCAGCGACATCGCGTAGATGGCCTCCCCGCCAATCCAGGTTTGGATGCCAAACCAACCGCAAGCCACCAGCGCGCGCAACAGCGCCGGCACATTCGCTCCCCGGACCCCAAACGACGCGCGCACGAATACCGGGAAGGGAATGCCGTAACGCGTACCCGCATGCGCATTCAGAAGCATGGGAACTAAGACAATCAAATTACCCAGAAGTATGGTCAGAATCGCCTGAAGCCAGCTCATGCCACCCGCAATCAACCCCGACGCAAGCATGTACGTCGGAATGCAAACACTCATCGCCACCCATAACGACGCGTAGTTATAAGTGCCCCAGGTGCGCTCCTCTGGAGGGATCGGGCGCAAGTCAGGATTGTAGAGAGATGGATCGACCTGTGTAAGCTTCATAGTTTGGTGATCGAAAAATTTATGCTCTGGAGCCGCCCCGCTGGGAGCGAGGTTTAGCCGGCTCGATTCGTTCGTCCAATGTCACCGTCACCGCGTCGCCCACGTCTTTGCCGATTGCTTCACGAATCTCGGCCTTCACCGGCAGCATGTGCTTACCGTCACCCATGGCCATAAATGAGCTACGAAACGGATGACCGTTGATTTTGCCGCTGACCTTTACTGCGCCGCCAGTGCCGAAAACTTTAACCGAATCGGGCCATACCACGTAGGTCCAGCCGCCCTTATTCGGGCTTTTCTGTAATTTCGCTCGGAATGTCTTCTTCCTCATGTTTTAACCTCCCGTTAAGCATACCTCCCTGGTGACTCGTCCTCGACCGAGAATCTGGCAAAAAGCGTGTGTTCGCGACTGTCGAATGCCCACCCGAATCTCAAGTTGAAATTCTTATGCGACTGGTTTAGTCTGACTTCTAGTTGCAAATAAGTTGCAAAAGGAAAAATTTGGCCTGCAATTTCACTTTATTTCGTACCGCCGCTTCCCTGCTCGTTTGCCTTGCTGTCCTCCCACCGAAGGTCCAATGTCAGGAGAAACCCTACATCGTCACTTACGACCACTACTTGGAAGAACCCGGAAATCTTGAAATCGAATATTTTTCCGCTTTCGGCACTCAGCGGGCCGCTAACAATTTTCATGCCTTTTGGATGGAATTTGAATACGGCGTAACCGCGTGGTGGACCACGGAATTGTATCTCGACGGCCAAACAACCTTCGGGGACTCCACGGTCTTCACCGGTGTGCGTTGGGAAAACCGTTTTCGTCCCCTCAAATACGAGCATTTCATTAACCCGGTCATTTATGTCGAGTACGAACACAAAAGCGCTGCGGACAAAATTCTGAAGGAAGTAGAGGGCCACGACGTCGAATCCGACTTTGCGGAGTCCAATGCGGCTCTGCGCAAAGAACACATCGACGAAATTGAAACGAAACTCATTCTCTCCAGCACCTACAAAGGTTGGAATTTTAGCGAAAACGTGTTGGCGGCTAAGAATCTGTCGAACTCTCCTTGGGAATTTGGGTATGCCTTGGGGTTCAGTCGACCTCTAGCACTCCAGGCATCCGCCAAACGCTGTGCGGTATGCCCACAAAATTTCATTGCCGGTGTTGAGATGTATGGTGGCCTGGGTGACCGATACAGCTTTGGACTGCACGATACTTCCCACTATTTGGCGCCGGTCCTGGCTTGGAATTTGCCTTCTGACTGGACCATGCGAATATCACCCGGTTTCGGATTGAACGACAACAGCCATCGCTTCCTCTTTCGGTTCGGGATTTCCCGCGAAGTCTCCGGCTTCGGCTCCATGGTCGGCAAGTTCTTAAAGGGAAACCAATGAGGCAGCGACTCATTCTCATCGCATTGCTGCTGTTCGCACAATTAGGCTCTTCCGCCTGGCCGCAAAGCGCCGCTGATACATCGAAGAAAAGATATTCCGCTTACGCTGAGATTGGAAAAGCTCCGGTCAAGGCTCGCGCCAGACAGAATCCCTTTGAGAAGGACCCCGAAGCAATTGCAGCCGGGGGCAACTTGTACGCGCAACACTGCGCGGATTGCCACGGCAGTAAAGCAGAAGGTCGCAAGAGAGGTCCGAGTCTTCTTGTTTCGGATGTCCAAAATGCGGAGTCCGGCGCGATTTTCTGGATTTTAACAAACGGTGTCGTCCGCCGCGGCATGCCCGTCTGGTCCAAACTGCCCGAACCACAACGTTGGCAACTGGTCCGTTTTCTGAAGTCGCTAAGAAGTCCCTCTCCGATCCCAGTCGAAAAATCTTCGCCCTAGCTCTCGGCCCTCGGGCGCCACCCACCGATCTTGCATCCATTCTCGATGGCACTTATAGTGAGATGTTCAAGCAAACGCGGCCCAATTGAAGAACGACTAAGAGATAAGGATTAGCCAATTATGAGCACCACCGACGAAGTCCTCGCAGCAAATCAGCAGTACGCCTCCAAATTCGATAAGGGCAATCTGGCCATGCCCCCCGCCAAAAAACTGGCGATCCTGGCCTGCATGGACGCGCGCCTCACCGTCGAACAACTTCTCGGCCTCAAAACTGGTGACGCTCACATCATTCGCAACGCCGGTGGCATCGCCACCGAAGACGCATTGCGCTCCCTGATCATTTCTCATCACCTGCTAGGCACACAAGAATTTATTGTCATCAATCACACCGATTGCGGCATGGCCACCTTCACTGACGATCAACTCCTCGGCGAACTCGAACAAAAAACCGGCGTCTCCGCAGTAACGCCATCGCACTTCCACTCCTTCAAGGACGTCGAGCAAAATGTCCGCCGGCAAGTCGCCCGCATCAAGAACCACCCGTACGTCCGCGACATCCCCGTACGTGGCTTCGTCTACGACGTAAAATCCGGCAAGCTCTCCGAAGTCTCCGACCAGCGCGGACGCGCCTCCGAACAATCGGCCTGACGCATTGGCGAAGCAAATGGCTGAATTTCTCGGGGAACAACGAAATTTTATGAGGACCACTTACAGGTATGACGCCGATGGCCGACTAATCGAAAAGCATACCCATATGGGCACTTCCATGGAAATTGGAAATTGTCACGAACATCGCGTACTACGATCATTCCGATAAACTCGAAGAGCAGACAATTACAATTGGCGACCCAAATCCATCCAAGCGTGCGCAATGCGCCGAAGCTTTATCAGCAGCGCCACCCACTTCGCAAGAATCGGTAACGCGCTATTCCTACAAGTACGATACTTTCGGCAATTGGACTGAGCAAGCGATCAGTTCACCGACCAGCCCCAACCACGTGACCGTGACTCGCCGCACCATTCTCTATTACTGATTCCACTCGCACAAAATCCTGCGAATCGGCAGGGCGGAACAGCTAAGTTACTGGTGACTCCGGGTGGCCTACCCCTTGTAGGTTCTTTGCAAACGGTGGGCGCTTTTCTCCCTAATCCCTTGAATTGCTGCGCATCACGAGCCGTTTCACAATACTTCGTTCAGTTGTGAACTTCCATACTCATCCTGACCGCTGGTTCCGTCGGCAGCCCACCATGAAACTGTTCCGCTTCCGTCGACCCCGCCAGTGCCGTCGTGGATGAATTCCCGCCAGAAACCACCTGTGCGATCTCATCAAAATATCCGGTACCCACAAATCGCTGGTGCGTCACCGCGCGATACCCCAATTCCTGCGCGGCAAACTCCTCCTGCTGTAATTTCGAATATGCCGTCATCCCCGCCTGCGCATACCCCCGCGCCAGCGTAAACATCGACATATTCAGCGCATGGAATCCCGCCAGCGTCACGAACTGAAACTTGTAACCCATCTCGCCGAGTTTTCGCTGGAAATTCGCAATGGTGGCATCGTCCAGCTTCTTTTTCCAATTGAACGATGGCGAGCAGTTGTACGCCAGCAGCTTGCCTGGGAATTTCGCGCGAATCGCATCGGCGAATTTCTTCGCCTCCGCCAGGTCCGGAGTGGAAGTTTCGCACCAAAGCATGTCGGCATACGGCGCGTAAGCCAGCCCGCGAGCAATAGCCGCATCGATCCCGCCGCGAAATTGATAAAAGCCTTCCGGCGTGCGTTCGCCATAAATAAACTCGCGATCGCGCTCGTCCGCGTCCGAAAGCAAGAGTCCCGCCGAGTTTGCATCCGTGCGCGCAATGAGAATCGTCGGCACGCCGCAAACATCCGCAGCTAGTCGCGCCGCCACCAACTTCTCGATAAATTCGCGTATCGGCACCACAACCTTACCGCCCAGATGGCCGCATTTCTTCGCCGAAGAGAGCTGGTCTTCAAAATGAACACCCGCAGCCCCCGCTTCGATCATGGCTTTCATCAATTCGTACGCGTTGAGCGAGCCTCCAAATCCCGCCTCCGCGTCCGCTACAATCGGCGCAAACCAATATGTGCCCAAATGTTTTCCTTCCGCCGATTCGATTTGGTCGGCGCGCATAAGAGCCCGGTTGATGCGCTTGACCAGATTCGGCGCGCTGTCGCACGGATACAAACTCTGGTCCGGATAAACATCGCCCGCCGTATTTCCGTCAGCAGCAACTTGCCAGCCGCTGCCATAAATCGCCTTGAGCCCCGCTTGCACCATTTCAATCGCCTGGTTCCCCGTAATCGCACCAAGCGCTGGAACGTAATCGTCGCTGTGCATCAAATTCCACAGCCGCTCCGCGCCCAGACGCGCAAGCGTGTACTCAATCTGAATTGATCCGCGCAGCCGCCGCACATCGGCGGGAGAATACGTCCGCGTTATGCCTGCCCAACGCGGATCACTGGCCCATTCCGATCCGGTATGCTTGTAATTTCCGTTTCCGTTTTGCCCGTTGTTTCCGTTAGCCGCCATCGTGTTCTCCTTTAGTCGCGTTTGCTGCGGAGCAAAGACCAAAAAATCGTTTCCGCAATCCAAATCACGCAGGATTAAATTCCCCGCTGTGAATCATTTCTTCGCTCATCCTGCGAGCCTCGCGAAGCCGCGCCGTCGACGTCTGATCGTTTCCCTTTGACGTTTCTCCGAGCAGTCGGTCCAGTTCTTCATTAAAGACCCGCGAAATAAATTCCGGCGTATGCCGCACCGCTCTCCCTGTCTCGTCCACAATTTCAACCGCGTCCGAATGCATCATGCGCTGCGCGATCATCAACCGGTAAATGCGATCCGTCGCTAGGTCTTCCATGTATCCATCCAGCAAACTCGCGCCCTTGCCGTTCAAAACTCCGTTACGATATCGGATGACCGTTCGAATCGCAGCACGCGTTCCGATCACCGTGCGTTTCCCGACATTCGTCGGCAGCGGCCGCAGATCCGGATGCTGCACCGCCTTTTCAGGTCGCGCTTGCAACTGGTTTGGAGCCGGAAATTGCGCCACAGCTATCTCGTTTTGATCCGGATGCCCGGTCCACGCGCCGTCCATCAGCGAGAGCGACTCGTTCTTCTTATCTTCCGCAAGTACTTTCAGCGCCCGCGCATTCAACTCCGCGTCTTCGCGGCTCGGATAAAGCGCCGTCATTCCTCCAATCGCCAGCATCCCGTGCTTGTGGCAAATCTCCGGTATCAGTTCCCGCAGGTTCTGAAAAAAGGCCACATTGTGCGCTATGGTATTGCGATCCGGTAACACCCACTTGGGATTCGTAAGATTGAAATGGATCAGGCTGGCCATGTAATCCCAGCGCCCCAGATTCAGCCCCAGGATGTGTTCCCGCAAATTCCACGCAAACTCTTCCATCTGAAACGCCATCGGATGCGATTCCACCAACGCCATGCACTTGATCGCGTTCGCCGGCAAACCCTTGGCCTTGGCAATCATCTGGAATAAGTCGCGCCACCACAGCGCTTCTTCCGCGGACTCCGATTTCGGGAGGTAAAAACACAACGGGTGTTTAAGCGTGTCGTAATCCACCTGAAACGCGACCATCGCGACATCAAATAGCGAAGCAGGCAGCAGTTCCCCTTCCAGAATGCCGGCCTGATGCAGATGCAGCCCTCTTGGCCGCGTAAAAATCACCGTGTTGCTGGGATTGATCGCCACTGTCTTGTCGCGTTTGCGATCGAAATAATTGAGGTGTCCCGCAAGCGCCTCAAGAATATTTTTGATCCCACGCTGGTTGTGTTCCCAAACATTAGCCGTCGAATCCTCGAGATCGAGCATCACGCCCGGCGCTCCCGAGTTCAGCATTTTCACCACCAGATCCGCTTCATCCGCGGGCCCGGTCATCTGGTTGCGTTGATCCGCGCACCACTGCGGCAACTCAATCCGCCACGCACTTCGCGTCGCTTCCGACGGAGCCAGGTACTCTGGCAGTCTCCCGGCATTCGACTCCGTCAGCGCCAGTTCCCGCCGCTTAACAAGCGATTGTTGCCGCGACGTCAACGCCTCGTGAAGTGGGCGCAGAAACTCGACAAATCCCGCAGGTAAGTCGCGCTTGGGATCGAACCCTTCTGGCGCGCGATTCAGCGGAACGACGCGATTCGTTAGATTCGCGTCTTCCGGTATTTGGCTTCGCTTTGTGGCCGCAGCTTTCATCTCAGTGTTGTGTTGGTCGTTTTTGTGGTTGCTCATCGGAACAGTATGCACAATCCCGACTCACCACAGCGACCATGTTGGAGTAGACTCCAGAATTGGGCCCCCGTCAAAGCCACTAGTCCGATTCGGACGTGTGCCCGTTTTGGCCATATGTGGGGCTACAGCCTCAAAACGAGGTCGCAGAGCCTTCGCGAAGGCTTGTGATTTGTTGCTTTTATGAAGCAGGAACTTCCGGTCGGTGAAAAAATATGTCGCCCTCGCCCCTCAAACCCGATCGCACTCCAGCACCGGAAATCCTTCAGGACTTCCTCGCACAAATAAAGGAAGACATCGCCAACCGTCGTATCGAAGCCGGTCTCCGCTGCCTCACCGCCCACCAGCAACTCCTGGAATCTATCCACCTGCGCCAGAACAATTCCGCCATCTTGCTCGGCTATTTCGCCCAATGGGTAGACGTCGGCTTTCCCGGCCGCGCCCTCCTAAAGCAATTGTTGTCCCATTTTTCAAACGCTTCCCCCGAACGTCTTACTCTGCTGGAGTACGCGCATCTGCGCATGGCCGACGGCTTGGTCGCCATGTCCGAAGAAGAATTCGCGAAGGCCATCAAAAACTTCAACACCGTTCTCACCCTCGAAAACGAAATCAGCGATAAACAAATGATCGCCATCGCTAATTTCTGGATGGGCCGCTGCCTTCGTCGCCAAGGCCGCTACGAAGACGCTCTCGGCTATGTTGCGAAAGCTAGGGACCTGGCCATGCAGCTCAAGTACCCCAAAATGGCCGCAGTCATGCAGGTTTTAGAAGGCTGGGTTGCTTTTCAGGAAGGACACCCGGAACAAGCCGCAAAAATCCTCGGTGAAGCCGAGGAGGTATTGGCCGACACCGACGATTACGTGACGCTTGGCAACATCAGTTCCGCCTACGGCAGAATCGCCCGCCGCCAGGGCAATTCCGAGCACGCCCTTTCGAAATTCGAAAAAGCCATTGAGCTCTACAATAAGCGAGACCCTTACAATCGCAATCTGGCCCGGTCCTTCGTGAACATTGCTTTCGTAAAGCGCCTGCTCGCGCTTCAACTAGGAAATAAAATCGATTCAGAAGCCGCCAGGCTCCGACGAAAAGCCGCCAAAAAAAGTAAAGCAAATTCCAAACCTTCACCCCCGCTCAAGCTGCCCTCCCGCGAGCAACGCACCCAGCTTCGCAAAGAAGCCTTCGAACACCTCACCAAAGCCCAGGAGATTTATCAGCGCTACGACGATCACCGCGGCAATGGCAACGTGCACATCACTCTCGGCTACCTGAATTTAGACGATGGCGAATTGGATCGCGCCGCAGCTCAGGCCGCCACCGCCTTCAGGCTCGGCGCCGAAAAAAAAGATAGCGTCCTCAAAGCTCGCGCGCGCATGCTGCAATCCTCGGTGCAAGGCGCAGTGTTTGAAGGGCAAATCGAGGAAGGCTCAAGCCGTGTGCCCTCTTCACAACTCGCCTGTGAATTCGCTCGCGAAGCACTCGAATCCGCCAAGCACACGCAAAATCGCCGCCTCATCGCTAAAGCACACATCACTCTCGGCCTCGCGCTTTGCCTCGATTTTCCAGATGATCTTGAGCCCGCCCAGCAGTGCGTCGATTCCGCGTCAACCCTCCTCAAGCCCGCTCATCAGGATTATGTATGGCGAGAACTTCAGGACCTCAAGCGCAAGATTCGCGGCGCAGGGAACGTCAATTCCACGCTGCGCGAATGGTCTCAAGGCATGGTGGGCAATAAATCGTTTCAACAGGTTAGCGAAGAATTTGCCGCCATCGTCATACCTAAAGTATGGAGGCGTGAAAATCGCAAAGTAGCGCGCGTAGCCACGCGCTTATCCATCTCACCAAAAAAAGTTCGCAGAATATTGCGCGATCAAGGCTTGCTAAAAAGCTCGCCCGATGAATAAATAATTAGCTGTTACCGTGAAACAAAATCCTCAGCTGGGATATTTCGCCGAAATATAATTGTGCAAATGCTCGATCGTCTCTTCTTGCTCCGAGACCAGCCATTTCACCAAATCGCCGATGGATACAATGCCGATCACCCTCTCGTTTTCCATGATCGGAAGATGACGGATGCGGTTTCGCGTCATCAGCTCCATACATTCGTCCACCGCTTCTTTTGGACCAACGGAAATCACCGGACTGGTCATGATTTCCTGAATCACCGTCGTGCGAGAAGATCGTCCCTGCAGAATCACCTTCCGCGCGTAATCGCGTTCCGAAATGATGCCCGCCAATTTACCGTCCGATATCACCAGCAACGCCCCCACTCCTTTGTCAGCCATCATCTCGATAGCTTCGTAAACAGTTTGATCAGGACGGACAGACCAGATTTCCCCGCCCTTACGTTTAAGGATCGTACCCACTGCTCCGCTGATTTTATTCACTGAAGCACCTCGATTCAGGGGCTGGCTCACCCTCCGTCGCAAATCTAACGAGGCGATCATATTCCCAGCAAACGCCAGGGTCAATCGTACGAACCCGTCCCAAGGGCTTCTTTTCGGGTCCGCACACCATATCTCTTGGAATCAGTCAGCGTCGTGAAAAGAGCCATGAAAACGGCCACGCAAATCACAAATAAAATGCAATTCACAACTTACTGTGCCGAGTAGTATCCCTCCCTCGCCTGCACCACCAGCGCGTTCTGCTTCGCGGTTACATGCAGCTTGTGATATCCCGGTCCAGTATTTTTGTCCGGCGTGTAAGCCAGGCTGTACTGGTTACGCAGTTCTTCTTCAATCTGCGCGTAGATCTTCTCGACCGTTTCTTTCTTCGAGACCTCAAACAATCTTCCCCCGGTCTCCCTCGAGACCTGTTCCAGTATTTTTTTTCCATCAACCCGCGCTTCCTGAGGATCTCTTCCCCCTCCACGCCGCCCGGTGCCAAAAGGCCCCATCGAAATCGAGCCGCGGTTCCCAAATCCCTCGTCATCCTTGAACAAAATCGAATACACCACCGTATCCGCCCTTTGCGCTGTTTCGATCGCCGTCGCTAGGCCCTCTTTGCTGCCGTGATCAACGCCGTCGGACAGAATGATCAGCGCCTTGCGCCCCTGCTGCTTGCTCATCAAATCGTCCCCCGCCAGGTAGACCGCGTCGTAGAGCAGCGTTCCACCACCGCCGTGTCCAGAACCTCTTCCCCTGCCGCCACCTCCACCTGGTCTGCCGCCGCCCATTCCTCCCCCGCCGGTTCCGCCGCCTCGGCTGCCCGAATTCGCATCCATCTGCGGTGTCTGTAGCGACTGCAACGCCGCCTGCAATTTCGGTCGCGATCCGGTGAAGTCCTCCAGCAGCTCCACTTCCCGGTCGAAATGAATTACGAACGCCAAATCTTTATTTTCCCGCAGCAAATGGTCCAGAAAGCTGTAGCTCGCGCTGCGCTCTTCTTCTAACACGCGCCGCTGGCTCAAACTCGTATCCACCAGCAATCCCAGCCGCAATGGCAAATGAGTCTCGCGCGCGAAGTAGTTGACCGTTTGCGGCCGCCCGTCCTCGTCCACCACAAAATCCTCTTTCGTCAGATTCGCAATAATCTTTCCATGCTTGTCGCGCACCGTAACCGGCACACTAACGGTTTTCACATCCACCGAAATCTTCGGTGCGCCGCCTTGCTCGGACTTGGTCTGCGGCTTCGATTCCTGACTCTCTACGGCCTGCTGTCCAGCCTGGGAATTAGCTTGCTGCGCCTCATCTGTTGTTTGCTGTTGCGCCTGCGCAGCGCCCGCAACCAGCGCCATCAAAATCAAAACGCCATAACACAACCCATCTCTCAGCCCAGCCGGCGTAGCTGTCCATCCGTTTCTCAAAACAATTTTCATTTTACTCCCAACCGCTCAGCGCCTGACGCCTGGCGCCCTGAGCCCACTGCAGAACATAGATGCAAACGCCGCTCAAGCAGACGCCCGTTCAGCACAACCTACAGGAACTTAAGCGCACCAACAGACACACCCGTACTCTGCTCGATATTCCCCAGCAGATTTAAATTGGTTCCCGGACTCAATTCACGCAGAGAGGTTCCAACGTCGATTGCAGCTAAGTCGTCATCTTCGTTTTGGGTATTTGCTTGCGATTGACAGGCGGGCTTAACCATGCCCCGAAACCAGCTACTACCGTAACCGAGGAGAAAAGTTCGTCAGGCTCATAAAAGTAGAGTCAACTTTTTCAACCAATTTCCCGTTCTCTTCTGACTTCGCCTTAACGCTCTTCCACTCCGGATCGTCCTGAAAGGACTTCCAGTTCGCTTCCGCCGCAACCCGGCTAGGATGCTGCAAAATATAAATTAGCGTACTACTTTTCTGCGGCTCGTCCACGGGCGTCCAGTAAGCCACATTCTTCATTCCGTGATGTTCGAAGAGCTTCATGGTGTGGTCGCGAAAGCGAGCCAGCAACTCATCCAATTTCCCCGGCGCAGCATGATATATGCGCAATTCATATACCGTGTCCGGGCCGGGCCCGGGTTCCTGACCAGCTTCGCGAGCCCCAGCCGACAGCGGTGGTAAGAATGCGGCCGCAGAAACAGAACGCAACAATGTTCTTCTTTTCACGACCGCGGATTCTATCAGAGAAAACCGGCCAGAGCACCAGAAACCTGAACCAAGCTAAACAGCGTCTTCATCGCCAGTTAACATTTAGCAATATAAGATGTACATTACCTTCGGTTGTCGTAGTTCCGCTCTGTGAGGTTTCGTCATGCGCACCACTCTATCCCTGCTAGCGCTATTGCCCTTTCTCTGCGGTCCAAAATCTTATGCTCAGGGGGAGCCGCCCCTAGCTCCCGGGGCTCAATGCGTTTTGAGCGGTTATTCCCCGTCGACCAGCGCGGTCTACAACTTTCAAGGACCTCCCACAGGAAAACTGGCTGACGATGCCGGCTCGGTAATCCATGAAGATCTTGGCCAACAACTTCTCGCAGGGGTCGAAACCACCGGCACGCACCAGCGTTATCTATAATTCCAATGTCTTTTGAAATGACCGTAAGGTCACCATTGAGCGCGAATTCTGGTATTCGCCGAAACTCGGAATCAATCTGATTTCCAAACGATCCGACCCGAGAATCGGCACGCAAACGTGTACGGCAACCAACCTGATTCTTTCCGAACCGGACCCAAAATTATTCGACCTGCCTGACGGATTTAAGGTTGTCGACCGCCGCCAATCACTTCCGCCAGAAAATTAATGGCCGTACACGCTGCAAAGCCGAGCGGCGTTCAAGTACTCGCCGTTCGGCTTCGCATTTCACTGCTATCGGCGCTCCCAAGGAAGCGTTATATCGTCACAGTTCTTTAGTGGGTCTCGCCCGAACAGCACGAGTCACCGACGCTTTTAGGCTGCTCGTATGTTTTCTTGGCATCCACGGACTGGCCTTTTTCGTATTTGTCGTGGTGTTTCACCCAGGCCATCGAGAACGCCAATCCCTCTTCATCGCGTCCCTTCGGCGCCATATCGAGAAAATTATACGCGCCAATTAAAATGTCTAGTCCACGTCCGTAACTGGAATACGTGTGAAAGATGTCTCCCGTCGCGTCTTTGTAAAACGCGCTCGCGCCCGGTCCCTCATCGCTGAAAAACTTCTGCGTGCCATAGTTGTAATTCACTTCCCCTTTGGCCTTTTCCTCCTTGGTAAAAGACACATGATAGTCAAAATTGAAATCCGTCCCATAGGTTGAGACCCACTTGAAGTTCCAGCCCATCCGCTTCTTGAACGCCTCGATTTGCGCGAGCGGCGCCCGAGAAACTACCACCAGGGTGACATCGCGCGCATTCAAATGCGGCACACTTCCATCAAAATGGTCCGCCAGCAACGAGCAACTTTGACAACCTTCCGCCCAGTCCGGGCCAAACATAAAGTGGTACATGATCAACTGGCTGCGCCCCTCAAAGAGATTAGCGAGCGTTTCTTTTCCGTTCGGCCCATCGAACACATATTTCTTCTCCACACGCTCCCACGGCAATTCGCGGCGCTGGCGGCTCACCTCATCACGCAGCTTCGTGAATTCCTTCTCCTTGGTCAACAGCGCCTTGCGTGCCGCCAGCCATTGCGCCGGCGACGTCACTTTCGGATTTTCCTTCGTGCTCGTAATTGGAGTTGCCATTGTCACTTCTCCTTTTCTTTTCGTTCTTGTAACGAAGATTTCCCAGGCTATTTCCTGACCGAAAACCTCTCACCACCAGCGCCGTCAATCCTCCCGACGACGTAACTCCCGCGGCCATCGCCGCAACACTCATCAGGCACACTGGACACATTGCTGCTCTCCACAAACCCGTCTTTAACGTTTAAACGATGCTGCTTGCTTCCCTTCCGCACGTTGCCGCACCTTCTCGTGAATATGCTTCCAACCCTTGCCCATGCCCTCGCGGTGTTCGTCCGGAATCAGCCCCAGAGCGATGTGGTGAAATTTAATCAACGTCCCTCCATCCACTTTGCTCAGCCGGTATTGCAGATTTGAAACCGCCGCATACGACATAAACAACGGCCCGCAAATTTCCAGCAGAGTCGGCCGCTTGATCGCTTGCACATTCCCCCAGAAGTGCCCGTTGTCGTCGCCCAGGTCGCGGTACCATCGCCCGCCCGGCCGCGCCTCGATCTTCATCGGCATCGGCGTTCCATCCGGCAAGCTGTTGCCTTCCGCCATCTGTTCAAGAAGCGCCGCAAAAGTATCTTCTAACCCGGCCTTCACCTGAATTTCCTCAGTGATGTGCACCGTCAAGTCTTCCACCGAAATTTCTTTCTTCTGAGCTGCCGAACTCATATTTCCTCCTTAAACATTTTTTTTGTTAATCAACTAACGTTTCACCACTCCCACTGTTTCACACCGCATTCTTTTTCTCTGCTCGGACTTTCACCTGCAACAACTGGTGCTTCCACAACCGTTCAAAAGTACTCGTCCACTCATGCAGCGGCCGAATCGCCTCCGCATTGGCCCGATACAGCATGTGCCTGCCATCGCGTCGTACTTCCACCAGCTTCACCTCCAGAAGCACCCGCAAGTGCTTCGAGACCGAAGGCTGCTCAAAACCCAGCCTCATTACAATTTCCCCGACCGAGCGTTCTCCCGTCGCCAGAAATTGTAATATCTCCCGCCGACGAGGTTCAGCCACCGCATTGAACGCATCCGATGTAGTAGCCGCCCTCGCCATACTCGCACATTACATTCCCATATAGGAATATGTCAAGGCCCTTTTTTAACCCCACGAATCCGCGCCGTTTAAGGAGTAGCGAAGCACCATTCCAATTCCACCGGCCCACCGTTTGACTCACCGCGTCCACTCCGCTACCATCGCCGCGAATTGTGGCTCGCGGCTTCGGCGACTCTTCGCCTTTGAAGTTGGGTGGCCCATCCATGCGCTTTCTGCAAGGGCGGGGCTTTTTCCGAGCATTCTTTAGGCGCGGCAACCGCCTTGCAACCTAGTTGGGGCTTTAGCCCCGGAAAGCTCGAATCCTAAAGCTGCAAACAAAAACAAGAATGCCCACCATCCATCGCG
>DASYJM010000293.1:0-8003 GCA_035996445.1 Candidatus Acidiferrum sp. | reverse complement strand
GGCTGCGCAACCCGCTGCACCAGCGGGTAACATCCCCGCCGTGTCATCTGCAGGCACGCCACCGCCAACGGTGACCGGGAGCTCATCGGCGATGAAGATTGTGCTGATTGTCGGCGTGCTCGGTGTTTGCGCGTTAGGGGCACTCGCGTATGCAGGCTACTGGGCAAAGAACAAGATTGAAACCACCGCGGCAGAGCATGGAATCACATTGCCGAGTGGTACGAGTGAGCATTCGCGTTCGCATCCTTCATCTCGTCAAAAGTCCAACACCGATCCGTGTTCCTTCGTAACCAAAGAAGAAGTTTCTTCTGCCATAGGCGTAGAGGTTGTTGCCGCCACGGTTCACGATTCGACGTGTAGCTACACAGGTTCGAATCCCGCGGACATTGTGGTGGTGGAAGTAAACCGCGGAGATGCCGCTATCGCGATGATGGCCGTGAAGGGTAGCGGCAAACTCATGGAAATGGCTCCAGGTACAGAACTACAACAACTTTCGGGCGTAGGAGATGAAGCTTATTACCAGAACGGCATGGTTACGGCGAGGAAGGGCGATGACTTCTTGCGGCTGGTGCTGCCGGCGACACTCTTAATAGCGAATTTCGGTGAGCATATGGACATGCAGGCAAACATTGCGGCCATGCGGGACAAAGGAAAAACGCTGGCAAATATAGTTCTACCTCGCATGTAAGCGTTTCACGCCCGGAAAGGAACATCATGTCAACTTTTTGCACCGAGTGTGGAAACGCATTAGCGGCGGGTCAGGTTAGTTGCGAGAAATGCAAACCTCCTGGAGCTACGGCCGAAGCAGTGGCGACGGCAGCGATCCCAGCATCGCCAGAAACTCTACAGCAAAGGGCAGAGGCGGTTATGCAATCAGTTACCGCTTCAAAAATGCCGGTTAAACCACCGGTAAAATCGAAGGGCTTAGCCACGATCGTTTCGCTTGCTGCGATGGTACTAGTCGCGGCGAGTGGCGGGATGTACTGGCATTATCGGTTGGCGCCGTCCAGCACAGATTCGGCCGCCCGGAAAGTTGCACCTGTTCGATCCAGTGCATCTCTCCCCCAGAGCAATACAGGAATTACGACGCATTCAACGACAGCGACTAAACAGGTTTCAAACGCGCCGCCGTCCGGTCCGCCATCCTCGGAGGCGCAAGCGGCTGCAACTTCGGTTGCTACAGTAGAAAATTCACCCAGTTCCGATCGCGCCGCGATCACCGCCGCCACTGGATTGCTCGCAACGGATCCAGATAACGACGGCACGCCGCTCGAGGAAAATGTCGCAGCGAATGAAGCCGCGGCAAAAGCTCAGGTTTGCTCGGTGGTGAGCAAAACGGACATCGAACAAATCCTCGGCAGACCCGTGCGCGAAATAGTTGCTACGGACACCAGTTGTCAATACCGCACGAATTTTGAGCACTTCGTCGAAATTGAAAGCACGTGGAAGGGTGGCAAGGAGGCGATGGCTGCTGCTAAGATTTACAACGCGGGCCTGTTTAGTGCAATTCCCAGGTTAGGCGATGAATCGTATTTTCAGGCGGCCGGGATCACCCATGTGCGCAAGGGCGACGTGTATTTCGTCATTAACGCGCGGGCATACCAAAATTCCGAAGAGACAGAAGTAAAAATTGCTCGAAGGCTGGTGGAAAACATGCCTGCCTCAAAGTCGGCACTGTAGCGGTGGAGTGGGCAGAGGGAATCCTGACAGGGATATACTCACGGGCGTTTTCTTGAGGAAATGTCGAACGTATTTCGAACTTCCCGCAACGGTGGTTCTCTAGCAAGAGCTAATCCATTGCGTTCGCCGGATCTTATGGAAACGTCACGATATCTTCGTAACCGACATCTCTAACCTGGCGATAAAAGAATCGAAATCCTTTTCGCTCTGAAGAACCCCATCTTCAAAATACACTAGAACCCATCTCATAAATGCCTCAGCAGAATCAGGCAGCAGGCAAGGTGAAGCATTCCGAGAAAGTTTTCAGCGTGACGCTCATACCGCACGACCAGGCGCCGAAAGTTTTGCAACCAGGCAAATAATCTTTCGATTTTCCAGCGCCGACGGTATCGCCTCAAACAACGTTCGTCTTGTGTTTTGATTTTTCGGTTGCTGCGGCGTGGAACAATTACTTCAATGCCGTAATGTCTGAGCTGGGCGTCAAGCTTGTCTGAGTCATACGCGTTGTCGCCAATCAAGTGCCCGGGCGCATCGGGCACCAGCATCTGAACTAAGGAGGAAGTGGCCAGCTTCACCTCATGTGGCGTGGCGCTCAGAACTAAAGATGATTGGCAGCTTCATCTATTGCTAGGCGGCGACAGTGTTTCTTGCCGGCGGCGCCATGAATTCGGGACCGATGGGATTGGCGATCGTCTGCCGAAGAATCTGATCGATCGCCGCGCGTGTGTCCACGTCGAGGTTCCAGTCGAGGGCACCCGCCAGAGCCCCCAGTTCTCCAGGATGGCGCGCGCCCCACAGCGCCGCGGTGATTCCGGGCTGGTCCAGCACCCAACGCACGGCAAGATCCATCACGTGTTTTCCGTATCTTTTTTGCGCCAGATCATCCAGTTGCTGAACCGCATTCAGATATTGCGCGAAGCGCGGCGGCTGGAATTTCGGATCGGACTGGCGCAGATCGTCGCCGGTGAACTTCGTATCCGGCTGCATCGTGCCGGTCAAGAGCCCCCGGCATAGAGGCCCGTAAGCGAAAGCGCTCAGATTCTTTTCGCGCACGTAAGGCAGCACCTCGCGATCAATTTGTCGCTCAAAGAGGTTATAAGGAGGCTGGACGGTGTGCAGCTCAGAGACGGACATGAACTCGTTCATCTGCTGCGGTGAATAATTGCTCACACCGATCGCACGGATCACGCCTTCCTTAAAGAGGGCTTGCATGGTCCGGGCGGTTTCTTCGATCGGGACGGCTAAATCCGGCCAATGGACTTGATAGATGTCGATGTAGTCCGTGCGAAGTCGACGGAGCGAATCTTGGACCTCCTTCCGGATGCGACCGGGTGAGGAGTTTCGCGAAACAGAGCCGTTGTGCCACTCGAGTCCAACTTTGGTCGCGATGAAAACCTTGTCCCGATGTCCTCTCTCCTCAATCGCCTTTCCGACGATTTCTTCAGAAACCCCAAAACCGTAAACCGGCGCCGTGTCGATTAGATTGATGCCTTTGTCGAGGGCCGCGTGAATCGTTCGAATCGATTCTCTTTCGTCTGTGCCTCCCCACATCCAACCACCGATAGCCCACGTGCCTTGCGCAATTCGAGAAACATTCATTTGCGTGCCGGAAATTACTGTGTATTCCATGTGCTTCGTCCTTTCCTATGAAAATGAGATCTGCAGATATCTAGTTCGCCTTCGAGGTTGGGTCTCGGCTATCCAGGTACCTTCAATCCTCAGAGCTCTCCGCCTTCGACGCAGCAGCATGAGTGCTCGATTGATCGCGATGCACGTCAGCCGAGTGAAGAACCGCGACGTTTCTTGAAAGGCGTCGAGATGAAGTATCGTGCTTTCTACTCGGTTTGCGGCCAAGAAAGGCTTCGGCGCCTTGAACGACACAACTGGAACATGCAAGACGGCTGCCAATCATGTTGACCACGCAAGTGGGGGAAACCAGAGGCCGACTGGAAGTCATGGAACAGAGTGCGGTACCAACGCGTTAGACACGATGTCCGAATCCGGACAGTTTGAGCGCCGAGAGCGCACACAACTCTTATCCGGAGCGATCAATCGCTTGGGTTCAAGGATTCGAAGAACGATCTTGCTTCGCATGGTCGAAGAATGGTCTCTCGAAGAAAAGGCTCAGGTTCCAAGTATCTCGACTTCCGCCGTAAAATCACGCCTGTTTCACGGACACCGGAAGTTGCGTGGACCCGTGGATCTTACACACGAGAAGCCGGACCTCCCGCGTGTCTAGGAATCCGGCGCATGGTGTCGAAATTTTGGACAGTCGGGGGCTAACTCCGAATAGAGAGACGCAACGATGATGATCTAAATTACTAAAGACATGAAGCGAACGGTCCGCTGAGATCACGTTAATGGTGGGACTAGAGCTGGTCGAACTTCGCTGCGAGGATGAAATCGCTTTCAGTGAGGCCGTTGATCTTGTGCGTCCAGGTGGTGATCTCCGCCTTGCCCCAGCCCAGCAGAATATCCGGGTGATGGCCTTGCGATTCCGCTACCTCGCCTACTTTATTCACGAAAGCGAGCGCAGCTTTAAAATCGGGAAACGTAAACGACTTCGTAATGTGGTGTTCGTTGACGACCTTCCATCCGGACACCTGCTTCGCCAGGTCTTGCAGTTCTTTACCTTTTAGAGGCGGAACGCCGCCGCGGCAAGGGACACAGGTCTTTCCGGCAAGGTCGGCCATGTCATCATCCCCTCGCGAGCAAATGACTTTGCTCTTAGGCTAACACTTTAGGCAAAGCTGTAAGGGAACACAACCGGACTTCTGGCTCGTTTCGTGAGCTTCACGTCTGCGAGAGCGAGTTTGCTGGCGGATTGGTCCAAACATTCGAGGTGGCTAGCCTACCTAAGCAATCAAACGACTAGGAGCAAATTCTATTCGTAGCGCAGGGCGATCATGGGATCGACGCGGGTGGCGCGGCGCGCGGGGAATAGGGTGGCGAACAATACGACGCTAATCATCAGTGTTGCAGCCGCGGCCATGACGCCGAGATGCAGGGGGCTGACGCCGAAGAGCAAGCTCTGCATCGCCCGACCGGTGGCCCAAGCCCCGAGTGCGCCGAAGGTCATTCCGGCGAGAAAAAGTTTTGCCCCAAGGCGCAGGAATTGAACGAACACTTGTCGGGGAAGGGCTCCCAACGCCATGCGCAAACCGATTTCGCGCCGGCGCTGGCTGACAGCGTAAGCCAATACGCCGTAAGTGCCGACCGCAGTCAACAGCAGGGCCACACCCGCATAGATGCCAGCGAGCAAAGCTGAAGAACGGCGGACGCCAAGACTGTCCTTGACAAGAACGTCCATGGGTTGGAGTTCATTGACCGGAATCTCCGGATCGACTCGCCGTATCACATTTCGCAGGGTAGCTGCGAGGAGTATGGGAGGTTGTGGAGTACGGGCGACGACGTAAATGCTGCCGCTGACCCGGTAACCGTAGGGGACGTAAACGGCACCTTGGGCCCGGTTTTCGGCGAGGTCCGCTTGCTTGACTGGGACGACGATACCGACAACGGCGAATGCTTCGGCGTCATCCTGAAGTGCGGCACCCAGAAACAAATGTTGGCCGATTGCGCCGCCTTCGGGCCAGTAGTGGCGAGCGAAGTCCTCGTCAACCACGCAGACCTTCTCTCGACGCCGGGAGTCCGCAGCCTCCAGAAATCGGCCATTTCGCAAAGAGATTCCCATGGCGGCAAAATAATCGCCGGTAACGCCATAGACATAGTGCGCGCGAAGGGATTCCCCGGACCGGGGAATGTAACCTTTGACAGCGATGGCCAGTTTGTCGCGATTGCCGCTGAGAGGAATATTGTTGGTCACACCGACTGCCGACACTCCCGGAAGGCGGTAGGCTGCCTCCAACAACCGTTCGCTGAAAGAGAGAAGCGCCGGGACGTCATGGTAGTTTTGGAAGGGGAGGGTGAGTTGGCAGGTGAGAATGTGGTCAGGACTAAAGCCGGGAGAAACAGCCATGACCTGCTTGAGACTAAGGCCAAGCAGGCCCGCCCCGGCCAGCAATATGAAAGCTAAGGCGATTTGGGCGACGATGAAGCCGTGGCGCAGGCCCTGGGCGGCTCGATTTGCAGTGGTGCCATGAGTTTCAGATCGCAGGCCGTTATACGCGTGGCCACTAAGGCTGAGCCAGGCGACGGGTGTGGCAATCAACATTCCAATGACGACGGCCACAAGGAGAGCTACGACGGCCAGTCGTCCATCAAAGGTGATTTGAGCCCCCAACGGTAGCTTGGCCGCACCTAAAGTCATCAAGAACCGGATGCCACCGGCCCCGACTAGGAGCCCCGACAAGGCGCCGGCGAGGGTAAGCATGAGGGTTTCGGTTATGACTTGGGCAACGACGCGCGAACGTCTTGCTCCAAGTGCATTGCGAATGGCGAATTCCCTGGCGCGAGCGCTGCCGCGGATTACGAGCAGGTTTAAGAGGTTCACTGTGCCGATGAGCAGCAGGAAAAGCACGCCGGCCTGGAGGAGCAACAGCGTTGAACGGACGGAAGCGATCACGTCGGCATGGAGGGGGAGCACCGTGGTGCGGAATCCAAGATCGAACCTCTGCGCTTGTGGGATCTCCCTCTCCAATGCGGCATTTTGCGAGTCAATTTGTGCCTGGGCATCTGCCAAGGTGGCGCCGGGTTTCAGCCGTGCAATGAGGTCGGCGCCACTTCCCCAGTGGCGCCTGTCGGGTCCACGCTGTTCGACGTTCGACGAGAGCGGAAAGTAGAGACCCGCTCTGGAAGACAAGAAGCGGAAACTTGGAGGGAGCACTCCGATGATCGTCCTGGGGCTGCCATCCACGCGCAAGGTACGCCCGAGAACGCTAGGGTCGGCGTTGAAGCGTTCTCGCCAGTAAGCGTCGGTAATGATCGCCACGCCGTCGGCTTGGGAGGTTGTTTCCTCTTCTTTGAAAACGCGTCCGATAGTGGGGCCGACACCGAGCGTCGCGAAGAACTCCGGTGAGATGCGGACGACCTCCGCGCTTTCGGTGGAACCCGGCTCGCCAATGATGGCGTTCCCAAAACCGAAAAGGGACAAACTCGAGAAAGCGGGGACATTACCTCGTCGCTCGTAGTAATTCGTGAGCGAGGACTCCATGCGTTGAACGCCTGCTTTGGGGTAAGTGTTAAACATTGTCACCAGCCGACCCGGTTCTGGAAACGGTAGCGGACGAAGCAGAATCGAATCGAGCACGGCGAAGATGGTCAGATTGGCACCGATGCAGAGGGCTAGGGTGAGGACGGCGACGGCGGTGAAGCCAGGATTCTTGCGGAGTTGTCGAGCACCGTAGCGACAATCGGAAATCACGAACTGGAACCAATTGCCAATCCGTTCTTCGCGAACTTGTTCTTTCACCTGTTCGATACCGCCAAGTTCGATGCGCGCGGCTCGTTCGGCTTCCTTCGGCGGCATACCTGCACGGATGTTTTCCTCGGTCAGCATTTCGAGGTGGGAGTGAACCTCCTCGTCGAGGTCTACCTCCACTTGACGAAACGAAAAGAGATTTCGCAGGAAACTTCGGACTTTCACAAAGAGCGGCATGCCAAACCCCTCTCTACGACGCTTCTAGAGCTTGAGCGATTGCCCAAGAAATGCGGCCCCATCGCTTGGTTTCGACTTCGAGTTGCTTACGTCCGGTCTTAGTCAAGCGGTAGTATTTCGCGCGGCGGTTGTTTTCGGAGTCTCCCCAAAAGGAGGAAATCCAACCCTCTTCCTCCATTCGGTGTAGCGCGGGAAAGAGCGAGCCAGGCTTAACAACAAAAGTCCCGCCTGTGATCTGCTGGACCCTGCGCGAGACTCCTAGTCCGTGCATCTCGCTAGCGACAAGCGATTTCAAGATCAGCAAGTCCAAAGTCCCTTGCAAAATGGTTGTCGGTCCAGAGTTCAAGTCATCTCTCCTATCGACATTCTATAGGGATAGTATTGGGCTACCTATAGAATGTCAACAGAAAGGGAGCCCGCCGGTGGACGACAAGTCGCGATCTCGGACTAGTGGCTGACCGACCTCACGGCCCGGAAACGGGGTTCGAGGAGATCTCGGCGCGACAACGAGGGAGCCGTAGAACGTTTCCCCCAACCGGACTTCTGGCCCGGAATAACTGTCGCTGGTGCTTCATTTCAATCCTAAGCCTAAGGCGGTCGGGTGCTTCGGTTGATACAGGCCTACCTCGCCTCCGCCGGGAAGCCGCATTTTCGTAATTGAACCCCATCGTGCTTCCTCAACCTCAGAGCACTTAACGCCCTTCTTCGCGAGTGAAGTCATCTCGGCTTTCAGATCGTCGCACATAAAATAGAGTTCCTGTAGACCACT
>DASYJM010000292.1:0-1569 GCA_035996445.1 Candidatus Acidiferrum sp. | reverse complement strand
ATTCCAATCGTCCATCCTATGTTGGTTGACGTGAATCTTCCGGGTTCAGCAACGTTTCAAGTGCGTGTGAAGAACTGGAGCGAGCAGCTTAGGGAAGTCACGCTCGCGAGTTCGGGAGAAGGCATTGAAACAAATTTGCCGTCATCGAATCTGCAATTACCGCCCGGTGTCGAAAAGATAGTGGATCTGTCGGTTGCGCTTCTTAAGGGTACAGGTGTCTATCGTCTGTCGGTGAAGATCGAAGGGCCCGGATTCCAGGCCGCCGAAGACATTACGATCGCCGCTGTAGCTGAAAGGGAATCGCTCGCCTATGCATTCGACTATGATCGCGACGGCTTTGACGACGTGATCCTCGAAAATCGGGATTTGCGTTGCTTTGTGAGTCCACGTGCGGGCGGGAGATCATTCGCGTTCGTTCGGAAAGAGACCAACGACAATGCGTTTGATTCGGTCGGGGGTATGCGCGACAACTTCACCACCCGCTTTGAACCAGCAGACATGCAAGGGTTGCCGGACTGGACAACGGAGAAATGGTTGGGACTCTACAACCGTCCATACTTATTCCGCATTGTCTCGGCATTCGGAAAAGAGGCCGAAGTCGCTTTTGAGTATGAGGCCCCGGACATCTATCCAAAGGGAATACGTCTGAAGCGGACCTTGAGTCTGGCGGGTGATCAGGACATGCTGGTGGAATCCACATCAATCACGCCACATGCCAAGAAAAAGCCGCAATCATTTGTGTTTGAGACTTCCGTACCTTTTCGGGTGTTCGACCATCCGAACTACAACCAGTGGTTTGCCGAAGGCCGTCCGGCTCTTGATTTTGAACCGGGCAAGAACATTGATCTACCGGCAGGGCTGCGTTTTATCGGGACGCATAACCGGACTACTGGAGAGACCCTCACGGCCGTCCTTCTTACCAAACCGCGAGCAGTACAAATCGTTGCCGAAGCACATTCGGCGCTCTTTCGCATTGTTTACCCAAACTTTTCCGGCAGCAATCGCACCTTTACCTATACAGTCGGATACTCTTTTGCAAGACAAATGCCCAGCGAACCCTAAGTCGATTGGTCGACTTCTTCCAAAGTGCCTGAAGGATCGACTACCAACCAACTTGCAGATCCCAGTAAGCAAAGGGCAGCCGCAGTTAGAAACGAAACCGTCCAGCCGTATCGAGCAGCGATCCATGGCGTGAGGGATGCGGTGACGGCTCCGCCAAATTGCGCGCCCATGTTCATGAATCCGGAAACCGACCCGGACGAATTTCCGGCAATATCGGCGGTCACTGACCAGAAAGAACTTTGGGCAAGATATAACGCGCCTGCTCCACCGGCCAGAACCACGCTGGCCAGTCGAGCGCTGTGGACCAAGGACCCGAGAGTCAAAAATACCGCTGCGACCGCAATTCCAAAGGCGGCTACGCCGCATCGGCCAAGGCGCGCGCCTTTCCACTTTGTAAGCCGGTCACTGATGGCGCCGCCCAATGGGGAGCAAATTCCCATGGCGATAAACGGCAGCATTGCATAAAACGCACTGGCCTTTAGATTGAGCCCTCGCACTCGTGCCAGA
>DASYJM010000291.1:0-3781 GCA_035996445.1 Candidatus Acidiferrum sp. | reverse complement strand
CAGAAAGAAGATCGAAGAAAATCCCACTCAACCTAAATACATTGTCACGGAGCCATGGGTTGGTTACCGCTTTCACAATCCTTCCGAGTTGACCCATTCCGAAATCGACCGAATTAGTTGAGCCCATCTCGAAGAGCAGGGAAGAGGGCGGCTAGCGAGCCGCCCTTCATTCTCATTACGGACGTGCATCAGGGATATTCTTCGCGAGTTGGTCATGCTGTATCGCGAGTGCCTCCGCATCCTTCGCTTCTTGCGCATACAGCTTGGAGAAATAACGATAATGGCTGGTGCACTGGCACGAAATTCCCTGCTTCGATTCAATCGTTGCCGGCTGCTTCGCGAGAATTTCCGCCTGCGATGAAAAGTCCTGGGACTTCGCAGTCAGACGCTGCGCCTCGTAGTGGTAATAGGCCGCCAGTTTTTGCTGGTCCGCGGGAGTGTGTGCGTTGGCCAGCAAAGTTATAAGTTCTTTCTTGCTGAGCGTTGATGAATTCTCGGCTCGCGCAGTCGCCGATCCACACGCTAGCAAAATGACAGAGAGTAGCGCCAAGATGGTTATTCGTTCAAGAGCGGAATAAATGGATTTCATATTTGAGATCTCCTTCGCGAGCGTCGGTTTCAGCTCGTCTCGACTTGCAACATACCGGAAGAGGAATGAAGAAGGCATGAAAACCCCCAGGCCCATGCTTTGTTTGCAGTTACCCCTTCGCGTCCGGTATCGCCTTCTGAAAAACGATTCCCTTCGATAAAAACTTACGGAGATTTTATGAAAATTTTACTGAATCTTTATGCGCATTCGGATGGAATGAGAATCGCTGAAAAGTAGGATCGGCACTCATAGGGAAAAAAGTTCTGAGGAATCGAAACATGAAAACAATCATTATTGCGCTCCGTCCGGGTGTAACAATTGCGGTTCTCCTTCTTGTCTGCTTTACGTTGGCTCAAATCACGTCTTGTCCTGCCCAAGCTCAGACCGAGTCGGGCGCTCAAACGGCAAAACTTGGTGACGCCCCGCAGCCCGACAAAACTGGAACAGACGTTAGTTCGGCCAATACCAAACCCGCGGAGCCGGCCGGAAAGATTGTGGATCCTGCGGAAGTGACCAAAGAGCTGGAGCTCTTGAAATCCCGGATTGAGCAGTTGGAAACGCAACTAAAGGCTCGCGGTACGCCGGAGCAACCATCTAGCGTCGCCGCAGGTTCTCCGGCAAAGGCAACTGACGCGGTGCCGGAGCCAGCAGCAGCGGCTGGACCGCTGCAATCACAAAGCGAGAATGCCTCCACGCCGCCGGCCACCGCACCCCCCACCGTCGACACGGTAACTCCATTTGCATTTGCCGATTGGACGTGGCTGAACGGCAATCCTCGCACTAAAGATGCGGTGTGGGATTCGAAATTCTTCACGCCAGAAATTCGTTTTGACACGAACTTCATAAGCAGCCTCAACCATCCCAAGGACGATACCATCGGGGGGTCGACCGAGATTTTCCGGTCGAACGAAATCCAAATCGAGCAGATCAGCTTCGGCGGCGACTTTCACTACCAAAACGTTCGGGGTAGAGTTTTGACTCTGGGCGGAATGTTCGGCGTCACGACTCCAAGAAATGACGCCAGTGCAGGACGCGGCCAATGGGACTTGCGCGGCGCATACAAATATTTTTCTGAAGCCTACGGCGGATACCACTTCAACGTGAACCACGGACTCAATGTGGACGCGGGAATCTTCGTTTCGTACATCGGCCTATTCAGTTACTACAACTTCGACAATTGGGCCTATCAGCCTTCGTATGTCTCGTCGAACACGCCTTGGTTTTTTAATGGACTTCGTGTTCAGTGGTTCCCCACCAACAAGCTGAAGATTGAACCCTGGGTCATCAACGGATGGCAATCCTACGGCAGAATGGGCGGCAAGCCTGGGCTTGGCGGGCAGATCTTGTACCGTCCGACGAGCTGGATGTCGCTGGTCTTCAACAACTACGGCATGGGAGAAGACACCCTGGGTAGCGGAGACGGCCAATTCGGGCGCTCCCGGATACACACCGACGACAGCATTGAGATCAAGTATTACGACCATCCGGAAAGAACCCTGGACAAGATGGCGTTCTCGGTTACCGGAGACCTGGGTTGCGAATATGGCGGCCACGGAAGTTTCGCAAGCGCACAGGGAAGGACAATCAATAACAACGTAAATTGCCACCACAACACGGCAACCAGCAGCAAACAGACTTTTGCGGGCTGGATGCTTTACAACCGCATGTGGTTCAAAAAAGACATTTATGCAATCACCGTCGGCGGCGGGGCAATCGATAATCCGGGCCGCTACCTGGCATTGCTTCCTCCGGTTAACGGTGCTGATGCAATCAGCGGCACGCCCTACTTCACGCAGAATCCTGGCGACCCCTACAAAGCCTGGGACAGCTCCATTACTTTTAACTGGATGCCCAAACAGTACATCACCTTCCTCTGGGAGTATGGCTATCGCCACGCAAATGTGCCGTATTTTACAGGTCGCGGTGGGATCACGCCTGGGGACAACACTAGTCCCAGCACAATTCCGAACCCGGCTGCCGGGTCGATCGTACCAGGCACAACCTTCGTGTCCGGCCCGATCTTGTCTGCGACACCGGGATTTACCTGCGTTGCTGGACCCGGCTTCTGCCCAGATCTACGAAGGGATGAAGGCAGTATAAGGATGGCCATCATGGTCAAGTTCTAACATTCTGTTGATCGGATAAAAAACACTGTGGCAGCGTCGTCAACTTCGAATATGGTTTCGACGCTGCTACACAATCTTCTATCCATGTACATGAACTCTTTGTCCTCAGGTTGGATCGTTCTTACGGAGTTTCCACGAACTCTTTGTCAAATTGTTACGTCTTTCGGTATTGTTCCAGTTTGACAAAATGTATATTGAGAGAGGATTCGTATCAGGGCATCGCCTTCAGGCATGCCGTGGGAGCTTTCACTCCGATCACGCGCTTCGGCGCGCCTTAGTTATAGGCCCAGCGGCCTTAAAGCCGTTTCACTGCTCGATCGTTTCGGCACGGCGAGCCATGCCCTGATACGAACCTCGCTCCAAACGCCACCACTACCCTCCTTTTTGTATGCAATCAGGAAGCGGCGGGAGCAGGCCAACGGCCCGCTACTTTTTGGAGCGGCCACGCAGCAAACAAAGTAATGGCTGCCAAAATTAGGTCATAAAGAAAGAAAGATCACGAAGTTCATGTCGCCCATGCATTCGCGGGAGGCGACGCAATGGCAAAATCCTGTGTCGCCCCCTTTTTAGAGAAGCATCTGCACGTTACCCATGGATTGCTCCATGGGCTGTATTCTTTTGTCGTTTCGCGTCTCCATCTCCGGCTGGGCCGACGGAAGTCGAGTGCTCTCAGTTGTGTCATCGTTCGAGGTCCAGCGAAAGATCTGATTGAGAAACCGGCTATCTCATGGGTTGAGCTCCGTTCCTTCGCGAATGTCCCTAAAAGTCAATTCGTAATGCAAGCTGTCCTGTCCGATTGCCGCCCGCACCTTGCGGCAACACGGATTGCAGTACGCCGAATGTGGCTGTATTGCTGATGTTCGTTTGGGGAGGGGCGAAATTCGAGCGGTTGATCACGTTGGTGAACGTCGCTTCGAACCGCAGCCGGTAGCGCTCGCCGAGGTTGATGTTTTTCGCAATTCCAGAATTGACGCCGATGAGGTTTGGCCCCTCCAGGATGCCCAAGCCACAATCGCCAAATCGTCCAGCGCCGGCAGGAGTGGGCGCAAACGCGTTGATATCATAG
>DASYJM010000290.1:0-17020 GCA_035996445.1 Candidatus Acidiferrum sp. | reverse complement strand
TTGCGCGAGCCGGGCGGAAAAGGCGCACTTTCATCTCCGGGCTTTGGATCAGCATTGTTCAGGGGTCTGGGGACTTGTTGCGCACGTGATTTCAACTGCAGGAAAATCATCGGCGCGATGGTGATACCCAGCCCGCAAAATCGGTGTAAGAATTTACGGCGCTCTTGGCCGGCTGCAATCATCCCAGGCCTCCTTTACTGCGACTTGCGCGCAGGGCGAAGCGCTGGCGCGAACAGCTTGTCCGCAGTTCCAATGTTATACTCGCCCTCCTGTAAAGTTTATGCTCAATACCTGGACTTTTACGCACTGGTCTGAATTCACGCTGCGAAACGGCCTGCACGTGCTGGGCATTATCGCGGTGGCGCTGATACTGAACCGGCTGTTGCGGGTGGTCACGAATCTGGTCATTAAGCGCGCGGCCTCGCAAACGCGCGCGGCCCAGGCGCGGGAACAACAAACGCGCACGTTGGCCGGAATACTGTTTAGCGCGGGCACCAAGATCGTTTGGGGCATAGCGCTGCTCACTGCGCTGCCGGAGTTCGGCATCAACGTCACGCCAATTGCCACGCTTGCCGGGCTGGCCAGCCTGGCAATCGGTTTTGGCGCGCAGAACCTGGTTCGCGATATCATCACCGGCTTTTACATCGTCCTGGAAGATCAATACATAGTGGGGGACACCATCCAAGTGGCCGATATCATCGGCCGTGTGGAACACGTCACGTTGCGGCGAACGGTAGTACGTGACGCGCGAGGCGCATTGGTCACCATAGCCAACGGAGATATTCGCACTGTGAGTAACTTGAGCCGGGACTGGTCGCAGGCTTTCGTGGATATTTCGCTTTCGCCCGACGCTCCGTTGGAACAAACTTTGCGTTCACTGGAGTCAGCGGCCGCGGAACTGCGCGCCGACCCGGCGTGGTCCAAGGCATTGGTGGACGGACCGCGGATACTGGGTGTTCAGAGTTTTGATCGCAACGCGACAACCGTGCGATTGCAGGTGCGTACGCTGCCAAATCACCAGGATGAGATTTCTCGTGAGCTGCGACGCCGCATTCATGTGGAACTTCAGCGTCAGGGTATACCGGTTTCTATCGTCCAGCGCTTTGAATTCGCCGGAGCGATTCCAGGTTCGGAGCCAGTAAAGGCGGGCGATTTTACAAATCGGTGAGGAGAATCGTATGAGCCAGATCAGTTATGACGAAGTAAATTTGATGCTGCGTCTTTATGACCTGCGGCGCGAGCCGCGTTTGCGCCAAGCGCGGTCGTGGTTCGTGGAACATTTTCATCCTCAAACTCCCGAGGACATGATGCAGAAATATCCGCAGAGCAGTGAGGAGAACACGTATATCCGTATGGTCATAAGTTACTGGGAGATGGTGGCCTCCATTGTGAATCGCGGGTTGATTAATGATGAACTCTTTTTTGAGAGCAATGGAGAACTCTGGGTGGTGTGGGATCGCATGCGCGCGGTGGTGCCCACCTGGCGTTCGGCGTTCAAAAACCCTCATCTTTTTTCGAATATCGAGGACGCCTGCAAGCGGCTAGAACTGTGGCGCGAGAAGCGAGCTCCCGGTTCCAGCGCGGCGATGCGGCAAATGATGTCTCAATTGCAGGCAGCGGGAACACATAAGGACGCCTGAAATCGCGAAGCAAGCGGGCCAGAGAGTTTCGATTAACGCAAAGATGGTTCCGCCTCCGTAGGAACTACAGGGCGTGCGTCCGAGGAAATGTCAGGCTTGGTGAAACTAAATGCGGTTCCGCCCCGCCGCCTTGGCTGCAATCATGGCCGTGCCCCCTCGCTGACAACCTTTAGCGACAAACCCGCCAATGCAGATAAAAGAATGGTATGGGGCCAGAACGATAGTAGGGCACGCGCGGGGCGAAAGGCCGATGTTTAAGTCGCACAGAAGCAGTGATTTGCTTCTAAATTTAGCGAGGATACCGTGGGAGCAGGGTTTAAATTGACAAGGGCAGACCCAATTCGGGACACCGCCCTCAACAGCCAGCTACGTCGCGCTCTGGTTCTCTTTCTGAATCTCAAAGGTTAATGGCACGCGTTCGTGCAATAACCTTTCGGTAGCCGCGACGATCACCTCTTCATGGAAGAGGCGCTGGAAAACCGATTCGGACAGAAGATTACTTATCGACAGTAGAATCATGCCTTGATGATGGGCCATCCAACAATAGACCAGCTCGGGGGAACGCGTGTTCGCTGCAGTGGCCCCTTTAAAATCCGCCGATTCGCAAAATCCGTAGGGCCCTAGCCATCCCGAATTTTCCATCTTTCGCAAATTTTTCACCGCCGCAGCGGGATCGACGCTAAGCGCCAGAACGGCGGCGTACGGTGTTATGACCGTGCGATCTTCTACTTCCACCTTCAGCGCCAGAGGCGGAACACCGAAAGCATGATAATGATAATGGCCGGAGTCATTTTTTTCGCTGCAAGCACCTTCCGAAATTCCCCAAGGAATATTCGAGGACTCAACGAATTTTCTCTGGCACACAACTGCACCGCGCATGCTATTTTCTAGCAGCGTGGCCGGATACGTCCTCATCCAAAGAGTAGGCATCAGGTACTCGAACATCGTGCCCGTCCAGGACAGCAGAACGCTTCGACCCGCATATTGGGTATGGCCTCTGCCCAGGCGAAACCAACTGGTCTGCGGAATATCACCTTTAGCAATGGCGATAAATACCGCGCTGCGCGATTCCGAAGCCAAGAGATCGTAGCAACTCGCCAGCAGCTGTTTTTTCTCGACGTCGTACCCCACGGAAAGCAAATTGCGTACGGAATCGTAGAGCAGACGGAAGTCCATTTGCTTGGCCATTTCCTCCGCCTGGCGAGCCAGCAAAAGCAGTTCTTCACGGAGGCTAATCGCACGAATGGCGCATTGCTGAACAGCGTGCTGCAACGCTTTGATTTTTTCGTGCTTGGTATTGTCACCAGGATTCAAAACCAGCGATTGATCCAATCTGGTGGATAACCTCTGCGCATAACCAGGTAACTGCTCAAGATTCAGACTTCCAATTACTTTGGGCACGACCATGTCATCGAAATATGTTCTGAGGAGAAAAAATTCCGGGAGCAGCCACGGAACTAAAGTCTCGAGGTGCTCGCGCACGTCGAGAAAGCGAGCATTGGCCTCTTGCAGCCACCACGACGTTTGGTTCACGCCCGGTGTAGCGGATAAAGTCTGATCGGCAATGCTCTGCATGGATTCTTGCAATTTAGGTAAGGCTTCAATCCACCTCGGCAGGTCCTCACGCAGGCGTGTTGTTTCAGCCAGAATTTTTCCAACCACTGCGATGGATTGTTCTTGAGCTTGGCCGGCGGACAGCTCTTCCAGGGCCAGCGCCAGATATTCCCGCAAACTGCGAAATAACGACTCGGAAAGAAGTGGCTGAGCGATAACGGCGTGGCAGCCCTGTTTCAGAGACACCAAGGAACACACGAGATTACCGCTGTCCACGCTGGAAACAAAAAAGGGCGGCAAGGCGGCTGAATTTCTCGTGTCATACCAGTTCAGAAAGTGTCCATTAAACCTGGGTAATTTTTTTCCGTGAGAGAAAGTCTGGTTGGCTTCATCGAGGAAGCGCTGCAAGGTGATGAATCCCAAATCATATGCGGCATATTGGGAATTCAGCTGCAGTCCAAGATTGGTTGGAGAAATTCGGTGAGCTATCTCGTAGTTATGGCCCTGCACATTATCAGGGATGAGGAATTGATTTTCCGCGGTAGAAAATGTGCGGAAGTACCGCCAGGTTTTTAGCGCGACTTTACGCAGGAAATTCTCGTCATCAGCGGTGATTTCGCTGCGTCCGGAAGCCAAGGGCCGGTCCAGCCAGCGCGCGATGGGCTTGGAGAATAGCCATAACGCCAAGATGGGCGACGCCGCCAAAAGCGTGTGCGGGCGGAAAGCGGCAAGCAACCCGCCAATAATAAGAGTAACGGCGGGAGTCCAATCGAGATACACATCGACGGGAGTTTTTCGTTTGGTCTCCATTTCGGATTGCGCGGCGGTTTCCCATTCCAGCAGGTTGCGGCGGGTAATCGTGAGGCGGACCACCGTGCGAAAAATGGCATCCATGGTTACGAGGGTTTGGTGCGCCAAAAAAGTAAAAAAGATGAGGACGTTGACTTGGCCAGCGATAAAGTCCCCGAAAATTTGTTTGACGTGGGCGAAGGTGTCGCCAGTGTTCTCAAGCCTCAGCAGGGAGAATACCAATTGCGTGTAGCGCGGGATCAGCACCAGCGCGACGGTTGCGGCCGTCCAATAGGTAGCGGGTCCGGGCAAAAAGAACCAGGAAGCTAGCAGCAACACGAAGGTGGCGAACTCGGTGACGCTGCGTCGCAAATTGTCGAGAATCTTCCAGCGCGCCACGAATTTCAACGGGTTCTTGATCAGGTTTCCCTCGGCGTCCGGGACGCGAGGTAACAACCAACGGAGAATCTGCCAGTCACCGCGAATCCAGCGATGTTTGCGGCGGCTGTGCGCGCGAAAATGCGAGGGATAATCGTCGATGATCTCGACATCGGAGAGCAAGGCGGTCCGCGCATACGAGCCTTCGATCAAGTCGTGGCTCAAAATGGCGTTGGAAGGAAAACGGTGTCCCAGCACTTTTCTGAAAACGTCCACATCGTAAATTCCTTTTCCGGTGAAACTGCCCTCGCCAAATAAATCCTGGTAAACATCGGAAACCGCGAGAGTGTAAACATCCAGGCCGGTTTGGCCGGAGTAGATGTATGCCAGCCGCGAGCGGTTGGCGGAATGCACGCTGATGCCGACGCGCGGCTGAAGGACGCCGTAGCCCTGCTGGACGGTATTGGTGGCGGGATTAATTTCCGCGCGATTCAGTGGATGAGCCGCGGCGCCGACCAAGCGATGAGCGCTGTCGCGCGGTAATTGGGTATCCGAGTCCAGAGTGATGACGTAGCGCACGCTGCTCAGAACCGAGAGATCCCCGATCTTCACCGGGAATTTATCGGTCTCGCCACGCAGCAACTCATTAAAGTCGAGCAACTTCCCGCGCTTGCGCTCCCAGCCCATCCAGGTATTTTCCACTTCGTTGAAAACACGATGGCGGTGGAAGTGGTAGAAAGGCTGCACCCCCGTGTCGCTGTACTTTTCATTAAGTTCTTCAATCAAGCGCGAGCACAAGGAGACGTGGCGGTCTTTCTCATCAAATCGTTCGCGAGAATCGGGCGGATCGGTAAGCAAGGCGAAAAATAAATGTGGGTCGCGATTGCCAACGTAGCGAATTTCAAGGGTGCGAACCAAGTCGCAAATTTGTTCTTCGTTGATCAATAACGTGGGTATGGCCACCATGGTGACGCAGTCGGCGGGAATGCCTTTTGAGAAATCGAGTTTGGGTAAAGCCTGCGCGGGAATCAGGAAGGTCACCAATTGATTGATGATTTCCAGAGCCGCTTCACTGGCGGGGAACAGCAGAAGCAACGTTGCGGCGATTAAGGGGACGCCGCCGCGAATGCCACTCACTACAAAGGCCATGATGGCGATGATCAAGACTTCTAGGCTGATGAAGTACAGAAGTTCCGGAGCGTCGTGGAACGTCTCGGTTACTTGTTTAAACCCGCGAGCGCGGTACTCGATTCTCTTTTGCAAGGCCTGGCGCCCGCGGTCAACCAGGTAGTAGCCCACATGACCGCGGCGTTCACGAGTGACGGGGATGGAGCGAAACTGCGTCCTGGCTTGCGTGGCAAGATCCACGGCCAGCTGCGCGATAGTGAATTCATCGGCCTTCGAGCCGCGAACAAATTCCTGAATGGCCGCGTGATAACTTCCACGGCTATCAAGGTCCATGCAGTGATAGGCTTTGGCCGGATCACCGCGAAGGATAGCTTCTGTTTTACTAAGGGCGAGAAAAACGGCCTTGAAATCATTGTCGCTGAGCTTTCGAATGCTCTCGACTAAGGAAGAAAATTCAGCCGCGTGACGCTCCGCCTGGGGATCCTGAGCGTTTCGCGCTCCAGTCGCCCGCGAAACCTCCGTGGTCAGCTCGGCGAAACGCTCGATCAGCACGAGTTGCAACATCTGTTTAAGCCGCCAAATTTCCGCCACTTCGAAATAGGCGGCCTCCTGCGCAGCTTCCATGAATTCGATGAAGGAGGGCTCGTCGAAAATAACATTCGAAGCGGTGAGGTAGGCCTTGGCAGCCAAATACCCCCTGGGAAGTTCCTCGGGATGCGCTGCACTGGTGCGAACCTGGGGAAACGTTGCCTTGGAACGTAGCGCGGAGCGGATATCCAGAGAAGTCGATCTCAGGAGGCGCTGGTTATTCGCGACCAGTTGGCTGGCCACTGCCGGAACGCCGCGTTCTGCTGCGGCACTTTTCCTGATGCCCAACACGGTGCGCGCAGCCACTTGCCGCCGGCTTTCGAGCGGAGGACTAAACGATCTGCGTGCGCTGACTGTCCAGGTTTTGGATTGCGCTCTGGCCTCATCGCGCAGGCGCGTGACGTCAGGTTCACGAGCACCAGTATGCTCTTGAGTATCCGACGCTTCATTCCACGCCGACGGAATCGCGGGGCTATCGTCAGTCTCTAACCTTCCGATTGGGTCGTCAGTCATCTTTGTACAGTCATCTTAACTTCGGGCGTCTTAACTTCGGGCATCTACAAATCGTTCTCTAACGGTAGCTCGAGGCTTGCAGCTCGAACATTTCGGCGTACCGGCCACCATGAGCCATCAACTGCTCGTGACGCCCTTGCTCCGCAATGACGCCTTTCTCCAAAACAATGATGCGGTCGGCCATCTTCACCGTGGAAAAACGGTGAGAGATCAGCAGGGCCATTTTACCCTTGGTCAGCTCGGCAAACCTCTCAAACACTTCGTGCTCGGAACGCGCGTCAAGCGCGGCAGTGGGTTCATCGAGTACCAGGATTTGCGCGTCTCGCAAATAAGCCCGTGCGAGGGCGACTTTCTGCCATTCGCCGCCTGACAAATCGACTCCGGTTTCAAAGCGCCGGCCTAACATCTGGTCATATCCATTAGGTAATTTTTTTATGACCCCTTCAGCGAGACTCTTTCTTGCGGCCAATTCCACCTGAGCCAGGTTCTCGCGCGCGCCAATCTGGCCGACGGCGATGTTTTCCCAAGCGGTCATGTCGTAGCGCATAAAATCCTGGAAAATCACGGCGATGTTACTGGCGTAGTCGTCCAGATCGTACTCGCGCAGATCGATGCCATCGAGAAGAATTTGGCCTGCGGTTGGATCGTAAAGGCGAGTCAGCAGCTTGACGATAGTGGTTTTGCCTTCGCCATTCTCGCCAATCAGCGCAATGCGTTCATCGGGTTTCAGAAACAGATTCAAATTACGAAGAATGGGGCGGTCGCTGCCTGGATAAGAAAAGCTTACCTCGTGAAATTCAATTCCCTCTTTGATGGGCCGGGGAGTTTTCAAAGCATTAGGTTTGGAATATACCGTTGGACGAACGGCAAAAAATTCCAGCAGGTCAGTCAGGAAGAGTGACTGGTCGGCGATACTCGAGAAAGTAGAAAAAATCATCTGAAGGTTGGCGCTCGCTCCCGCAATTGCACCGGTCAGAAAGGTCAGCGTTCCGACGGTCATTTTCCCTTCTAACGTTTCCAGAATCACGTAGGCATAGGCTCCGTAATAGCCGACTGTAGTCAGTAAAGAGAGCAAGGCGCTGGCAAGGAGCCGGCGCTTCGCCAAAGAGACATTTTGCACATAGATATCGTCTGACAGTTTTTTGAATCTGTCGGTAAGGTACCTGCTCAAGCCGAATAGCTTAAGTTCTTTCGCGCTGTCCTTACTGGCGCCTAGGAATCTCAGGTAATCGATCTGGCGTTTTACGGGTGTCTGCCGGAATGCCTGTGCGTATCCCAGGAAGGCAAAGTGACTTTCCCCTAGAAACGCGGGAATCACGCAGGCAATCAACACCAACAACAGCCAGGGCGAGAACAGCAAAATGCTGGCAGCCAAAGTAGCGGTGGTGATGACCTGCTGAACGAGGCGTCCTAACTGCTGAACCATCCCCAGACGATCGGTTGCTTGTACCCGGGCGCGCTCGAGTTTGTCGTGAAACAGCGGATCTTCGTAGGACGCCAAGTCCAGCCGGGACGCGTGATGCATGATGCGCACGCTTATATGGCGAATAAACTTGTCAGCGAGCAGGGTGTCACAATAGTCCACGATGCGATTCAGAATGGAAGTCAGGCAGGCGAGCCCAAATTCGATGGCGACCAGCCACCAAAAATCGCTCCTGAGCGTTGCGGCGTGCGTCAGATGCGTAACTACCGCATCGATAATCAACTTCGCCACGGCCAGCAAAGCCAAGGGAGAAAGGGCGGCGATGGCGCGAAGGATTAATCCCCAGGTGACGACCGCAGGACTGGAGTCCCAGATTATTTTCAAAACGGGAGGGATATTTTTCAGGGACTGGAGGCGAGTGCCCCAAGCCCGATGAAACTTCTGGCCTGTAGGGTCGGCCACTGTGGGCATTTTTAAGATACCGCCAGGATTCTTGTCGGCAATGGGCTAAAGCGACGTGGTGAGAGACTTGCCGGGGCGATCATATCAGCAGGGCCGGACGGAGACAATCACGCCATCGGGGCTAATCCTATCCCTCGGGCGAGACGGCAAGCAATACCGACAAATCCCTACCTTAAGTGTCAGATTTTGGAGCGTGTGGC
Source organism: Candidatus Acidiferrum sp. (assembly GCA_035996445.1). GTDB lineage: Bacteria > Acidobacteriota > Terriglobia > Acidiferrales > UBA7541 > Acidiferrum. Next base: position 8,345 of record DASYJM010000290.1, on the reverse strand, counting down.
CAAACCTAGCGTAGCGGCGCAGGCAAAAATCGCAGTGGAGATGATGCAAAAGCTGCGAGCTACGGTGGCCATGGCATGGGTCCCAATTCCGAGGATAACCGCCGAGAGAAGAGCTGCGAGAAGCGCGATTGCCAAGAAGACTTTCACAGAGAACCTCCTACAGCATGCGTCCGGGTATAGCGGCTAAATGCAAACGGCAGTCCAAAGGATTATTCATATGCTTCTTATACTTACGGTGTACCTGTCCTTTAGGGCATAGGAATTTTGGGAGGAAAAAAGTAAATCTTGCACAGTCAAGCCGTTAGGCTCGGGGAATGAGGGGTCATAACCGAGTCCCCCACGAAAACCTGGCCTCTGGGACAGGCCGCGGAATGGGCGAATCGCCGCACTGTTTCCGGAGGTCCTAACGTAGTTTTTTGAGGTCGAAGGTAGCTTTTATGACTTGGCCTTCCGGAGTCACCACTTCCATGGTGGTCAGCTCGGAAGCCACATCCTTAACATCGTATTCCAACCAAACGTTTTCCCCGGTCAGCACCGCCGGAGCAGTGTTGGTAGCCGTCGAATAAATGGGCTGGTTGCTGATCGCGAGAGATGGGATGGTTTTACCGTTCTGTTTTAAGTTGAACTGGAAGTTTTGCCAGAAGTTCTCCGGCCGTAAGGCGCTTTTTTGTGCCCCCGTGGCAGGCGCGGGGGTTGGCACTTCCTTGGACTCGGCAGTTTTCGGGTAGGCCGAAGGCAGCATCATGGTTACATTCACCTTCACGGTGTTTCCGTGGGTTTTGTAGTATTCGATAGCCTGTTCTTCCGTAAACCCATCAGCCGCCTTCTGGCGGGATACGTCGACGATTTGAGCGAAAGGGGTGAGCAATTCGATCTCGGCGATGTGCACGTCCTTTTGTACTTCTGTAATCTGGGTCAGATAGGGAGCGAGGAAGTCGCCGGTGGATTTGTCGTTGCGTTGCCCAAGAATGTAGGCCTCATGAATCGCGCGCGAGTCGAGTTGTTTTTCATAGGCGTTACTCGCCGGACTCAAGCCGACATAAAGAATAATTGCCATCGCTGTAGGGATTCTTGCGCTCATGAAGCCGCCCAGAACTGCACTCTCATTTTAGATGGTCTGCGGCGAGTGGCCGATGTATTTTTAATCGCACACTCGCATCTAACTTGGTATAGCAGTGTCGGGTTACAGGGAAGACCCTATGTCTTCCCGGCGCGATAACACGTATTCTTTTTTCGCGAATTTTGAACATAGCGAGCAGGTGACCGACGGGGGACCCATGGCCACCTGCTCCTCGTTTTTTTGCAGGTGCTTGCGGCAAGGCCGGCCGCAACATTCAACCACCCGCGATTTCACACTTAGACAAAGGCTCCAACTTTATGAGTAACTCGGATTCTATCCCGCCATTAGGCGCTACTCCCGTTCCCGGAGAGGGCTGGCGGTTTGTGGTTTGGACGCCCTTTGCCAAGGAATTGAGCGTTCACATTGTCGGCGACAACCATCGTGTTGTGCCAATGCAAAAAAGTGATTCAGGTTATTTTGAAACTACGATTCAGAAATTGGAGGCTGGTGCGAGATATTTGTACCGATTCGAAGACGGGCGCGAGTTTCCGGATCCTGCCTCACGCTTTCAGCCCGAGGGCGCTCACGGACCATCACAAGTCACAGATTTGCACGATTTCAAGTGGACGGATTCGTCCTGGCGTGGACTCGAACTGGACCGCAGCGTGATTTATGAACTGCACGTTGGCACGTACACTCCGGAAGGGACGTTTCAAGCGCTCATTCCCCATTTAGCTGCTCTGCGTAACCTGGGCATCACAACGATTGAATTGATGCCGGTGGCGCAATTCCCTGGCAGCCGCAATTGGGGTTATGACGGGGTGCAGCCGTTTGCGGCGCAAAATTCCTACGGGGGGCCGCGCGGTCTTCAGAAATTAGTGGACGCCGCGCACGCGCACGGTTTGGCCGTTGCTCTGGACGTCGTTTATAACCACTTGGGGCCCGAAGGCAATTATTTCAGCGCATACGGCCCGTACTTCACGGACAAGTATCAGACTCCGTGGGGAAAGGCGATTAATTACGACGGGCCCGACAGCGACCCAGTCAGAGATTTCTTCATTGAGAATGCGCTGCACTGGCTGGAGAACTATCACATCGATGTGTTGCGGCTTGATGCCGTGCATGGAATTTTTGATTTCGGCGCCTCGCACTTTCTTGCTGAACTGCAACAAGCGGTGAAGAGGCTGGGAGATCGTTTAGGCCGGAGGCTTCACCTGATCGCGGAAAGCGATTTGAACGACTCGCGTCTGCTCAGGCCGCTTACGCAAGGCGGTTACGGTTTGCCTTCGCAATGGAGCGATGATTTTCATCATTCGCTGCATTCCCTGCTCACTGACGAACGTGCCGGATACTATTCCGACTTCGGCGATGTGCATCACCTGGCTGTCACGATGCGAAATGGCTGGTTTTACGCCGGGCAGTATTCGAAGTTCAGGCGGCGGCGACACGGCAATTCCCCAGCCGGTATGGCGCGTTCCAGCTTTGTAGTTTGTATCCAGAATCACGATCAAATTGGCAATCGCGCCAGAGGCGAACGGCTCACCAAGTTGGTTAATTTTGAAGCCTTGAAGCTGGCCGCGGGCGTAACGGTGCTTGCGCCATTCATTCCACTTTTATTTATGGGCGAGGAGTATGGTGAGATAGCGCCGTTTCAATACTTCACGAGTCATGGCGATCAAGCGTTGATTGAAGCGGTACGCAAGGGGCGCCACGAAGAATTTGCGGCATTCGCGTGGGAAGGAAAAGTACCAGACCCCCAGGATGAAAGCACTTTCAAGAATTCAAAACTCGACCATGGGTTAAAAAACAAAGAACCGCACCAAACGCTGCAAGCCCTGTACCGGGAGCTACTCGCAATCAGACGCGAATATTCTTTGGCCGGACCAAAGAAATTGGAAATTTTTGAGAATGGAACTGCGATCACCATGGTTGCCGGCGATGGCGCTTCGACGATGCTGGCGGCCATTTATGAGTTTGGAAAAACCGAACGTGTCGTCGACGATCTACATCTGCCGGCAGGCCGCTGGTCTGTGCGCGTCAATTCCGCAGATAAACAATGGCGCGGACCCGGAAACATTTTAGCTAAGGACATAAAAGCGGCGGATCCTCTCACGCTGTCAGCGCAATCATTCGTCGTGCTCGAACGAATGAATTCTATTACGGAGTAATCATGCGATACGTTTGTGTTCACGGCCATTTCTATCAACCGCCCCGAGAGAATCCTTCACTCGAAGCGATTGAGTTGCAGGACTCCGCTTATCCATACCATGACTGGAACGAACGCATCACTGCGGAATGCTACGCCCCCAATGCTACGTCGCGCATTCTCGACAACGAACAACGCATCATCAAGCTGGTAAACAACTATGGAATGATGAGCTTCAATTTCGGTCCGACGTTGCTTTCCTGGCTGGAAGACAAAGCGCCGCGCGTGTATGCAGCGTTGCAAGAAGCCGACAAAATGAGTTCGCACAAATTCGGAGGCCACGGGTCCGCAGTGGCACAAGCGTATAACCACATGATTCTGCCGCTGGCGAACCGGCGTGACAAAGTTACCCAGGTTAAGTGGGGTATCGCGGATTTTGAGCATCGCTTCAAACGCCGCCCGGAGGGTATGTGGCTGCCGGAGACCGCGGCCAACACGGAAACGTTGGAAGTACTGGCGGAAAATGGAATTTTGTACACCATCATGGCGCCTCGCCAGGCGAAACGTGTGCGTCGCAAGGGCGGGCGAAGTTGGAAGGATGTCAGCGGCGACCGCATCGACCCCAGCCGCGCTTATCTCGTTAACTTACCTTCGAAAAAGACGATCAGTGTTTTTTTCTACGACGGGCCAATCTCTCAAGGGGTGGCCTTTGAAGGATTGCTGAATGACGGCAAACGATTCGCAGATCGTTTGATCAGCGGTTTTTCCGACGCCCGCGACTGGCCGCAGCTTTCGCACATCGCTACGGATGGGGAAAGTTATGGCCATCATCATCGCTTCGGCGAAATGGCCTTGACGTACGCGCTGCAATACATCGAAAACAATAAACTGGCGGAGCTAACCAATTACGGCCAGTTTCTGGAGCGCTACCCACCCAGCCATTTTGTGGAAATCGTGGAAAACAGCTCATGGAGTTGCGTACACGGAATAGAGCGATGGCGCGCGAACTGTGGATGCAACTCGGGAGGCCACGCGGGCTGGAATCAGGAATGGCGTGCGCCCTTGCGCGCGGCGCTCGACTGGCTGCGCGATAGAGTGAATCCGGTGTTTGAGGAGAAAGCTTCGCCGCTACTCAAGAATCCGTGGGACGCCAGAGATGAATACATTCAAGTAATCCTCAATCGCTCGGACGCCAGCGTTGACGCGTTCTTCAACAAGCACGTGACGCATGCATTGAGCCACGAAGAACGGGTTGCGGCTTTGAAACTGCTGGAGATGCAAAGGCACGCCATGTTGATGTACACCAGCTGCGGATGGTTCTTTGATGAGCTGTCTGGACTCGAAACTGTGCAGGTCATTCATTACGCGGGGCGTGTGGTGGAATTGGCCAAGGCATTTGTAGGCGCGGAAATTGAGCCGCAATTTCTGGAACACTTGCGCCAAGCGAAGAGCAACTTGCCGGAACATGGCGACGGCGCGCAGATTTACGAGAAGTGGGTAAAGCCCGCAGCGGTGGATATTGAAAAGCTTGCGGGCCATTACGCCATCAGCTCACTATTTGAAAATTATGGCGAGAAAACCGGCATCTATTGCTATGACGTCGACAGGGAGCAATATTCCCTGGAAGCGGAAGGCAAACTGCGGTTAGCAACGGGCCGTGCTCGCTTCAGTTCCGAAATTACGCGTGAATTCGCGACGATGAGCTTCGGCGTATTGCATCTGGGCGATCACAACGTTACCGGCGGAGTGCGCCATGCCAACGGACCGGAACGCTACGAAGAATTGAAAGCCAGACTCATTGAGTGCTTTTCCAAAGCGGATACTGCAGCCGTCATCCGCATCCTTGATGAAGAATTCAGCGAACACTCGTACTCCCTCAGTTCGCTGTTCCGCGACGAACAGAGAAAAATTGTGGGCTTGATTTTGAACGATTCACTCACTTCCGCGGCCGCGGCGTACCGAACCATTTACGAAAATCAGGCGCCTCTGATACGTTTTCTAAATTCGCTGAACATCCCCGTGCCCGCGGCCTTTAAAGCTGCTGCGGAAGTAGCAATTAACAGCCAACTGCGGCAATCCTTCGAGCGCCCCGATCTCGACGCAGACAATATACAAAGTATTTTGAAAGAAGCAGCGACCAGCCGGGTACCTTTGGATACCACCACGCTGGAATTCACCGTACGGAAGCGGCTGGAAGAGCAGGCAGCGCGTTTCGCGGAACATCCCGACGATATGGAAAATGTGCAACGATTTCGAAAGCAATTGGAGCTGGCCCAAACTTTGTCGTTTCCCGTAACGTTATGGGAAGTGCAAAACATTTCTTATGCGCCACTGATGAAGGCAATCGAGGAGCGCCGGTTGGCAGCGGAGAATAACGATCCTGAAGCGGTCACGTGGATGAAGGAATTAACCGCACTCCGGGACGGACTGCGTATTTTGGGCACTTAACATGGTTTCAACCCGCATCCCCCTGGCGACCTATCGACTGCAGTTCAACAAGAATTTTACGTTTAATGACGCGGTTAAAATTCTCGACTATCTGCGGGACCTTGGCATTACTGAAATTTATGGATCGCCCATTCTTACCAGCCGTCGCGGCAGCGGCCACGGCTATGACGTCACCAATCCCAATCGCCTTGATCCAGATTTAGGCAGCGAAAAAGATTTTGAAGTTCTTGTCAGCGAGCTGGAAAAACGTGGCATGGGCTTGCTTCTGGATATCGTGCCCAACCACATGGCCGCCAGCAGCGAAAATCCCTGGTGGATGGACGTTTTGGAAAACGGCCCGGACTCGGCCTTTTCTTCTTACTTCGACATAGATTGGCATCCTCCGTCGCGAAATCTGGATAACAAGATTCTTTTACCGATACTCGGACGGCCATTTGGCGAAGCGCTGGACAGTGGCGAATTGAAACTTAATTTTCACGACGGGCAATTTTCCATCGAATATTTCGAATCATCATTTCCGTTGGCTCCGCGAACCTACCGGACCGTTTTGCAACATCGCATTGGCAGTTTGAAAGACCTCCTGGATGAAAACTCCGCTGCTTACCATGAGTATCAAGGAATCGTCGCCGCGCTTTCCGCCATATCGGATCGCGATGCCACGCCGGCCGAGTCAGCCTCCGATAAACGCGTGCGGTTCGAGTCCATACGCGAACGTTTACGGCAACTGGCAGGCAGCCAGGAAGTTACGCAATTTATCCAGGAAAATCTTACGGACTTTAACGGCAAGGAAGGTGATCCCAGTAGTTTCGCCAATCTGCAACGACTGCTTGGAGAGCAATATTACGTTCTGGCGTTCTGGCAGAACGTCAACGAAACCATTAATTACCGGCGATTTTTCACCATTACCGATCTGGTGGGTATGCGTGTAGAGGATTCATTGGTATTCGATGCCACGCACAGTTTGATTTTGCGGCTTATCTCACGCGGCGCGGTTGCAGGACTGCGCATAGATCACATCGACGGATTGCGCGATCCGCTGGCCTACCTTAAACGACTGCAGGACCGTATTGCGGCAGAAGATGGAGCCATGCCTGGCGGAGAAGCGTACGTGCTGGTGGAAAAAATCCTGGCGCGCAATGAAAACCTGCCGAACGACTGGCCGGTGGCGGGCACAACCGGGTATGACTACCTGAACTTTGCGAATCGTATTTTGGTTGAGCCACAGGGCGCGAAAGAGATTGAGCAGATTTACTCCCATTTTATCGGCCGCAACCTGAAATTCAGCGAGGTGCTGTACCAGAAGAAAAAACTCGTGATGGGCACGATTCTGGGCGTGGAAATGAGGTCGCTCGGCCGTCAACTCGGCGAATTGGCCGCCCAAGCTCGCTATGCTCGTGATTTGCCGCGCCACGAACTCACCGAAGCGCTCATTGAAACGACCGCCTGCTTTGCGGTGTACCGCACGTACGTTCGAAACCTGGATCTGCCGCCCGCGGCCACTAAGGTTCTGGAAGAAGCGCTGGCTCAGGCGCGTTTGCGCAAGCCCAGTTTAAATCCGCAGTGTTTTGATTTTCTGCGCGACGTGTTGCTACTGCTCAATCCGCCGCACGTTTTGCCGGATCACCGCGAAGCTCGCCTGAGTTTTGTTTTGCGTTGGCAACAATTCACAGGGCCAATCGTGGCGAAGGGCTTGGAAGACACGGCACTTTACGTCTACCACCCGTTGGTGTCACTGAATGAAGTAGGCGGCGATCCCTCGCCCGATGCCATTTGTCCCCGGGAGTTTTTTGAATTCATCGCCGAGCGGCAAAAAAGATGGCCGCATTCCATGAATGCCAGCTCCACGCATGATACCAAGCGAGCTGAAGACATACGCGCGCGCATCAGCGTTTTGGCTGAAATGCCGGAAGAGTGGAGGAAACGCCTACATCAATGGACCGCGATGAATGAGAAATACAAGATCGCTGGAAACGGCGGCGCGATGGTTCCCGATCGAAATGAAGAATATTTTTTGTACCAGACATTGCTGGGTATGTGGCCGCTGGAGCAAAGCGAGCTCGGCGCGGTACTGGAAAGATTGCAAGCCTACGCCGTAAAAGCGATTCGCGAGGCCATGGTGCATACGCGGTGGACACGGCCAAACCTAGCCCACGAAGAAGGATTGAAAACATTTATTGCTGCCATTCTCGACAAGAAACAAAACATCGCGTTTCTTGAAAGCTTTTTCAGCTTCCACCGTGACATCGCCTTTTACGGAATGCTTAACAGCCTTAGCCAGACGCTACTGAAAATCACCGCCCCCGGTGTGCCGGATTTTTACCAGGGCTCGGAATTATGGGATTTGCGGCTGGTAGACCCGGATAATCGCGGCACGGTTGATTTTGCGCGGCGCATTCAGCTTCTAACCAGCCTCAAACAAAACATTTCGCGAGAGGGGGCCGGGTTCGCCTCCGAATTGTTGATGAGTTGGACGGACGGACGGATCAAGCTTTATTTGATCTCGAAGGCTCTCAGAAGCCGGCAGAACTTCAGCGAGCTCTTTACCGATGGTGATTTCGTGCCGGCCCAAGTATCTGGCGAGCGTTCGCAGAATGTTACGGCGTTCTTTCGCGTCTCCGAAAATCAGCAGGCATTGGTTCTAGCTCCGAAATGGCTTGCAGACTCAGGAATGGAGCAGAATCCGAGTGCTCA
>DASYJM010000289.1:0-10623 GCA_035996445.1 Candidatus Acidiferrum sp. | reverse complement strand
CAGAGGCATTCCACAGGCACAGTCAACTTTGAAGAACCAGCCGGAAACAAATCAGGCGCCTGACGAGCGATAGCTGCACGCTTGGAATAGCCCTTCCGTAAAATGCAGTGTCCGCCGTCTAGCGAAAGCGCTAAGCACTTGGCAGCTCCGCTTCTGTTCAACTGATGGACCCTCTGTACTTGCATGCGCGTTCTCTCAGCTTTCAGCAGGCAACCGGCGTGGCCGGTGAAGCAGCGGTCATGCTTGCTATCGACACCATCCTGCGATTCTAGTTTTTTTCGCCTCCTGTCCCACGGCCGCGCGCTGGCTGGCGTATTCGTTCCTGTCCGGACGCGTAGAGATCAATTCGTTGAACCGCTGTGTGACTCCGGCCGTCCGACTCTCGTAGGTCGTTGCAAAGCCATCGGAGCTTTCAATTCGTCTAGGTGTTCGCGCCACATTCGTCCGATCAACCGTATCGTCGTGCTTGCCCATTCGGGTCTTTCAAAATTTGTAGAGTCATTTGTCCTTTGCTTTAGTCACACTGCGACCACATGCACGCGCAACGCGGTTACTGGGCGGACTCATCTTCTCCGTCGGTCTCGTCTATCTCCTGAATCGTGTTGAACTGGCAGGAGATACAGTGCTTGACTCGCTGATGCGGCGAGAGTAGCGTACGAGAAAATGGGCCGATCACACATGAATTGAGCAAGGAAATATCATGGAAAAACATCTCTCAGTACTAGGCTGTTCGGCCGCCAGTTCAGCGGCAAGTATCACACCCACGGTCCCCCACTCCGACAACAAATTGAAGAGCCCTGCGGTGCCCACCCGCAATGCCTGCTGCGTGCAAAACGCGGCGAACCGTCTCGGACTTCTTGGGAATATATAACACGATTCGCTCCCGTTCTCGGCGCTGAGGATACCAAGGTCACCAACATCGGCCGTTGAGAATGAGGCGGTCACAACACGGTGACCAACTCCATTCAGCTCAGCCATTGTTGATCACGAGGCGGTCGCATCAGCAACCGTCAACATCAATCACCTAACCTAAAAACGAATGAGAAAGGAGAAGTTCAATGCCATACGTTACTGTCGGCAAGGAGAACTCGAGCAAAATCGATCTCTACTATGAGGACCACGGGTCTGGTCAGCCGGTTGTCCTGATTCACGGATATCCACTGAACGGTGCCTCATGGGAAAAACAGATGCCCGTTCTTTTGAACGCAGGGCATCGCGTCATCACCTATGACCGCAGAGGGTTCGGAAAATCCAGCCAGCCAACCGCGGGCTACAACTACGACACCTTCGCTGAGGATCTGCACAAACTCGTAATACATCTCGAATTGCGTGAATGTGCGCTGGTTGGTTTCTCTATGGGTGGCGGCGAAGTGGCGCGCTACTTGGGTAAATACGGATCAAAGGACGTGCGCAAGGCGGCCATCATTTCCGGAGTCCCGCCGTTTCTTCTGAAGACTGCAGACAATCCTGAAGGGGTCGACGGCAGCGTTTTCGAGGGGATAGAGAAAGCCGTTCTTGCCGATCGTTACGCGTTCTTCACGGAGTTTTTCAAGAATTTCTACAACACTGACGTCCTCATTAACAAACGCGTCAGCGAACAGGCTGTGCAGGCTAGCTGGAACGTAGCAGCCAGTGCCTCAGCTACTGCCAGTCTCGCTTGCGTGCCAACCTGGCATGAAGACTTCCGAAAGGACGTAAACAAGATCGACGTGTCAACTCTGGTCATTCACGGCGATGCAGACAGGATTCTCCCGATCAATGCCTCGGGACTCCGGACTGCCAAGCTGATCAGGGGAGCACGCCTAGTGGTAGTGAAGGACGGGCCGCACTGTATAACCTGGACACACGCGGAGGAAGTGAACGCTGAGCTGGTGAGTTTTCTTGGGAAAGCCGCGGCGAAGCGAGCAGTCTAGGCGTCCCACGCGACGTTGTGCGTGACGAACTATCCCCCGAGTGCCATCTAATTGAAAGATGCATTGGCGAGTGTTTCTGTACGCGGCTCGGCGAATTTTCAATCCCAAGACATCGAGGAGAAAACTATGCCACAAGCAACAAGCAAGGCGACACTTGAAACAAGAAACGGAATCGTCAGCAAGCCCAGCAATCATTCGGTCGACGAGACAGTGGAAAAGCTAAAAAATATCCTGCGATCCAAGGGAGTCACTCTGTTTGCGCTCGTCGACCATGGCGGAGAAGCGGAAAAAGTGGGAATGAAGATGCGCTCCACCAAACTTCTGATCTTTGGCAGTCCCAAAGCCGGCACGCCACTTATGCTGGCTGCTCCGAGCATCGCAATAGATCTCCCCTTGAAGATTCTTATTTGGGAAGACGACCAGGGAAAAGTCTGGCTTTCCTACAACAGCCCGGAGTACCTAAAGGAGCGGCATGGTCTGCCGGCGGATTTGCTGCCAAACATCGTCGTCGTAGAAACATTGGCAGCCAACGCTGGGGAGTAGTTTCGCTGAGCCGGGTAGCTTGCGTTTTTTTGCCTCCGCTAAGGCGAAGAAATGAAGCATGGCCACACTCGATTGCTGGTGACGATACTCCTATTGTTGATGCCTGGTGTGCCGACGCGGGCGCAAACATCAACAGCCGAGTTTCTTCCGGAGTTCGATGACTCAAGATCAACGAGATTAACGCGGCGGCCTGCAACGCTGACAAGTAGTTGTTGGCGGCAAGCCTGGCTCGAAAGTCAGGGTAGTGAGTGTATTAGGCTCGTTTCTGCCGTCTTTCGAGATGGCAGTACGCACAAGTTCGCGTGGAACGACGGTAGCGAACACAAAATACTCTTCAGCATCAAACAAGATCACGCGGAATTCTACTGCGAAGAACTGGCCGAACGCAGAACCCAACTCAGCAATTTGCTGAGTCTCGACATTGGTCGGCAGAACAGAGCCCTTAGGGCCCATTTGCGATTAACGAGCAGAGAGGAGGTGTGCGCGTAATTGGTGGGCTCGGGAGGACTCGAACCTCCAACCAAGCGATTATGAGCCGCACGCTCTAACCATTGAGCTACGAGCCCGCCATTTCAAACTTTAATACCATACTTCTTCTGATCAACCGCGCCAAGTTTCTTGAGCCCGGGCCTTGGCGTGATCCAGTGCAAAACCTAACCAACACTCACCGTCAAGGCCGCGTTTGTGCTTACAGTCCGCCGGGAAATCTCTTGCAGTCCCGGAACTTCCAGCGTACATTGTTATGTATGTTAGTCGCTTCCGTTCTCAGCCAGCTTGCCACCTGCGCGTGTTGTACGTGTTGTCCACAGGTGCACCCTGGCGTCGTCGGGAGGCGGACAGTCTAGAAATCTAACTCTAGTCCAGTCGTCGTTAAGCCCACCGCCAGAAATTGTGGCAGGTGGGTTTTTTGTTTTTTCAGCGTCATTTTTTCCCATCATTCAAGGAAAGCGAATGAACCAGACGATATCGGAATTGGTCAACTCCAATACATTTCGCACAGCTGTAGACGGTGTGCAATCCTCCGCAATAGTCAAGGGGTTGAACCATCTCCAGATCCTGGAAGCGGAGAGCATTTACATACTGCGCGAGGCGGTCGCGGAATTCTCGAGCCCGGTGATGTTGTATTCGATTGGCAAAGACTCCTCGGTGATGTTGCGCTTGGCGCAGAAGGCTTTCTTTCCAGGAAGAATTCCGTTTCCGCTTCTGCACGTTGATACCAGCTATAAATTCCCGGAGATGATCGCATTCCGAGACTCTTACGCCAAGGAGATCGGCGCAGAACTGATCGTTCACAGAAACGAAGAGGCCATCGCACGCGGCGCCAACCCATATTCCCTTGGCACCCAGAAGTGCTGCGGATTGCTGAAGACCAAATCCCTTCTCGACGCTTTGGCGGAAGGCGGATTCAATGCGGCATTTGGCGGCGCCCGGCGCGACGAGGAAAAATCCCGCGCCAAGGAAAGGATTTACTCTTTCCGCGATTCTCATGGCCAGTGGGACCCCAAGAGCCAGCGCCCCGAACTCTGGAACCTATTTAATTCGCGCATCGAAAAGAACGAGAGCATTCGCGTATTCCCGCTCTCGAATTGGACCGAGCTGGATGTCTGGCATTACATCCAACTCGAAAACATCCCGATAGTTCCGCTGTATTACGCCCGCGAACGCGAAGTGGTGCTTCGCAATGGTTCTCTCGTGCTGATTCACGGCAAACAAGAACTTCACCCTGGCGAAGAATCGAAGTTGGTGAAGTGCCGCATGCGCTCGCTCGGCTGCGCTCCTTGCACCGGCGCCATTCGATCCGAAGCCGACACGCTCCCCAAAATTATCGAGGAGATGATTTCCTTCCGCCGTTCGGAGCGCGAGAATCGAGCCATCGATCACGATGAAGAAGGCTCGATGGAATTGAAGAAGCGGGAGGGTTATTTCTGATGTTGTCTTTCCCACTCGTGAACGAGATTTTCGACCAGCCTCTTGCGCGGGACGCGGAGAAGGAATTGCTGCGCTTCACAACTGCCGGCAGCGTGGACGACGGCAAGTCCACCCTCATTGGAAGGCTGCTGCATGATGCCAAGGGCGTCTACGAAGACCAACTAGCTTCCGTAAAAAAGAGCCGGATCAACCGCTCGAGCGGCCCCATTGATTTCTCGCTCCTGACGGATGGTTTGCGCGCCGAGCGCGAGCAGGGCATCACCATCGACGTTGCCTATCGTTACTTCGCGACTGCTCGACGGAAATTCATCATCGCCGATACTCCGGGTCACGAACAGTACACCAGGAACATGGCCACTGGAGCTTCCACTGCCTCTCTCGCTGTGATTTTGGTCGATGCAACAAAGGGCTTACTGCCACAAACACGCCGGCATTCTTACATCGCTTCCTTGCTGGGAATTCCCCATGTACTGGCGGCCATCAACAAAATGGATTTGGTGGGTTACCAGGAAGAGGTTTTCTTGAGGCTGCAGGACGATTTTCTCGCGCTCGCGCAACGCTTGAAGATTCCTTCTGTGCGGTGCGTGCCTGTCAGCGCCCTCGAGGGCGACAACATTGTCGACGGCAGCCGTAACATGCCGTGGTATTTTGGGCCAACCTTGCTCGAGCACCTGGAGACCGTGCCCATCCAGCCACTTTCCAGCGTGAATTCTATTCGATTTCCTGTGCAATACGTCGTTCGCCCAAACGCAACCTTTCGCGGTTTTGCGGGACAGGTTGCCGGTGGGGTCATCCGGCCGGGCGACACCGTGATGGCCCTGCCATCGCGGCAAACTTCCCGCGTCGAGTCTGTCGTCACCTTCGACGGCCAACTTGACGCAGCCGTGCTCTCACAATCGGTCACTCTGAAACTCGAAGATGAGATCGATCTTAGCCGCGGCGACATGCTTGTTTCGCCTGACGATCCGCCCTCGGTGTCGTCAAAATTCAGCGCAGCAGTCGTGTGGCTGAATGAAACGCCGCTGCAACTAAATCACACCTACCTCGCGAAACATAGCACTCGACAGGTGAAGGCCAAGGTCACACACATTCAGTACCGCGTTGACGTGAACACCTTAAATCACGAGTCTTCGCAGGAACTCGCCATGAATGGCATTGCCTTCGTGGAGCTCGCAACTAGCGCGCCGCTATTCTTCGATAGTTACGAACACAGTCGCACCACAGGCAGTTTCATTCTTGTGGATCCGCTGTCCAATGCCACCGTTGGCGCGGGAATGATTCAAGAGGATTTGTCCGAGCCGCAAGCGGTTGCGGTTGAGCAAGGAAATCGAACATCAGGAATCGGTCGGGAAGCTGTCACTCCACAAGAGCGGATCGGTCGACGTGGCCATCGTCCAGCGATCTTTTTACTTCGTGAAGGTGACTTCCTCGCCGAATCAGCGGATCGCGCGCTTTTCGAAAGTGGTTTCGAGGCAATTCCATTGTATGGAGACCGTTTTTCAGCGCAGTCGCTTGCCGTGACACTGTCTTTACTGTGGTCGGCAGGATTGATCGTACTGCTTGTTTCGGATAAGCCGTCGAAAGAAACACAGCGAACTTTCGGAGCAATCGCCGGAGATTCCATTTTTGATTTATCGCACGAAGAATTGCCACTCAACCGCAAAAGCATAATCGCGCAGATTCTCTCTTGTGCACAGCAGCTGAGAGTCCCCATCGCTCCAGAAATTTCGGGAAAGGCCTAACTAGCATGAGCGATGTATTTAATCCGGAAGCAGTCGAGGGTTACGGTGCGGAAGCCCTACTCAACGCCATTCTGGAGTATCAGCCCAATTCGCCCGTTTGCTTGACGTGCAGTTTTCAGGCTGAAGACATGATCGTCCTCGCTCTTTTGAAAAATCGCATTCCGGAAATTCCGGTTCTGTTTCTGGAGACTGGCTACCACTTCGCAGATACCTATCAGTTTCGCGATCGAATCGCAGCATCATGGAAATTGAACCTCGTAAACGTGCTTCCTAGGAAAACGATCGAGCAGCAGGAATCGCAATTCGGGATCTTGTATCGCGAAGATCCCGCCAAGTGCTGCCAGTTGCGAAAGGTCGAACCGCTGATGGAATCGCTCGAACCTTTCGAGATCTGGTTCACCGGTTTGCGGCGTGAGCAGTCTCCTACTCGAAAGAACCTTAGGAAAGTTGAACAACACCGCTTGCCCAGCGGCAAGACCTTGCTGAAGGTTAGCCTGCTCGCGGATTGGACCTGGGGACAAGTGTGGGCATACACCGGAAAACACGGCCTCGACTACCTTCCGCAGTATGACCAGGGATACCTGAGCATCGGCTGCGAGCCGTGCACTGCGATCCCCGCTGATCCATCGAATCCGCGCTCTGGCCGCTGGAGTGGCAAAAAACTGGAGTGCGGGATTCATACCTTTTCGGAACGAGCTGACTAATGCATCTTATGCTAGGTTTTGTCATTGCTCTGATCGTGGGCCTGACGGGCATCGGCGGCGGAAGTTTTACCGTTCCCGCGCTGCTCCTGATTGTCGGACTACCGGCGGGAGAGGCAGTCGGGACAGCTTTCGTATTTGCAGGTGTGCTGCGACTGGTTGCGGCGCCTTTCTATCTGGTCGGCCGTAATGTGCATTCGCGGTACTTTCGGGTGTTACTCGTGGGCGCGGTACCTGGCCTCGTTGTCGGAATTATCGCTCTGCGTCTTCTGGCAAAACCGGGAAGTGACCCTGTGATTGTCATTGTTCTTGGCATGATACTGACGCTCACGTCTAGCGTCACTTTCCTTCCGCGCATAAGCAATCCGGGATTTGCGCAAAAAAATGCCCGTTGGCTCCCCTGGTTGGCTTTTCCAATTGGAGTGGAATCCGGATTTTCATCCGCCGGCGCGGGAGCACTCGGCACCGTTCTCTTGCTGAACTATTCAGAAATGCCACCGGCGCAAGTTGTCGGCACGGACATCCTATTCGGACTGGTGCTCGCGATTATCGGCAGTGCCGCCCACTGGACTTTCGGCTCCATCAGCGGCCCCGCATTGTTGCAGTTGCTGGAAGGCGGCGCCCCCGGTGTTATCGTCGGCTGCCTGCTCGCTCGAAAAGTTCCCGCGCAAAAACTGAAGGCCATTGTCGCCATGGTTGCACTGGCGGCCGGGCTGCAGTTGGTTTGGTCCGGGTTTCACGGGCTCGCGGTACAACATGGCCTGGCGGAAGCGAAGTTGCGCGCTCAATCTTCGGGAGTGTCCCGGCCATGAACCTCGTTCTATCTAAACTTGATACTTTTGCCTCCGCCCCTGCCCTTCCTGTTGTCCCTCACGCCTGTCGTCGCTGCTGTTGTTGTTGAACGCTGTGCCGCTTTAATCCGCTGAACCTGGTCCCACAAATTCTGTTGGTTTCCGAAAGTCAACTCTATCTGCCCGCGGGGCACTAAAGAGAAATATGGGAGTGTAAGAAATGAGATCCCTCGAACGATTGGCTTCGAATTCAAAGAAATTCTACCTGCCAGTATATTTAGCGCCCGCATACCTGGTAATTGTGTATTTAGTGATTCTCTCTGGCGTTTTGACAGTGTCGCCACTTTCAGCACAGGGTGACTCCGCGCTATGGGGTAACGTCACCGACGCCTCCCTCGCTGGCATCCCCGGCGCAACAGTAGTGATCACAAACCTGGAAACCGCAACGGAGCGCAAGCTAGTTACCGATGAATCGGGTCGCTTCAGCGCGCCCGCACTTCCTGTAGGTCATTACGAAATTGCCGTTTCCAAATCTGGTTTTAGGGCCGATCGCCGCACTTCAATCAATCTCGTCGTCGGCCAGCGAGAAGAAGTTGACCTCCAGCTCCAGGTTGGCGATGTGCGTCAGTCGATTGAAGTCCCCGCTTTTCCAACTGCCGTTCAGATCACCACCGAGGACATTTCGGACCTGGTTGGAGAGCGTCAGGTGAAGGACTTGCCGCTTAACGGACGAAGCTACGATCAGCTGCTCACTCTGAATCCTGGAATCATCAATTACACTTCTCAGCGCGCTGGTGGCAATGGCGCTTCGAACTCCGCCGTCGGGAACATGTTCGCGGTCTCCGGCCGCCGCCCGCAAGAGAATCTCTTCTTGCTGAACGGCGTCGAATTTACCAGCGCTTCGGAAATCAACAATACCCCCGGCGGTGTGAGCGGGCAGCTCCTCGGAGTAGACGCCGTGCGCGAATTTTCCGTAGTGAAGGATACTTACGGCGCGAAATATGGAAAGCGGCCCGGAGCGCAGATCAATATCGTCACCGCAAACGGGACAAACGCATTCCATGGCGCCGTCTACGAGTTCCTGCGTAACAGCGCGCTCGATGCCCGGAACTATTTCGATCACGGGAACATTCCTCGCTTTGAGCGCAATGTTTTCGGCGCCTCGGCCGGCGGCCCGATCATCAAGGACAAGTCGTTCTTTTTCGCAAACTATGAAGGCTTCCGGCAGACGCTGGGTCTGAGCGACCTTACCCTGGTGCCCGACGCCGCTTCGCGCGCCGGCGCTGTTGCTAGTGTTCAGCCCCTACTCGCACTCTGGCCAGTGGCAAATGGTCCTGAGATTCTCACTTCGACGGGGACACCTAGCGGGATTGCCGAAGCCTTTAGTAATCCCCTACAACACATCCGGGAGGATTTCGGAACGGCTCGCTTCGATCAGGTATTTTCGGCCAACGACATCCTTGCGGCTGTGTACACCAGTGATGATAGCGAGGCGCACTCCCCGACGAGCAACCCCGTCAGCTTCGTTAATATCTCGCTGCGCGAGCAAGTGATAAGCGTCAGCGAGACGCATGTATTTTCTCCAAGCGTGGTCAACAGCGCGACATTCGGGTTTTCGCGCGGAGCTTTTTATTTCAACAGCGGAACTACCGTCGCTCTACCCGGCTGGATTCATTCCAATCAGCCTGTTGGCGCGCTCGTTGTCGGCGGCGGTACTACGCTCAACGGGGCCTCGCAGATCACCAATGGCGGCACCAACGCCGGAAGCAATTTGACGGCGGTCCGCGACCTCTTCAGCGGCAGCGACCAGCTCACCCTCACTCATGGAAAACACTTGCTAAGTTTCGGTGCCTGGCTTCAGCGAGTCCAAGCCAATGACGTCCTGATTCAGGATCAATATGGCCAGGCTTCGTTCAGTAATCTACAGAGCTTTTTGCAAGGGAAGGTGAGCACCTACACCTACGCCCCCAGCTATACGCCGCTCGGATGGCGCTCGCTGGAATCGGCGGTGTATGCCGAGGATGCGATTCATTTGAAGGCGTCGCTCGAACTGCGGGTAGGGTTTCGCGCCGAGTTTACAAACGGCTGGAACGAGGCGCATGGCCGAGCCTCGAATTACACCTTCGATCAGAACGGCGTGATCGCCACATTGCCAGTGGTCGGCGGTTCCGTTTTCAGCGACAACCACGCGAAGTTTCTCCCCTCACCGCGGATCAGTCTGGCGTGGTCACCGTTTGCGTCGAAGAAAACTGTCGTGCGTGCGGGATTCGGCGAATACTACGCACTACTCGACAACTTGAGCTATCGCCTCGACCAAAACGGTCCGTTCAATACGGTCTACGCGGTGAAGAATATCGCGTTTTCAGGCATTGCTCCCAACGCGACCTACCCCGGTTCCAAAGTAATCCCCAGCGGCGTGCAGCCGGATTTACGCACTCCAACGGTGGAATCGTGGTCGTTGAAGATCGAGCAACAAATTACTCCGAGCACTTCGGTGGGTGTTAGCTACGTCGGTTCGCACGGGTATCATGAACTGCTCTCCGTCGACGGAAATCTTCCTAAGCCGACCATCTGCCCGGCGTCACCCTGCCCATCCAACTATCCAGCTGGAATCATTTATTACCCAACCAATGCGCCGCTTCAGAACAACGCCGTGTGGAACACCACGCACTGGTTTTCACAAGGCATCAGCTCCTACAACGGACTGGAAGTGGATGTAAACCGGCGCCTTGGCCACGGACTGCAATTTCGTGGTGTTTACACCTTTTCGAAGGCGCTCGATGATGGGGACAATATGAACACCAGCGTGGCGACGAACTCTCCTGCTTTCGTTGCAAATCCGCTTGATCCAAGGGGGGACTACGGCCGCGCTTCGTTTGACGTGCGCCATGCTGGAGTTCTCAATGCCACGTACGATGTTCCGACTGCGAAGGGCCAGAACTCGGACGGCCGCGCTTTGATCGGTAGAATTTTCGGAAGATGGCAGGTCAGCGCAATCGAAACA
>DASYJM010000288.1:0-14104 GCA_035996445.1 Candidatus Acidiferrum sp. | reverse complement strand
GAGCATGAATTGATCGTAAAAGCGGATCTGCCGGACGTCGGTCCCAAAGATCTCGACATTCGCGTGGAAAACAATATATTGACCATTCGTGGCGAGCGGAAATTCGAAAAACAGACGGCAACTATCTGCGCGTCGAACGGGCCTATGGCTCATTTGCGCGGAACTTCTCGCTGGCTAATACCGTCAACACCAAGGCAATCAAGACCGACTATCAGAACGGCGTCCTGACACTGCATATTCCGAAGCGCGAGGAAGCCAAGCCCAAGCAAATTAAAGTGAACGTCGGCACGCAGGCAACCAGCACCTCGGCAACGAGCACTCAGACAGCCGCTGCAGGAGCTAAGTAAGAGAGCGATACCAGCCTACATCTGGGCTTGAGTTAGAGGGCTGGCAAGGTTGCCGGCGCTTTTTGCTTTCCAAGGTTGCTGGCCCTTTTGCCTTCCATTGAAGTTGCCTGAGCCAAACGATTGGTTCGGGTCATCGAAGATGTGTTCGAGATTGAAGAAGCGAGGAACAAATGTTGCGATTTGACAAAATGACCGTAAAGGCCCAGGAAGCGGTGCAAGAGGCCCAGGAAATAGCGGCCCGCCATGAAAACCAGCAGATTGAGCCAGTACATTTTCTGGCTGCATTGGTTGCGCAGGAGGGCGGCGTGGTACCACCCCTGGTTACAAAACTAGGAATACGCCCTGAAGCGTTGTCCCAGGAAATCGAGCGCGAAATCTCGCGCCTACCAAAAGTGCAAGGCTTTGGCCAACAGCACATGGGCACCGCGGTGAATCGCATATTGGAGCGCGCTTTTAAAGAAGCGGAAAAATTTAAGGATGAGTACGTCTCAACCGAGCATTTATTCCTGGCGATTGCCAACGAGGATCGCGACCCCGCGGGACAACTGCTGAAGCGCCTGGGCGCCTCGCACGAAGCGATTCTGCAAGCACTCACAAGCGTGCGCGGTTCACAACGAGTGGTTACTCAAAACCCTGAAGCGACCTACGAGTCGCTCGAAAAATACGCCCGCAACCTTACCGAACTGGCCCGCCGTTCGAAACTCGATCCGGTGATCGGCCGCGATGAAGAAATTCGCCGCGTAATGCAAATTCTCGCGCGCAGGACGAAAAATAACCCCGTTCTGATTGGCGAGCCTGGTGTCGGAAAGACCGCTATCGTGGAGGGCCTGGCGCAACGCATCGTGTCCGGAGACGTGCCAGACGTGTTGAAAACCAAGCGGCTGGTAGCGCTCGATCTTGCCGCCCTGGTCGCGGGGGCTAAGTATCGCGGCGAATTCGAAGATCGCTTGAAAGCGGTATTAAAGGAAATCAGCCAAGCCGAGGGACAGATCATTCTGTTCATCGACGAGCTCCACACCCTGGTAGGCGCGGGCGCGGCTGAAGGCGCCATGGACGCGTCGAATATGTTGAAACCAGCACTGGCACGCGGCGAACTGCGCGCGATCGGTGCCACCACCCTTAATGAATATAAGAAATATATCGAAAAGGATCCCGCGCTCGAACGCCGCTTCCAGCCGGTGCTGGTCGAGGAACCCACCGTAGAGGACACCATTTCCATTCTGCGCGGCCTCAAAGAACGCTACGAGGTCCATCACGGCGTACGCATTAAGGACGCGGCCATCATTGCCGCAGCGACTCTTTCGCACCGGTACATCTCGGATCGCTTCTTGCCCGACAAAGCCATCGACTTGATCGACGAGGCCGCCGCCAGTTTACGCATGCAGATCGATTCCCTTCCCGTGGAGATCGACGAAATCGAACGGCGCATCATGCAGCTCGAAATCGAGCGCCAGGCATTACTGAAAGAAACTGACAAGCATTCGAAAGAGCGCCGCACGCAAATTGAAAAAGAATTGGCAAGGCTCAAGGAAGATTCGAATGCCCGCAAAGCGCGTTGGCAATCCGAGAAGCAAGCTATCCAGAAAATCCGCGCCTTGAAAGAACAAATCGAACAGCTCAAAGCCGAAGAGCAAAGGTACGAACGCAGCGGAGAACTGGCTAAGGTGGCGGAGATCCGCTACGGGCGCATGGCTGCGGCTGAACGCGAGCTAAAACAGGCGGAGGCGCAATTCGCTGCTATGCAAAAAGACGCGCCCATGCTCAAAGAAGAAGTCGACGAAGAAGATATCGCCAAACTAGTGAGCAAATGGACGGGAATTCCCGCTGGCCGTCTGCTGGAAAGCGAAGTGCAAAAGCTCGTGCACATGGAAGAAAGGTTACGCCAGCGAGTGGTGGGGCAAGACGACGCACTCGCCCGCGTTGCCAACGCCGTGCGGCGAAACCGTGCCGGTTTGTCAGACCCCAAGCGGCCCATCGGCTCCTTTATTTTTATGGGCCCCACTGGCGTGGGAAAGACGGAACTCGCTCGCGCTGTTGCCGAATTTTTGTTCGATGACGAAAAACTCATAATCCGCATCGACATGAGCGAATACATGGAGAAGCATAGCGTCTCGCGGCTCATTGGCGCGCCGCCAGGATACGTGGGATACGAAGAAGGCGGACAATTGACGGAACAAGTTCGCCGCCATCCTTACTCGGTCATTCTGTTCGATGAAATCGAGAAGGCCCATCCCGACGTATTCAACGTGCTGCTACAAATTCTGGAAGACGGTCGCTTGACCGATGGCAAGGGCCGCACTGTGGACTTCCGAAACACCGTATTGGTTATGACCAGCAATGTCGGCTCCGCGGCGATTTACGAGCTGGCAGGAAATGATCCTGAAGCGGCCCGTAAGGAAGCCATGGAGGCATTGCGTGCTGCGTTCCGGCCAGAGTTCATCAATCGCATCGACGAAATCGTCATCTTTAACCCGCTGGGCAAAGAACAGCTCGGAAAGATCGTCGAGTTGCTCTTAAAGAGCGTGGAGAAGTTACTCGCGGAACGTCAAATCACCCTAGAGCTGACTCCCGCGGCGAAAGAACTGATTCTCCGCGAGGGCTACGATCCAGCGTATGGCGCGCGACCGTTGCGGCGCACGATTCAACGCCTGATTCAAGATCCGCTGGCCTTGCAGATCCTGGAGGGCAAAGTGCTCCCTGGCCAACGCATACGCGTGGATCGCGATGCTTCGGGCGAGAATATGCAATTCACCATCGTTGCGGAAAAACAACCCGCGGCTGCGGCGTGAATCTAATCCAGTAGGGGAGCCGGTTCGCAGATCGAACCAGCTCCGCAATTCTCACCGCGAAATATTTTTGTTGTTAGTGCGTAGTAATGGATGAACCCTTATGAAAATCTTACGAACAGGCGTGCTGCTGATCCTGCTAAGCGTCATGCTGGTAGTTGTCGGCGGTGCGATTGGCGGGCCGAACGGATTGAAAATCGCGCTGGCCATCGCCGTCCTCATGAACGGCATCTCTTACTTTTTCTCGGACAAGATTGCGCTGGCCTCCAGTGGAGCTAAGCCAGTTACGCGAGAACAAGTGCCACGGCTATACGCGGTCATGGAAAGACTCGCGGCCAAGGCCAACTTGCCGGTCCCCAAACTTTACGTAATTCCCGAAGCGGCGCCAAACGCCTTCGCCACCGGCCGGAATCCTCATCACGCTTCTGTAGCGGTGACGGAAGGCTTGCTCCAGCTGATGAATGATGAGGAACTCGAAGGCGTCATCGCGCACGAGCTTTCCCACGTACGCAACTACGATATCCTAACCAGTTCCATCGCGGCTACCATTGCCGGCGCCATCACCTATCTTGCGTCCATGGGACGCTTTGCCATGATTTTTGGCGGGATTGGCGGAGGCGAGAACGACCGCGAGCGCGGCGGTGGTCTTGCCGCGCTTTTCATGATTTTCCTGGCACCCATTGCCGCCTTGATCCTGCAACTTTTTCTGTCTCGCACAAGGGAATATTCGGCAGATGAGACCGGCGCTCGCATGGTGGGCCAGCCTTACGGACTAATCAGCGCATTGCAAAAGCTGGGAGCCTACAACCAGCGCATTCCCACCACAAGCCTTCCCCCATCTACGGCGGCACTATGTATCGTAAAACCGTGGTTTGGTAGCGGCACTTTGTCCTCGCTGTTCAGCACACACCCCCCGCTCGCGGATCGCATCGCCGCGCTGCGTGAATTGACCATAGTGC
The DNA here is from genome assembly GCA_035996445.1 of Candidatus Acidiferrum sp. Classification (GTDB taxonomy): domain Bacteria; phylum Acidobacteriota; class Terriglobia; order Acidiferrales; family UBA7541; genus Acidiferrum. The sequence goes on along the minus strand of DASYJM010000288.1, from coordinate 10,012 downwards.
CCAGCCGGTCCTGACGAGTTGCGGAAACCCCTGGCAGCGTCGCGATATGACCGAACCATCAGGTACGTAAATATTGCCCCGGCGATTTGTCCATTTCTTTGCACACTTTCGCTAAGCATATAAAATTCAACTACCTTGCGTCGTTGTGAACATCCAACAAATATGGTGTGCGGAGTGCACTAATCGAGGTTACGGTGCACGCTACACCCAGGGCGTTGAGGAAGACAGGGAACATGAGCTGTCGAGATACTATCCATTTGATTTGCTGGTATTTAGAGCACAGATTGTCGCCAAACGTGGAAGACGAGATCTCCGCGCATCTGAGCCGATGCGCCGATTGCCGGTTGGTGTTGGAGGCCGCAACCCACACTTTGGATCGCTATTTCGGTTCAGGCCTAACCGGGGAACCCGTTACCGCCAGCAGAGCTGCCTAGATTAACCCCTTCTTTAATAGTAATTTACAGGCAAAAACGTGTGTGTGTTCACCTCGACATTTGCCTCCCCACTATCGATTAATCGCAATCCCTAAATGACACTGCTGTAGCAATTTTTACGTGTGCGTAACACAGCGTGTAAGCTTTACTAGTACTAGTACCATTAGTCCCGCTTCGATTCGTTTGCCATTCCCGTCTATGTACCTGCAGCCGCTGGTGTTGACGCAGACCGACGCGATACAGGGAAATTGGCCGCCGGGATGCATTGTTTCCTGTAGATGGCGGGCCGGGGTGGCCGCCGAAGAGGAGACTGTTCCATGAGCGAATATCAAGAACCGGTAATACAGAATGCTGAAGCCCCGCGCTGGGTGGCACTGGCGGTGGCCATCGTCGCGATCTTATCGTTGATTGGGCTTGGAGTAGGGTGGAGCGCTATCAGTCACGTCAACGGTGTCGAACAGTCAACCCAAGCGTCGCTGAAGCAGACCTCTGACACGCTGGGCCAACGTTTGGCGAAAGCGGAAGAGCAAAATCAGCAGCTGCAGAGCGATCTGAAAGTGGTTACTAACAAGCTCAACGTAACACAATCTGAATTGATCGCGGCTCGCAAGCAAACCAAATCCGCAACCGTGGCGTACGAGAAGAAGCTTAGCGGTTTGCAAAGCTCCGTGAGTTCGGAATTGGCTAGCAAAGCCAGCGCTGACGATGTCAACAGGCTAAATGGCGACGTGACTGGCGTCAAAGGCGATCTGGACGCCACCAAGAACAGCATTCAAATGGCTCGTAGCGAAATGGGCACGCTCATCGCTCGTAACCACGATGAAATCGACCAACTTCGGCGCATGGGCCAGCGCGACTATTTTGAATTTGCGTTGACGCGCAAGAGCGGACCACAAAAAGTCGGCGGCATTCAAGTCGAGCTGAAAGCTACCAACATAAAAAAGAACCGCTACACCGTAAATGTGTTGGCTGACGACAAGAGCTTCGAGAAGAAGGACCGTTCCGTGAACGAGCCTATCTTCTTCTATACCGGCGGGAGTCGTGCGGCGCTCGAATTGGTAATCAACAAAGTTACCAAGACGGGAGCCACGGGCTATTTGAGCCTTCCTAAGTCCGCAGGAGCTACGGCCAGCGCCAGCGCATCAAGCAGCTAGTAAATTACAACGCTATTGCAGCAAAGATCAGCGCCGCCTGAGAGTCGGATTCTGATCGCAAAAGGAGGACTCGAACGAGTCCTCCTTTTTGTTTTTGCAACACTCTTTAGGAGCGACCGGTGTAATCGCGTCGCGCAAATGGCGATTCGAGTTCCACGCGTTTTGTGCAACGCAACGTTTCCGCTACGATGTACTGCGGGCCATGACTACCACTCTGATTCACGCCAAACAAGCGCTGACGCCGATGGGCGATATCGCGGATGCTGGAATACTCATGCGCGACGGGGTCATCGAACTGATCGGCCCACGTGAAGGGATGAACCTCCCTGTCGGCGCCACTGAAATCTCCGCCACAGATAAATCCGCCATTCCCGGATTCGTCGATGTGCACATCCACGGCGCCGGTGGACGCGATGTGATGGAAGCCACGCCGGAAGCGTTAAACGTTGTCGCCAAAACCCTCGCTCGTCACGGCACCACTTCCTTCGTGGCCACCACGGTGACCGCTAGCGCGGATGATATTTGCCGGAGCGCCGAGGGCATCGCCAAATATATCGCCATGCAGCATGAACCTCACGAGCCGCGCGCTGAGGTGCTGGGCATACATTTCGAAGGACCATTTTTGAGCGAGCTCAGACGCGGCGTACATCCGGCCGAGTGGCTTCGGCTTCCTTCGGCGGAATTACTGGCCAGGTTTGTCGCCGCTGCAGGTGGAAATGCGCGGATTCTGACGCTTGCGCCAGAGTTGCTCGGCGCCATGCCATGTATTGACGCCGCCAAAAAAGCTGGAATGGTCGTTGGCATCGGGCATACCGACGCAACCTATGAACAGGCCCGCGCCGCCATCGCTCGCGGCGCGCATCACGCGGTGCATGTCTACAACGCCATGCGGCCCTTTTCACACCGCGACAGCGGAGTGATCGGCGCCATTCTCACCACGCCGAGCATCACCGCGGAATTGATCGCCGATGGCGTGCACGTGGAAGAAGCGGCGATGCGCCTGCTCTTGCAAGCCAAGAGCGCAGACTGCGTAATCCTGGTCAGCGACGGAGTATCAGCCACGGGTATGCCGGACGGAAAATACATGCTGGGACAATTTGAAGTTGCGGTTTCCGGCGGCGTGTGCCGAAACTCCGAAGGAAAATTAGCCGGCAGCACACTAACCCTGGACAAGGCCCTGAGAAACGTCATAGCGCTGGGCAAATCGTTTGCCGACACCACTCGCATGCTCACCCTAAACCCAGCTGGCTTGCTCGGCGTGGAATTCAAGAAAGGCGCGTTGCGCGTAGGCGCGGACGCGGACGTCGTGCTGCTGGACGAAGCCATGCAAATCTCGGGCGTTTGGACTCGTGGAGCGGCTGTAAATTGATTGAGAGCCAGGATCTAACAGACGGTTAAGATTTATTGAGGGGGATTTTCAGTTCTAAAGCCAGCTCCACGGGATTGAACGGACTGCACGCAAAATAGCGATCACCTATCTGCAGCGTTGGAACTTTTCGTTTGCCGTGGTTAGCTTGCATCACGATTTCTTCACCAGTAGGATCTTCCTCGATATCCACTTCCCGGAATTCCACGCCGCGTTCCTTCATAAACGATTTAGCTCGGCGGCAATCCGGGCACCAGGCAGTGGTGTACATCGTGATGGTTGCCATGAAAACGATCGTCCTTTGAGTGGTGGGAAGGCCTGGGGTAGCCTGATCAACTTCAATTATAGTTTATCCCAATCAGACATTAGATGCTGTGGGTGTGCACGCGGCGACGGATGTTGCCGACCTTAATGCGCACAAGCGCGCGCTGCAACGCGACCGTGGCGCGATCCCAATCCACATCCGGATCGGTCGACGCCAGGCGCTTTTCCGCGCGTGCAAGAGCTTCTTTGGCACGCTCCACATCGATCTCTTCCGGACGTTCGGCGGTTTCCGCCAGAACCGTCACGCGATCGGGTAAAACTTCAGCAAATCCACTGAGCACCGCGAGAACAACCGGCTCGCCGCCGCCCGACAACTTGTAACTTAGCTCACCGTTGCCGAGTTCCGTGATCAGCGGCGCGTGACCAGGCAGAATGCCAAGCTCCCCGCTAGCGCCGGGAAGCTGCACGCTGGCAACTTTTTCACGCAACAGTTGCCGCTGCGGCGTGACGATGATGAGCTCGATGGCGTCGGGAAGCATGTTCTTTTCAGATTCGGTCTACGCGTTGCTCTTCATAGTTTCAGCCTTCTTCAAGGCCTCATCAATCGTGCCCACCATGTAAAAAGCCTGCTCCGGAACATCGTCGTATTTGCCTTCCACAATTTCCTTGAAGCTCCGGACCGTGTCTTCGATCTTCACGTATTTCCCTTCCAGCCCGGTAAATTGCGCAGCTACGAACATAGGCTGCGAAAGGAATTTTTCAATTTTGCGGGCGCGCGCTACGGTGCGCTTATCGTCGTCGGAAAGTTCTTCAATACCGAGAATGGCGATGATGTCTTGCAAATCCTTGTAGCGCTGCAAAATGGATTTCACGCCGCGAGCCACCGAATAGTGTTCGGCTCCCACGATGCGCGGATCGAGAATGCGCGAAAAACTGGCCAGTGGATCAACCGCCGGGTAAATGCCGCGCTCCACGATCTGGCGGCTCAGGTTGGTAGTGGCATCCAGGTGAGCAAAAGTGGCTGCAGGCGCAGGATCGGTATAGTCATCGGCCGGCACATAAATCGCCTGCACCGACGTGATGGAGCCATTCTTCGTGGAAGTAATGCGCTCCTGCAGTTCACCGATTTCGGTGTTGAGGTTAGGCTGGTATCCCACGGCGGATGGCATGCGGCCAAGCAGCGCGGAAACTTCCGCGCCCGCTTGCACAAAGCGGAAAATATTATCGATGAAAAGCAGCACGTCGAGATGTTCCTCATCCCGGAAATATTCAGCCACCGTTAGTCCCGTCAGACCGACGCGCAGACGCGACCCGGGTGGTTCGGTCATTTGCCCATAAATTAATGCGGCACGCGATTTTTCCGTGTTACCCGGAACGATGACGCCCGACTCCGACATTTCCAGCCAAAGGTCGTTGCCCTCGCGAGTCCGTTCCCCCACTCCAGCGAACACCGAAAGTCCGCCGTGCTGCATGGCTACGTTGTGGATGAGCTCCAGAATCAAAACCGTTTTGCCCACGCCAGCGCCGCCGAACAATCCAATCTTTCCGCCCTTTACGTAAGGCTCCATCAAATCGACGACTTTAATTCCCGTCTCGAACATCTCGAGTCCGGTGGATTGATCTTCCAGAGGAGGGGCGGCACGGTGAATCGGATAATGCGTGGGGCTATTGATCGGACCAAGCTGATCCACCGGCTTGCCCAGCACATTCATCACTCGCCCAAGCGTAGCGCGTCCAACCGGCACCGTGATGCCATGTCCCAAATCTTCCGCGGGCATGCCGCGAACCATGCCTTCGACAGGTTCCATGGCCACCGCGCGCACGCGGCCCTCGCCAAGATGCTGTTGCACTTCCGCGGTGACGTCCAGCGGCTCTGGAGTATTGAAGCCTTCGCTGGTGATCCGCACGGCGTTGTAAATCGCCGGCAGGTGGCCCGCTTCAAATTGAATGTCCAGCACTGGACCGATCACCTGCGCCACTCGTCCCTTGTGTTCGCGTTTTTCCGCCATGCCTTCTCCTAAGCGCCGTACGAGGCGCCGCTGACAATTTCAATGATTTCTTTGGTAATAGCCGCCTGGCGCACTTTGTTCATGTGCAGCGTGAGCGCTTCGATCACATCGTTTGCGTTATTAGTGGCCGCTTCCATGGCTGTCATGCGCGCGGCGTGCTCTGCCGCGGAAGATTCCAGCATGGCGCGAAGAATTTGCGTTTCAACGTAACGCGGAAGCAGCTTGGCCAGAATTTGCTCTTCGGGCTGCTCATAAATGTAGTCGATGGGTGTTTCGCTAGCCCCGCCGGCTTTCTTTTTTTCCCCGTCAGGCCGAGCGGCCGTGTCAGCATCATCTTCGCGAATGGCTTCCACAGGCAGAAGCTTTTCCACTGCGAGGGTGGGAACCATTACACTTTTGAATTCACTGAAAATAATGTAAACAGAATCAATCTCTTCCTTTACGTACAGCTCGGCGACAAGATTCGCGATCTCCCGCGCGGTTCGAAAGTCCACGCGTGCCAGGACATTCACATATTCTGCGGCAAACGTAAAACCCGCCCTGCGCAGCGCATCGCGTCCCTTTTTTCCGACCGGAATCGTGGTAATTTTCTTACCCTGGTGACTGCGAAAAAATTCGTGCGCCTTGCGCAGCACGTTGCTGTTAAAAGCTCCGGCCAGGCCGCGTTCCCCGGTCAGCACGATGACTAGAACATTGTTTTCCGGCCGTTTCGCGAGCAACGGATGCTCCGGCGATTCGATGCGCGCCATCGTGGAACGCAACACTCGCGCTAGTTCCAGCGCGTAGGGACGAGCAGCCAGAGCGGCTTCCTGAGCGCGACGCAATCGTGCCGCAGCGACAAATTTCATCGCGCGGGTAATCTGCTGGGTGTTTTTCACCGAGCGAATGCGTCGCCGGAAATCGAGTAAGGTGGCCATGTCTTAAGACTTATTCGCTAGAGCAAATTACTTTGCTACCGGTGTCTCTTCTTTCTTCGCGGATGGGTCTTCGCTTTTCGGCGTAACTACCGCTCCAGTGCCGTCCTGCTTCTTCGTCGGAGCCGCTGCAGCTTTCGCAGCCGATTCACCGGCTTCTTCCACATCCGTGGCAAAGCGTTCCTTAAACGCGTCGACAGCTTTCTTGATTTCGCTCTTGATGTTGTCGTCCAACGCTTTCTTTTCCGCGATGGACTTCAAGATGCCGGGATAGTTGGTCTCCACAAATGCCAGGAATTCGCGTTCGAAGCGCCGCACTGCAGGAACCGGAATGCTGTCCAGCGCTCCGCTGGTAGCCACAAATAGACTCAGCACCTGTTTCTCAACCGTAAACGGTGCGTATTGGTCCTGTTTCAAAATTTCCGTCAGGCGCTGGCCGCGGCCCAGTTGGGCTTGTGTGGCTTTATCGAGCTGGTCGGCACCGAATTGCGCAAACGCCGCCAGGTCGCGATATTGGGCCATGTCTAAACGAAGCGAACCGGCCACCTGACGCATCGCCTTGATCTGCGCGTTACCGCCCACGCGGCTAACGGAAATTCCCACGTTAATTGCTGGCCGGATGCCCGCGTTGAAAAGGTCCGCTTCCAGGTATATTTGCCCGTCGGTAATGGAGATGACGTTTGTCGGAATGTACGCCGAGACGTCTCCCGCCTGCGTTTCGATTACCGGCAATGAAGTCAGCGAGCCCCCGCCCAGTTTATCGTTGAGCTTGGCGGCCCGTTCCAGCAAGCGGGAATGCAGATAAAAAACGTCGCCAGGATAAGCTTCGCGGCCCGGCGGGCGGCGCAGCAGCAAAGAAATTTCGCGGTAAGCTTGCGCGTGCTTCGAAAGATCATCGTAGAAAGTTACCGCGTGGCGCTTGGTATCACGAAAAAATTCTCCCATGGCGCAAGCAGCATACGGCGCGATGTACTGCAGCGAAGCAGGCTCTGATGCGGTGGAGGTCACCACGATGGTGTAGTCCATCGCACCCGCGTCCGTAAGCGTCTTCACCACTTGCGCGATCGTCGAGCGTTTCTGCCCGATGCCGCAATAAATACAAATTACGTCGCCACCCTTTTGATTGATGATGGTGTCCAGAATCACCGCGGTCTTGCCGGTCTGGCGATCGCCGATAATCAATTCGCGCTGGCCGCGGCCGATAGGAATCATGGCGTCGATAGCTTTGATACCCGTCTGCAGCGGCTCACGCACCGGCTGCCGGTCCAACACGCCCGGCGCTATGCGCTCCAGCGGATTGCGCTGCTTTGCTTCGATCGGACCCTTGCCGTCGAGCGGTTCGCCAATCGGATTCACCACCCGGCCAATCATCGCTTCGCCAACCGGGACGGACATAATCGTATTCGTACGCTTGACGACATCGCCTTCCTTCAACTCGCTCGATTCGCCCAGCAGCACCACGCCAACTTCTTCTTCCTCAAGGTTCAGCGCAATGCCGAAAATGTTTTTCGGGAAAGCGAGCATCTCGCCGGCCATTGCTTTTTCCAGGCCATGAACGCGCGCAATCCCGTCGCCTACGCTGATTATCGAGCCGACCTCATCGACGGAAACGGTCTGCTCGTAGTTTTCGATTTGCTCGCGCAGAATCTTGCTGATTTCATCGGCGTTAATTTTGGCCATTCTTGCTCCTAATCTCTTTTGAATCGGCTAGATTCAAGTCTTCGCTTTAGGTTTCTGATACTTATTTAGTGCGAAGCCAAGTGCGTGCTACCAACCATCCCCCAACGGCCCTACCACCAAGTCCGTCTCAACCTATTCTTCCGAAAGCCGCGCGCGCATCTCCGTCAGACGGCTACGTAAAGAACCATCGTAGATAGTATCGCCAACACGCGCTACGGCCCCGCCAAGAAGTGCTGGGTCGAGTGAATATTTCGGCTCGATGCTTTTACCGGTCAAGCGGCTGAGGGTCTTCGCCAGCTCCGTTTTTTGCGCGGCCGACAACTCCACCGCGGAAGAAATTTCGGCTTCTGCGAGGCCTTGGCGCTGCCGCACTACTTCCTGCACCGCGGCAATAATCTCCGGCAGCATGTGAGCGCGGTGATGGTCGACAGTCACAAAAAGAAAATTACGAATGATCCTGCTCGCACCCTGCTGCGCGACGATTTTTTCGATCACCCGGTGCTTGATTTGCGTGTCAACTGCCGGACTCTCCAAAAAATTGCGCAATTCCGCGGACGCCGCGAAAGCCTCGCCAAAATCTGCAAGTTGCCTCACCGCCGTTTGTGGCGCGCCTTGAGCGATGGCGATGTCCGCGAAGGCGTTGGCGTACTGCTTGGTCACTGACTTCAATTAGGCCGCCCATCCAGAGTTTTAACGAAATTATTGATCAACTGTTCCTGGGCTGCCGGAGTTAGCTGCTGCTGCAGCAACGATTCCGCGCCATTTACAGCCAGGTTTGCGGCAAAAGCCTTCAGTTCAAGGCGCGCGGCACGTTCCGCGGCATCTATTTCCGCTTTTCCAGCATCCGCGATTTTTTGTTCGTCCGTTACCGTGAGATTGCGTGTGCGCTCGGCTTCCGCGGCGGATTCGCGTCGCGCGGAGGCACGCAAATCGGCAACCTCTTTCTCCAAATTTTCCAACTTCATTTCCGCATCGCGAAGCAGTTGTTCAGCCTGATTTTTCGCTTCGGTGCTCTTCTGAATGTCCGAGCTGATGGCATCCGCCCGGCGGCCGAAAAATCCCGGTCCTCTTTTCAGGCAAAGCCAGACGATGAACCCGGCAACCAGTGCGAAGTTAATCCATTTAAAAAGATTTTCCGCGGATTGTTGCGACGCGGAGCCAGCCTCTTCGGCCTGCGCGCTCAGCGCCAGAAAAAGCCCCGAGACCAGCAGGAAGGCCGCAATTTCGGCGTATAGTTTTGCGGTTTTCGCTAACTTTAGGTTCATCGCGATCCTCTGGGTGTAGCGCCTGGCGGCCGAGTCGATTGCAACACACGCCGGGCTACCAGCGCTGCAAACGGCGTGATACTCGCTTCAATTTCGCGATGCGCGGCGAGAAGTTCCGCGGCGATGCGCCCTTTGGCCGAGCTAACCATGATGGCGGCCTTTGTTCGGGCTTCTTTAAGCCGCGCGGCTCGCTCATCAAGAGCTTTCTTGCGCGCAGCTTCCTGCTCCAGATAAATTTCCGTGCGGGCCTGCTTCAGCGCGTCCCGATACTGTTTTACTTTATCGCTAGCGGCTTTTTGCGCCGCTTCAGCGGCTTTTTGCGCGCCAATGGTGCGAGCTTCTCGCTCGGCGATAACTTTCAATAAAGGTTTGAAAAACAGGACTCTCAGGACTGCATAGAACACCAGCAGTATCACGATTATAGGCACAACTTGAAAGAACAGTTCTCTCATGATTGGTGAGAATTGACGTACATCGAATTGTGTCGCCTGAACCCCAGGTTGGCGGCCACACCGTTCCCCGACCCGGGAAGGGGTTCACGGTGGGCTATGTGGTGCCGACTAGAATAATAATTTATATCATCCGTGATAGCGTGCGTCAATGCGAGTGTAGTTATGGAACGGTATTTCGTCACTTTTGTGGCAGCCCGTTACTGCTTCGATTCTTCAATTTTATTACGTAGGCGCTTTCTACTCTCGGGCATGCCACAGTCTATGGATGCTGGCAGAGGGCGTGTGGGCTGAAGTCAAACTCGGTGGCGAACATATCCATTTGTTTGCGGAGCATAATGCCCAAGGAGTGCAGTTTTCCGTTTATAACGTAAATACCAAAAGTTGGATCGCGCCTTCCGAATTTGTGCGCGACATCGAAGAGGGCAAAGATAGAGCCGCGGCCCTTGCCGAAGCTTACCTCCATCGCACCCTCAA
>DASYJM010000287.1:0-3494 GCA_035996445.1 Candidatus Acidiferrum sp. | reverse complement strand
GAACAAAGATCTCCAGTTCATTTCGGTCGGAGCTGGATCGTAAAGAAAGGTTGAAGTTGTTCCGGCCAGAAATGTCGTTAAGCTGGTAAATGTTGCCTGCCCGTACTGGCTGAGCGCAATGATCTCGTTCGATTGAAACGGCTGGAACCACGCGCCTACCGTGAACTGGTGCCGGCCCCGGTTGAGCATGACGCGGTCTTCGAACGTGTAGAGGTTTCGAGCGATATGCAGGTTGCTTCCGTTGTTGCTGCCTGCCAATCCAATCTGAGCTTGCGGATTTGAGGCGGCGCTGCCACCGACCACCACCGCTCCCACTTGATGTCCCACTAGGAAACCCGGAACGCTGGCAGCGGGAGTTCCTGGAGTCGGTTTGCCGGTGAAAAAATAGCCTGCCCGCGAGAATCCAACGCGAGCAAGGTTGATTGTCGAGGCTGAAAAAGTGTGGGTTTCTTCTAAGCTGAAAACTTGTTCGCGCAAAGTAAGCACGTCCGAACTGTAAGGGTTGAGCGTGGTGGCAGTCAGATCTGCGCCATCGTCGATCGTGTACACGGCGGCAAGTGAGTCGCGAGAGGAAAGAATATGGTCAAAACGAGCCGTTCCGAAATCCTCGCGCACGGTCTGCAATGGACTGCTGAAGAATTGGGCGATACCACTAAAATCTGGTACGCCTGGGGGAGCCACCGGCCAGAGATCCAGCAGCGGTCGAACCGAGGGCACGGCGGCAGCGCGCGAGGCTGCGTCGGGAACAAACGCCGCTGAAGTCTGATGAAGGTGTTGGCGCAACCCTTCATAATTTGCAAACAGAAAAGTGCGGTTGGTTCGTATGGGGCCGCCCAGCGCTGCACCGAACTGGTTGCGCTGGAAAGGAGGGGTGGAACCTTGGTCGAAATAGTTTCTGGCGTCTAGCGCGCTGTTCCGTAGGAACTCATATACGCTGCCGTGGAGCTGATTGGTGCCCGACTGGGTCGCAATGATTACCTGACCACCAGGGCGCTTGCCGTATTCGGCGCCGTAGGAATCGCGCAAGACATTGAATTCTCGCACCGCATCCACACCCAGCAACTCCTGACTGGCCCCGCCGGGCTGCATGTTATTCTCTGCCGCACCAGTGAATTCGACGCCATTCAATAAAAACAGGTTTTGTTGCGGACGATTTCCCGACACCGCAAAATTGTTCCCCGTAGTGGAATTTGAAACGCCGATTCCTCCCGTTTTTTCCCACGTAAAATTGACGATGCCCGGATTCAAAGTAAGTAGTAAGTCATAGCTGCGCCCGTTAAGAGGCAAATTCTTTACTTCTTTCTCGCCAACGAGCCCGGAGATGTCCTGAGTCGTCAAGCTGACGACGGGAGCATCGCCGGAGACATGAACTTGTTCGCTGACTTGTCCGACGTGGAGACCTAAGTCGATGGTCGCTTCCTGGCCGACCACTAAGCGAATCCCGGTGCGGATCTCTTGCGCAAAACCTTCTTTCTTGACTCGAAGTTCATATCGTCCAACTGCCAAAGCGAGGAAACGATACCGGCCTGCTTGATCCGCGAGTGTATCCCTTGAAAGTCCGGTGTCCAGATTTGTCGCAGTCACGGAAGCGGCCGCAACCGCGGCGCCGGACGGGTCCGTTAGCAGTCCCGATAGGGTCGCGGATACCTGGGTTCGCGCGAAGGGAGCGCACAGGCAAATCAGAAGCAATAACAGGATTAAGGGTGCAGCCCTTCTCATCCTGTAATAGAGAATCACATCTAGAACATCGAACCGCGGAAACCAGCAAGTCTGTACTCGACGCATTCGGCCCCCCACAAGAGCGTTGACAGAAAACTGGAAAGTGTACACTATATACGGTTTTACAGTTGAAAGAGAGCCGTTTATGGACGGAAACTAAAGAAGACAAGCTGTGTACACCACCGCACGTATCTCAAAAATGAACAACTGCGCCAAATGCTTCGACTTCACAGAACCGCGCAATTTCGGCAGTTCTGACGAATACCTGCAAATCGTGCGCCAACTGGTCGAGGTCGTGCGCGAGGGAACGTTGACCGTAGTTACCGCCACATATCCCTTGGAGGATGTCTTCAACGCGCCAATCGTGGGCGATTGTTTTTTTCACCACTTCCAATGCACGACGTGCGGACGTGTATTCCAACTTTTTGCCGATACTTATCAGGGTAGGGCAAATTGGACGCCGGGTGACATCTCCGCTTCCTGCGATCCACAGTGTTGACCGCACCGGATGCTGATTGTAGGATTGCGTTCCGATGCCGAAGGCAGGCAAATCCGGGCGGAAGAATGACGAATTGTTGAAGCTCCGCGATGCGGCTTTGCAATTGGGGGTCAGTTTCCCCACCATCAAACAGTGGATTTACAAGAAGAAAATTCGTAGCGTCCAAACTGCCGGAGGGCATCATCGGATCCCGCAAAGCGAACTTGACCGGCTTCTCTTCCGAACGCGAGGCAAAACCGAGAAGGAACGAATTGATGTAATCCGGCGCGTCAGCGGGCGCAATCAGCTAGTCGGAAGGATCGATGCGGTGCGCATCAGCGGCCTGATGGCGGAGATCATGATTTCAATCGGCGGCCAGCAAATCACATCGATCATCACCTCACGCTCTGCGAGGGAGATGAACCTCAAACCGGGCCAGACGGCCGCCGCCCTCATAAAGTCAACGGAAGTGATGATCCTGCGTATTTGATAAGGATGGGGCATCCGCCCACAACCAGCCCCATCCCACCTAAAGCAATTACTGAAATTAGCCGATTCTCCCTATGTAAGCGTATTTCTGTGCCTCTTGATCCGTTAACGGGTGTTGAGTGGACGTTCGATGCTGTCTGAAGCCGACTATTCGAGGATTCCAGACTCATGCAGGCTTTGGTCGTTGATGATTCCGCCGTCTATCGCAAGCTCATCGGGGACCATCTTCGGAGTTGGGGATTTGGCGTCACCCTGGCAGCGGATGGGGCCGAAGCAAAGCGCATTCTCGATCAGCCCGATACTCCGAAACTTGTGCTGCTCGACTGGGTGCTTCCCGACATCGACGGTACCGAGCTTTGCAAACGCATTCGCGAGGCGGGATCGCCCGATACTTACACCTACGTCATCCTTTTGACCGGAAGGGATGGCCGTCAAAACATGCTCGACGCCATGCAGGCTGGAGCAGACGACTATCTGGTCAAGCCCTTTGATGAACTGCAGTTGAAGGCACGCTTGCTGGTAGGGAAACGCATTCTCGATCTACACCAGCAACTGCTTTCTGCCCGCGAATCGATGCGCCATGCGGCAACTCACGATAGCCTTACCAGCCTGATGAACCGCGGTGAAATTGTCAGCATGCTGGAGCGTGAGTTGGAACGCGGCCACCGCGAACACCAGCCTGTAGGGATCGTGCTGGGCGACATTGACAACTTTAAAAACGTGAACGATACGCTTGGCCATCTTTTTGGGGATGAGGCGCTGCGCGAGGTGGGACGCCGGCTGCGAGAGCAGCTCCGCGTATACGATA
>DASYJM010000286.1:0-39140 GCA_035996445.1 Candidatus Acidiferrum sp. | reverse complement strand
GGTGTAAAGTGGCATCAGGCACCTGTCCAGCTGCCTCCGAGGTTTTGCATGGAATCCGCTCCGTCGGCCACTCAGTCCAGAAAATCAGAGGGTTCCGCCATACCCCGCGAAACGCTGACCATCACCGACAATCGCACCGGCAAAAATTACGAAGTTCCCATCGTCAACGACGCCATCCGCGCCGCCGACCTGCGCCAGATCAAAGTCAACCCCGCCGATTTCGGCATGATGAGCTACGATCCCGCGTTCAACAACACCGCTTCCTGCATCAGCAAAGTTACTTTCATCGACGGCGACGCCGGCATCCTGCGCTACCGCGGCTATCCCATCGAAGACCTCGCCGAAAAAAGCACCTATCTCGAAACCGCCTATCTACTTATTCATGGCGAGCTGCCCGACGAAGCCCAGCTGAAAGACTGGACCTACAACGTAACGCATCACACCTTCATCCACGAAAGCATCAAAAAATTTCTCGACGGCTTTCATTACGACGCCCATCCCATGGGCATGTTGATTTCCACCATCGCCGCGCTCTCCACCTACTATCACGACGCCAAAGATATTTTCAGTCTCGAATCGCGAAAAAAGCAGACCTATCGCCTGATTGGCAAAATGCCCACCATCGCGGCCTTCTCGTACCGCCACTCTCTGGGCATGCCTTTTGTCTATCCCGACAACGATCTTAGCTATCCCGGAAATTTCCTCAACATGCTTTTCCGCACCACTGAGACGCGTTACCGCCCCAATCCCACCCTCGAGCGCGCCCTTGATATTCTTTTTATTCTCCACGCCGATCACGAACAGAATTGCTCCACCAACACCATTCGGGGCGTAGGCAGCTCCCACGTCGATCCCTATTCCGCGACCGCTGCCGCCATTGCCGCGCTTTACGGCCCGCTGCACGGCGGTGCCAACGAAGAAGTTCTGCGCATGCTGATGGAAATCGGCTCCATACAAAAAGTCCCCGAGTTCATCAAGCGCGTAAAAGCCGGCGAAGTGAAATTAATGGGCTTCGGCCATCGCGTGTACAAGAACTACGATCCCCGCGCACGCATCATCAAGCGCGTGGCCTACGAAGTTTTCGATCTGATGGGCAAAAATCCGCTGCTCGAAATTGCTCTCGAATGCGAGCGCATCGCCCTTGTGGACGACTATTTCGTCAAGCGCAAGCTTTACCCCAATGTCGATTTTTACACCGGCCTCATTTATCAATCCATGGGCTTCCCCATGACCATGTTCCCGGTCTTATTCGCCATACCGCGCACTTCCGGCTGGATTGCCCAATGGGAGGAATTGCTGCTCGACCCCGAACAAAAAATCGCGCGCCCGCGCCAAATTTATCTTGGCTACGACACGCGAAATTACGTCCCCATCGAACAGCGGGGAGAACCGCAACCCCAAGCGGCCCAAACCCCCGAAAAACGCAGTTGATTTTAATCCGCGGATTCCTAAACAAATCGTAAACAATGACTGCTTCGTAGCCTGTCTGACAGGACCGTATCCTTTTTGGATACCCTTTGGACGTAGCTCTCGACATGCTCCCCGCCCCGCGTATAGTTGATTAAGTGAGAGGGTCATGAGCCAAGTAAACAATCCTGCCACAAATCCCGGGGCTCGACGCCGTAGCCAACGCGTATTAATGCAAGTCAGCGTGCGTATTCGCGGCACCGATGCGCAAGGCAAACCCTTTGAAGAGCAGACGGTTACCCTCGCGATAAACGCCCACGGCGCGCTAGTTTCCCTGAGGAATCGCCCCATCAGTGGCACCAAAGTGAAAATGAGACACAACATGACCGAAGAGGAGCAGGAATGTCACGTCGCGCACCTCGGTCAGGTCCGTGACGGAAAATCCGAGATTGGTGTGGAATTTTCTGACCCGCGCCCGGCATTCTGGCGTGTGGCATTTCCGCCGGAAGATTGGACCCCGAGAAGTCCCGAAGCCCGTACCGCCATGCACACCCGTTTAGTAGGAAAGTAGCTCCCGGCCATTCCTATAAATGGCGTCGGAAATTAAGAATTAAGTTCAGTCTTTAATCGAAGTTTTAGCCTTCGCGGTCAACCTGCAAAACGAATCAAGCTGACAAAATCTTCCTGACAATATCGTTTACCACCTGTGGATTCGCTCGTCCTTTCGTGGCGCGCATCACTTGACCCACAAAAAACTTGAACACTCCTTCATTGCCACTCTTGAATTTGGCCACGTTCTCCGGACTTTTCTCGATCACTTCACGCGCCGCCTGCTCAATCGCCGAAATGTCTACCGTTTGCGCCAATCCCTCCGCCGCGATAATGTCCGCCGCGTTCCGGCCGGATTCAAACATCGTCGCAAACACTTTCTTTCCTATAGCCGCGGTAATGTGGCCGGACTCAACCAGCTTCACAAGTTCACCTAGCGCCGCCGGCAAAACCGGACTCTCCTCAATCTGCTTTCCCGCATCGTTCAATCTGCGCAACAATTCCGTCTGCATCCAATTCGCCGTATTTTTCCCGGACGCGCCGCTTTTGCTTGCCGCCTCAAAATAATTCGCCAGCTCCGCGCTGGTGGCCAGCACTTCCGCGTCATAAGCCGTAATCTTGTATTCCGTCATCAACCGTGCGCGCTTGTCCTCCGGCAACTCTGGCAAGCTGCGTCGAACTTCCTCCTGCCACGCCACGCCGATGTGCACCGGCAAGAGGTCGGGCTCCGGAAAATAACGATAATCGTGAGCCTTTTCCTTGGAACGCATCGAAACCGTGCGGCCGTCACCCTGGTTCCACAAACGCGTTTCTTGAATAATTTGCCCTCCGCCCTCCAGCACCCCAATGTGCCGCTCAATTTCAAACTCCAGGGCTTTTTGCAGGTAGCGGAAAGAATTCAGGTTCTTGACTTCCACCTTCGTGCCAAACACATGAGATCCCCGCGGGCGCACACTAACATTGGCGTCGCACCGTAGCGACCCTTCCTCCATGTTGCAATCGCTCACCCCGGAGTACAGCAAAATCTGCCGTAGCGTCGTGAGATACACATACGCCTCTTCTGGCGTGCGCATATCCGGCTCCGATACGATTTCGCTCAGCGGCGTTCCGCCCCGGTTGTAATCCACGTACGCCTTGGTGCTCGACTCCGCAAAGCCTTCATGAACATTCTTCGCGGCATCCTCTTCCAGGTGAAGGCGTGTAATGCCTATGCGTTTTCTCCCACTCGATTGTTCGATTTCAATCCACCCGCCCGTCGCCAGCGGTAATTCGTATTGCGTAATCTGGTAGCCCTTCGGCAAGTCCGGATAAAAATAATTTTTGCGCGCGAACCGCGAACGTTCGTGCACCGTGCAATTGATCGCCAGCGAAGCCCGCATGGCCATCTCGACCGCACGACGGTTTAATACCGGCAAAGTCCCCGGCAGCCCCAGGCACACGGGACACACATTGCTGTTGGGCGCATCCCCAAACCGGTTCGCGCACCCGCAGAAAATTTTGCTTTTTGTCAGCAGCTGCACATGGACTTCAAGCCCGATGACCGGCTCGTACTTGGCAAGCACTTCCGGTGCGATCGCTGCTGTCTCAGACGCGGATTTAGCCATATCGAAACGCCCATTATATCATCCCGCCGCAGCAGTCATTCGCAACAAGCCCCGCGGAATCAATCGCCAGTGTTGTGCCAGTTTCCGATTCCGCGACTTATCGCGGAGGCGACACTAGCAACTCAGTGAAAAATTCTTCGGGTGCCAGACCTTTAGTCTGGTCTTGCTAATTGACAGAATGTGACAGCGCTGCTTTTAGTCTTGATGCCAGGCTTTCTTTACAGTGGCATGCTCCCGCGAGAGCACATCTGAAATCCGGAGTTGTCCTCCCGTGACAAATCGCTCGTGATTCTCCTCGAGTTCGTCAGGCACATAACGGTAGTTAATTGTGATTCCATAGGACGCTTTAAGTCCGTAAGGGCGGAGGTTGCCGAAGGCGTTGATCCCTTCAAGGCGAGCTCCGTTTGAAAGATGAAATGCGGCGACCGGATCGAAAACTTTGCCATTCTGGCGCGCTTCCGTTAAATACGCGAATGCGAGGCGAGATAAAGGCGCGCCAAGTACGTCGCGATTAGCGACAGGCTGCTCCAGTAGCAAAAAAAATGCTTCGACGGGATCGCGGCGGCGTGCTGCCTGAGTCAGGTTGGTAGCGTAGTCATCGAGCAGTGCCGAGAGGCGCCTCGGTGTAAAACCATCTTCATTGTGGGGGTCCAGCAATGCTTTGGAAAAGCGCGGCAAGGGAGAGAGCGTGCAGAAGTTTTCCATATTGGGGAACTCGGCCGCCAACTCGACCACCACCTGCTTAATCAGGAAGTTGCCGAAGGGGATTCCTCGCAGACCATCCAGGCAGTTATTGATGGAATAAAAGATGGCGGTGTTCACTTTGTCGGGCGTCAACACCGGCGCGTTTACGTCCAGCAAACGTTCCAGATCGCCAGTTAGGCCATTCGCCAGCGCCACCTCCACAAAAATGATCGGTTCGTCGACAAGCGCCGGATGAAAAAAAGCAAAGCATCGCCTGTCCGTCTGCAAGCGCCGGCGAAGGTCGGGCCATCCGTTGATTTCATGCACCGATTCGTAGCGGATCAGTTTTTCCAGAATAAAGGCGGAAGTTTGCCAGCTGATACTCCTCAAACTCAGAAATCCGCGGTTAAACCAGGACCTGAACAGATGCCTTAAATCAGCGTCGAGCGGGCTGATGTCCGGCGAT
Organism: Candidatus Acidiferrum sp.; assembly: GCA_035996445.1. GTDB lineage: Bacteria > Acidobacteriota > Terriglobia > Acidiferrales > UBA7541 > Acidiferrum. The sequence goes on along the minus strand of DASYJM010000286.1, from coordinate 34,430 downwards.
TTTACAGGTAAGTCCAGAAGGTGTTTGCGGATGGCCACGAGAGTTTCCGTGCCGCGCGGCGCGGTGTTGATACGGCGAAGAAGCTCCTGGCGCGGTGGCTCGACCGCTGCGGATAAAAGGGAGAGATTCTGTTCATTCGGATCTTCCAGATAGTTCGCTGCGGCACGCTGAAGGGCTTTCGAATCTGGAGAAAATGCACTACAGAGCATCTCGTAAAATTTAAGACGCTGTGCGGCGTCCATCGCCGTATAAGTCGTAATGATCTCCTGAGCAAGCGCCGTCTGAGAAGCTTCGCCACGTTGCGACAGGAGATGGCGGCACAGAAAACTCATGTCCTTGCCGCGGCGGCTTCGCAAGATCTTCAGCAGTTTATCGAGGAACCCAGGCATGATAGCCTCTGCATTTTCACGCGGCTTTGGCACCCATTCAGCACGGCGCCAAGCTCTCAAATCCTAAATGCCCTTCAATCCGGCAGCGGTTCGTTCCGGGTTTCCTGCCCGAACGGAATGATCAGCAGTCCCAGTCCGAAGGCGATAGCCGTATACGCTACAGGTTTCCCGATTGTCCCTACATGGCGAACCATTGCACCGATCAAAAAATTCACGCCGGCTCCTACAAACCTTCCAAAGGAAGTTGCAAACGAAAACGCCGTTGCACGTACAGAAGTGTCGTACTGCTCAGGTAGCCAAAGACTGAACAATGCGAAGTTTCCGCCAAAAAATCCCAGGAAAAACAAGCAGGCAATAAATAACCGGAGGCCATTCTCCAAGTAGAAGACCCAGCCAAAAGTAAGAGAAATGAAGACGCACATTCCCGCGAAATAGATTGCCAACGTTTTCTTGCGACCAAGGCGCTCCGCCAGGATCGGGGCCGCAAGACAACCGAGTATGGTGCCAATGGAGAGGATCACGGTTCCAAACGAGGCCGTCTTTGAGGCCTCGGCTATCGTCATGCCAGCCTTCTTAGCCAAGGCGATGATCGCAGTAGGCTCATAAACCGATCCAGCCCACAATCCGATAATAGCAACGGTGAGCAAGGCGGCGTTTACGATCGTTCTCTTACGGTATTTCGGGCCAAAAATGCCGGTGCCAGTCCGTTTGTCCAGGCCTCCGTCAGTCCGTTGTTTCCAACGCGCGGGCTCTTTTACTCGAAGGGTGATGATCAGCGAAAGCAGCACAGGCGAAAGGCCGCACAGAAACATCGCTCGCCAACCAAATTGAGCACCCACCGTATAATTCAACGCAGCAGCGATGAAGAATCCGAAGTAGTATCCCGTTTGCAAATACCCCGCGCCCATTTTGCGTCGGTCTTCGGGCCACGCCTCCGCCACATAAGTTCCTGCAAGCGCCCACTCCCCTCCTATTCCAATGCCTGCCAACAAGCGGAAAAGCCCTAGTTCCCAAACGTTTTGTGCCAGAGCCGCCGCACCGGTGAAAAGTGCATAGGCAAAAACCGTCGCCGCAAGTACGCGCGTACGACCGAAGCGGTCCGCCAAAGGTCCCCAGATAAAGGAAAGGCCCCATCCCACTAGAAATAACGCAAAAAGGATTGAACCAACGAGGCCAACATTTTCGTGAGTATTTGCCATCCCGGATTTAGGCAGGAGCTCCGTCAGTGCCGGGCTTAGCACCAGTGCATAAATGAACGAGTCCATGCCATCAAGGGTCCATCCGGTCCACGCAGCCCAAAACCCGGTGATCTGTTCCGACGTTAGCTTCGTGCGCCGTCCGGACTTTGCTGACACAGGTTCGAATCCCCGCCTCCTGAGGCCGAGCCGGACTAAGCTCACCTACCTCAATTTGAGACGGTCCGGGCAAGCAATGCACAGAGATCCGTCAGAGCGAAGTGTAATTCAACAGCAAACAAAGCGGATTAACCCACAATTAATTCGCGTTCATTGTCCAGAACAAGTTCAAACATTCTTGAGATTTTCTAAAAGGAAAAGAGATCACGTGACGGTCATTCTTGAGCGAATACCGCCGGCGACGACAATTTCACACTCGTGTGGGACCTTGGGGCTGCTGTCCGGGACCGCTGCGATATCCTTCCGCAAAGGTTCTCGCCGCCATGCGCTAGCGGGCAAGATCTTTGTCGCATCCATGCTCACCATGGCTGTCGCCGCAGTGTAGCTTGTAATCGTAAGGCATCAATCCAACAACATCGGCGGCGGGATTCTAACCTTCTATCTGATCGGAACCGCATGGCTGACCGCCAGGCGCAGAGACGGGAAAACGAGCCGTTTTAGTTGGATTGTGCTCCTGATTCCTTTGACGCTGGGTATCCTCATCTGGATGAATGGTCTGAAAGTCGTGCGTAGCGGAGCAAGCTCCCAAGACGGAGTTCCTGTCGGAATGATGTTTTTCATCGGTTCGGTGATGCTGCTGGCCGCAGCGGGGGACGTTCGCATGCTGGTACGCGGCGGTTTTTTTGGACCAAAGCGCATCGCGCGGCATCTCTGGCGCATGTGCTTTGGGCTGTTCATCGCAGCAGGGTCTTTTTTCCTGGGACCCTCAAACCGTCCGCTGCGATTGCTTTCGACAGTGGGGCTCGGAAAGCATCTATCCCCGGCTTTATTCAGCACCAGTCTTTATTTAATTCTCAGCATAATTCCCCTGATTTTGCTGATTTTCTGGCTAGTCCGAGTCCACTTCAAAAATGCGTAAACGGTAAATTCGATACAAGTTTCGTCCGCAAGTTCTGATTAACGCATTATAAAAGGCGCCCCTTTGGAGTAGGTTTTGATCGTTTGCATCATCACTTACAAGGAGCACCCTCATGAATGACGCAGTTATCCCACAAGTGTCATAATCAGCCTTCATTCGTCTTTTCCACTTCACTTGTCTATTGCACGTAAACCGCGTCATGACGCTCTGCCTTCCGGTTGCGTGGACAAGTCGATTCTTGGAGGACGAGCAACCACGGATTTGGCGGAAGCCAAGTAACTCTAAGTCTCTACGCACCGGAGGGAAATATGTCAGGCTCGCCCACAAGAGTACCGCCCACCAACGTACCAAACGTTCCGCAACCACCTAAATTTCCCACGAACGCCGAGGAGCGCTTACATCGCAAGCGCATGCTTGCCGCTGCATTTCGCCTGTTTTCGCGTTTCGGATTCGATGAAGGAGTAGCCGGTCACATCACCGCCCGCGATCCGGAACGACTAGACCATTTCTGGGTGAACCCGTTCGGGATGCACTTCGGCCAAATCCGGGCTTCGGATCTGATTTTGGTGAACCATCGTGGACAAGTCGTCGAGGGCCAACATCCGGTAAATGGAGCGGCGTTTGCGATTCACTCGCAAATACACGCTGCACGGCCCGCCGTGGTTGCCGCTGCCCATGCGCATTCGATGTACGGGAAATCGTGGGCGGCACTCGGGCGGCTGCTCGATCCCATCACGCAGGACGCTTGCGCGTTTTACGAGGACCATGGATTGTTCTCGGACTTCACCGGTGTAGTGTACGAAACGTCAGAGGGCGAGCGGATAGCTAAAGCTCTTGGTCCGCACAAGGCCGCGATCCTGCGGAATCACGGCTTGATCACCGTAGGCGAAACCGTGGAGGAGGCAGCCTGGTGGTTCATCACCATGGACAGAAGTTGCCAGGCGCAGTTGCTCGCCGAGGCCGCCGGCGTTCCGGTAAAGATCGACCATTCCCAGGCGATTGCTACGAGGCAGCAAGTCGGAAATCATCTCGCGGGATGGTTCCAGTTTCAACCACTCCTGGCGCGCATCATCCGTGACGAACCAGATTTACTCGACTAGTTCCCTGGAACCTTTACCCGGGAAGAATCTCCCAGAATTTTGGCCCGTGCTTACCTCCTCATCAAGACCAACAAGGCCGAATCTGACGTTTGGCGAAATATCGTGTACTGGCACTCGTTCGCTAAAAGGGGTGAGTGGTTCTTTGCCTACCCATTTCGATACTTTCAGAAGGTCAAGGCTGGCCAACCTGATGCAAGCGTTCAATCACTCCGCTTGAATAGCGAGTAACGTACAGCTCGCCGGCCTGGTCCTGCCCAATTGCGGCTAAATCGTTCCCTGCAGTGGTCAGAAGAAGCGTGCGCGTCCAGGACTGACCACTCTGCGTTAACGACCACACCCGCCCGCTGATGAAATCCCCGAAAACGTAAATTCCGGCCAGCACGGGAATCTTTTGTCCGTGATACACGTGTCCGCCGATAACCGTTGCATCTCCATTTGAATGGTCATAATCGAAAATCGGGTCCGTGAGCGCACTGCCGGTTTGAGAGCAGGTTGTCGCCGGATACGCATGTGTTCCTTCTCGGAGATTCCAGCCCAGATTTGCGCCGCCCTGTTTCGGTGTGAGCAGATCTACTTCCTCATACAAGGCCTGGCCGACGTCCCCAATCCAAAGGTTGCCGCTCGCGCTGTCAAATGAGAATCGGAAAGGATTACGCAATCCGTACAACCAGATCTCCTCGCGGCCGGTCTGATTCACAAACGGGTTGCTGGATGGAATCGCGTAATTCAATCCCGTCGCTGGCGGCGAATCGACATCAATCCGCAGGATTTTTCCGAGCAGCACGTTGATATTCTGTCCGTTGCATTGCGGATCGCCGCCACTGCCGCCGTCTCCAAACGCAATGTACAGGTATCCGGCCTGGTCGAAAGCTAGCCCGCCCCCTTTGTGGTTGGCGAATGGCTGGTCCACGGTCAGCAAAATCTTTTCCGTCGCGGGATCGGCAAAATTCGTGTTCATTGGGGAGGCCGTAAACTCAGCAATCACGCTCTGCAGTTGTCCGCCGGTGTTGCGCGTGTAGTTCACGAAAAACCGACGGTTCTGCGCGTGTTGTGGGTGAAAGGCCAGTCCCAGAAGGCCCGTCTCACCGCCGGAAGTGAAGCCGGCGCGGCCAGTGACGTCCAAAAATGGGGTGCTGGCGCGGGTTCCGTTGCTCGAAATGATCTGGATGTGCCCACCCTGTTCGACAACGAACAGTCTTCCGCTGCTGTCGGCAGGCTGCTGGATGTCGAGGGGTGCCGAGAATCCATTGGCAACCTGCACAAGATCAAATTGCGCCGTGGGTGGAGGCGGCGGAGGAGGCGGAGTGATCACGCCGGAACCGGAGCCGCCACAGCCCGAGAGCAGTACCAACACGGGCGCCGCGAATGATCCGCAGCAGACGCGCGTCCATCTCCATGAAACAAGCAAGAACACTTTCCTCCACCAGAATCCCCATTTTGCCCTTTATTTACGATGCCGGTCGAGCTTTTCCCGCAGTTGTGTCAGTCGCGGTAAAATAGCCTCGTGGCTCATTATGAGTCCGTGCTCTAACCGCTGAGCCATGAGCGCAGTTGACGTCAGGTCGTCACGGAAGGTGGTCCGGTACTTTAAGTACTACCCAATCGGCAACCCACTAGGAAACTGCGGAAACGTTGGACCTCAACGCCGGGTACATGCGCTCCGCCAGGAACAGCCCACCGAACAGAAGTGCGGAGTAGCAAATATCTCCGGCTAGAGTATTCCAAAAAAAAGGCACTCCCGCGGTGTAACAAGCCATCAGTCCTGAAAATGTCTTGGGATAAGAATTTAAGAACATCCACACACCCAGATTGGTGATCAGAAAAAACTGTATCGCGCCAAGCAATGCAACTCCACCGAGGCGCGCAGCGCTGCGCCGTTTCCGCAGCCAGAAACCGAGAGCCGTGCTGATCAGAAAACTGGCGTAAACCATCGGCATCAAGATATGAAAGCCAACAAACCAGTCCCCCGCCAGCATCGCCAGCAACGGAAACACAAAAGCCATCACTCGATTCCGGATCACTGCTCCGGAAAATAGCGCCATGGCGCCAACGGGAGTGAGGTTCCAGGGATGCGGAACGATTCGAATAATCGCCGCGAAAAGAATCATCCCCACGATCAACAAGGTCCGAAATATCGTCTCCTCATGCTTTGCTGCTTGCGGGTTCATACGATTGACACTCCTTTTCTACTAAGAGGTCGCAGAAAACAAACGAATCTCGTTCTACGCATCCGCCTACTTGAAAGCGGACAGAGTCACCAAAAATCGGTCCGCCAAAAGCAAAAGTATGGAATTCGCCATTCTCGCCGCAGCAATCCACTTGCGCTGGCAGATCCGCGAAGAACGAAGCATCGAGCTCGCGCCCAGCAAAACTGCGATCCAACAACTTGCAATTCACGCAAACCGCGATCGAGCGAAACCCCTGCGCATGAAATGCGTCGATTAACTCGCGGCTATCCCGCTTCCAGATCGGAAACAGCGCCGTCATGCCTATACGCGCTAGGTTTTTCTCCCGGTAAGCCCGTAAATCTTCCAGAAAAATGTCGCCAAACGCGACCTTGCGAACCCCATTTTCAAAATGGCCCCGTAGCGCCGCTTCCATGCGCGCTTCATAAATCGGATTTACGCATTCCGGCGGAATAAAAACCTCGTGCAACGGCAGTCCAATACTCTCCGCCTGCCGCTGCAACAGTTCCCGCCGTACGCCATGCATGCTGACCCGGTTATATCCCTCGGTGACCGTCGTGAGCAGCGCCACAACCCGCACCTTCGGATCCTGCAACAGTGCGTGCAGCGCCATCGCGCTGTCTTTCCCGCCGCTCCAGCAAAACAAAACCGGCTCTCGCTCATCCATCAGTCTCTACCCTTGAACGTATAACGCACGCCAACGCGCGCATCCCGTCCGAGCGCCGGATAGCCAAGCGCATCCTGATATTGCTTATCAAAGAGATTTTGCGCTCGCGCGTACAAAAAAACGCCGTGACCCAAATCGTAGCGCCCGGCAACGTCGAACCGCGCGTAACCTGGATTCCTCGTAAGGCCGAGCCCGAGGAAATCCGAATCCGTGCGCACTCCCGTGAAGTACCCGCCAATGGTCACACCCACGCGCCGCCACTGCGCGTTCACCGTCAGCGATCCAGAATTTACCGGACGCCGTATGAGACGATTCCCCGGCAGCTGTGAGGGATCGAATGCGTTTGGTGCTTGTAGCACACGCGTGTCGTCATACGTGTAATTTCCCGCCACGTTCAGCCAGCGGGTGAATTTGGATTCACCACTAACGTTAATTCCGCGTGCCAGCGCGCGATCCGTGTTAAAGAAAAATCCGAAACCAGTAGCGGGCACGCCCGGAATCGTCAGGCCACAACTATTGCCCGCCGGATTCGTGGAATCTGGGAGACAAAACGCAAAGCTCACAATGTTGTAGAAGCTGTAGTAGAAATAATCGGCGGACAGCTGCACGCGATCGTTCAGCAGCTTTTGTTCAAAGCCCGCACTCCAGTTCTTGCTCGATTCGGGTTTCAACGACGGATTTCCTAAATCGCCAAAATTATCTCCTAACGTCTGATCAAACCGCGGCTCTTTAATCCCCTGGCCATAAAATGCACGGAACAACGTGTCGCCGACCATCCCCGTCCCGTAGCGTGCCGCCACCGAACCGCCAACGCGCGGTACTACTCGTGTGCCAAAATTAGCATTGGCCTCCGCACGCCCACCGAAGTTCAGCGAAACGCGCCGAAGCGGCCGGTAACGAAAATCCAAAAATCCCGCCTGATTATTCCGCCGCGCGTGGTTCACGTTGAGAGTAGATAGGAAAGCGTTCTCCACCTCATATTCGTACCCTGCAGTCGCCCCAAAATTGGAACGTAAGTAGCTGCTCTGCGCCGTCACATTGGCGCGGTTGTACGTAAACCGGCTATCCCCCGTGAAATCGCAGAATTCCGAGGTGGGCACAGACGCAGGATTAGCTTGCGGACAGAACGCATTGGGATCGGTGGCAAAGAAACTCTGAACCGGGTTGTAGTTGTGCTGCCGCGTGTACATTTCGCCGCCACTGATTTCGTGATGCCAGTGCGTCCCGGTAGAAAAATCCCAGCGCGCATTAGCGCTGAAAATGCGCTGGTCATAATGCTGGTGCAGGCTTGGCGGTTCAAATATCGTTTGTCCCGGAATGCCCGCGTTGCTGGTGTTGTTGCGCACCGTAAGCCGCAACTGGTTCGTCTCGCCGAGACGATAACCAAAATTGCCGGAGAGTGTGCGATTGATGAAGCTGTCGTTAGGTCCTTGCCCCTCGGTCTCCAAATAGGAACCGGCCGCCGAGTAGTCGAAGGCTCCGACCAACCCGCCAAGCTCAGCCCCTCCGCGTGCGGTAGAGAAGCTCCCGCCTTCCGCAAACACATTCGCTTCAGGAACGCGCGTCTCCCCGCGATGGGTGAACAGTTGAATCACACCGGAAACGGCGTCCGTGCCGTAAATCGCGCTTTCCGCGCCGCGAACGATTTCGACTTTATCTATGTTGTCGAGCGTCAGGCTGGAGAAATCAACAGCGCCACCCGGTGGATTGATCGACGCGCCATCGACAAGCACTTTGGTAAAGTTAGAATTACCGCCATTCAGAAAAACAGAAGCGCTACCACCCTCCGCGCCAGTACGTCCGATAGCAACACCCGGCGTGAAGAGCAGCGCATCAGTCAAACTCACAGACTGGCGCGCCTCGATTTCCTCCCGCGAAATAATCGACACCGGCGCAGTAGCTTGCTCCAGCAACGTAGGCTCAGCTTGCGCCGTCACCACCACGCTCGAAGACAAACGCTCCAGCATAAGCCGCACACCTAAGACTCGCGATTCTCCAGCACCCAAATCAACAACTTCTTCGACCGGGCTAAACGGCGCTCGAACGAATCGCACGCGATAACGCCCCGCCGGAACCACCAACGTATAATTACCGCCCGCCTTTGAAGTCGCCGATGCCGCAACCCGGCGTGTCTCTTCAGATGTCGCAGTCACAACCGTGCCACCAATTGCGGCGCCGGTAGCATCCACGATCGTCCCGGAAATCGAAGCATCCGTGGAATTATTTTGTGCCAGTGAGGAAGTTTTGCAACTCAGAAAAACTAATAGCAGAATAAAAAACTGAAGAAGTCCACGTAGTTTCATTTCATCCTCCACTCCCTCTCGCGCGGGAGCTCTGAAGGTTGTCCTGCGCGATCAAACGCTCACGCAGGTTGCGGATTTCGCCGGTCTCCTGGCTTGGCGGCACTACTGGTTCTAAGCCTTCCCGCAACGCAGCCCACCTGAGTGAGCCCCTCGCTGCAGTGGCCGGAAACCTAATTTCCGCCTTACAGTCGCGCGGCGGCGACGGCTTATTTAGTTAACGAAAAAATCCCATCAACTAACCGTCTTCCCGAGCGCGAAATCCGCGGTGATTGTGGTGGGGCAAGGCCCGCTATGGATGACATGTTTTGCCGCGGCACCTGCACCGCAGCGCTAAATTGCACCGAGTTACAAAATCCCTTTCGCCAGATCGTTGTCGCAAAAGATTTGTCGAAAGGTTTACCGAAAGCTTTATCTGCCTTCCCGATCAGCCACCACGTTCACGCGCGGCCTGCCTGACGGTCCCAGCTCCACGCTCAGCGGCGTCTGAAAAACCTGTTCCAGCAATTCCCGCTGGTACACAACTCCCGGCGGCCCCACACGCAAACACTTGCCTCGCTGAATCAGCACCACCTGGTCGGCATATTCTCCGGCAAGATTCAGTTCGTGCGTCACCACCACGACGGTGTATCGATTTTCCACCGCCAGGTGTCGCAATCCGTGCAACAAATCCACCTGCGCGGCAATATCCAGATGCAGCGTCGGCTCATCCAGCAACAAAAGTAACGGTTGCTGCGCCAAAGCCCGCGCCAGAATCACCCGCTGCTTCTCGCCTCCCGAAAGCTCCGCCATCCAACGATCATTCAATTCCGCTGCTCCCACTTGCGCCAGCGCATTTCTCGCCACCGCGATGTCCGTCGCACTTTCAAAACGCAACGCCCGTCCATGCGGGTGCCGCCCCTGAAGCACAAACTCCCATGCACGCGAGGGAAACAGCAGCTGACTCTCTTGCTGCACCATGGCAATACGTTGCGCACGCGTTCTTGCCGTAAGCGAATGCGTCACAAACCCATTCAGCAGCACCCGCCCCGAAAGCGGCTCCAGCGTGCCGGCGATCAATTTCAGCAGCGTCGATTTGCCGCTGGCGTTCGGCCCCAAGATCGCCACAATTTCGCCCGCGCGCGCCTGAAAACTGGTCGCCTCCAAAGTAAACAGCGGAGCCTGCGTGGGATTAGGCGAGTACGCATAACTGACCTGCTCCACGCTCAAGCGCAACTCGTTATTCGCGCGCGATGCTTCTCCAGGCGAACGCACGGCCCCCATTTCAGCCGGCCGCGCAACCGTGTTCACGCCATTCTCCTGCGCAACAAATAAATAAACAGCGGCGCCCCCGCCAACGCGGTCATCGCACCGACCGGCAACTCCGCCGGAGGCACCACCGTGCGCCCGATCGTGTCCGCAATCACTACCGCGATCGCCCCTCCAAACGCAGCCGTCGGCAACAAAACGCGATGATCCGATCCAAAAATCTGGCGCATCACGTGTGGCACCAGCAGCCCAACATAGCCAATCGACCCACTCACCGATACTGCCAGCCCGGTAAGCAGCGATGCCGCGATATACACCACCAGCCGAACCCGCGGAAGGTCCACTCCTAGGTGCATCGCTTCTTTTTCACCCGACAAAAGCAGATTTAAGTCCGAAGCCGTCGTGTAAATCGCTCCAGCACCCAACAAAAATCCAATCCACAGAATCCAATATACACTCGGTTGCAGCGACGTCGAAAGATTCCCCATCAACCAATATGCCATTCCGCGCAAATTGCTGCCCGTCTCAGAAGTCATCAGAAACATAATGATGGCCGCAAGAAATGAGCCCGTAATCACGCCCCCAAGCAGCAGCGTTGTACTGTCGATTTGCCCTTCACGCCTTCCCAAAAAATAAACAGCAGCAATCGTTCCCGCTGCTCCTAAAAAAGCTCCCAGCGGCGTGAGCAAATCCGCCACCGCAGGCAACAAGGACAAATGCGGCGAAACAAGCAGCGCGAGAATTGCGCCCAGCGCCGCCCCGTTCGATACTCCCAATACATAAGGATCAGCGAGCGGATTGCGCAGCAACGCCTGAAATCCCGTGCCCGCCACTGCCAGCGATGCGCCCACAAAAATTCCCAGCAAGATTCGCGGCAAGCGGATATTCATCACGATCAACCCGTAATCGCTCTTGATCTCGCTGCCATGGTGCACGATCACCCGGAACAAATCGCGTCCCAGTGCGAATAACGACACCTCCACCGCCCCGGCCTTCAACGCAATAATCACCACCACAAACAAAATCCCTGCAAGCATGGCGCACTGCAGAAATAGCCGCTGGATGGTTAGCGGGCGCATGGACATTTCGCATCCGAATCCGCATTCCTGCTGACGTGGCCTAAAGCCCGTTTCTCCACAAACGCCTCGGGATGCAGTTTCTCCGCCAACTCTTCAATCGCTGTCACGATGCGCGGCGCCGGACGATTCACCGCTTCGCTGATTACCGCAAAGTTTCGATCCCGCACTGCATTCAGGATCTGCCACGCCGGCCGCGTGGCCAGCAGTTCCAAATGTTGTGCCGTCGTCTCCGAGTGTGAATCGGCAAACACCAAAACTTCCGGCTGCAAACGCGCAACTTCCTCCAGATTCACCTGCGGCCAATCCTGCTTGGAATCTATGATCGAAACCGCTCCCGCTCGCCGCAACGCATCAGCAATAAATGTATCTTTGCCAATCGAAATGAGCGGATCGGTCCACACGACAAACAACACGCGGCGCGGCGGCAGCGCTCCAATCTTCTGCCGCAAAACATCCAGCCGATGTTGCAGTTCCTCCGCCAGCGCAGCCCCGGCCTCCGCAGCTCCGAGCACATCTCCCAGCCGTTTTGCCGAAGCTACAATCTCGTCTACGTTTCGCGGATCGGTTGCATAAGAAGGAATACCCAGCGCATCCAGTGAATGCACCGTATCCAATGTATTCAAGTGTCGCGTCACCAGCACCACATCCGGCCTCAGATGCGCGATCACTTCCAGACTCGGATTGATGGCGCCGCCAACTTTCTGTTTCTTCTGCGCCTCCGGTGGATAGTCGCAATAGTCGGTATCGCCCACCAGCCGGTCCTGCAATCCCAGCGCATAAACCGTTTCCGTCAAGCTGGGCGCCAGCGAAACGATGCGCATCACCGGTTGCGGAATCCGCACCGTTCTCCCAGTTTCGTCCACGACCTCTCGAAAGCTTTGTGCAGGCGCATCATTTTGCACCGCAGATATTGGCGCAGGCGAAGAAGTTTGCGCCCACGCACTCGGAACCGCCACAATCACCGCGAACACCGCCAGCAATGCTGGCGACACCATAACGGCGAAATTCATCAGCCTGAAACGCTTAATGTGCTGCAATTCTTTATCGTCCTTCGCAAAAGTCTCAAACCAAAAAAAATGCCCCGCGAGAAACCGGGGCACATCGCCAGCGCTCCTTCTCGCGAAGAGCGACGCAGCCTCTGCGGCATCGGAGGGTAGCCTGGCTTACGGCTTTTCAGCCGATTACAGTGGCGGGACCGCGGCCGATTTTCACGGCCTTCCCCGCTGCCCATGCCTGCAAATTGAAAATCGAGTGTATGTCGCGCCTCCCGATGTGTCAACGCCTCGGAAAAACCAACGCCTCGAAATTTTTCGTCAAACTATCGCTCAGCGATTCTTCCAATTTGGTTTGCGCTTCTCCACCAGCGCCCGCAAGCCCTCCTGCGAATCCTCCAACCGGTACAATTCATTCAGAAAAATGTTCATGGAATTTTTCAAACCGTCTTTTAGTGACATCCCCATGCCACCAAGAATCGCCTTTTTTGCCATCGTCAACACCGGCCCGGAATGGCTGCTGATGCGCTGAATCAAATCAGACACCGCTGCCTGCAATTGAGTTTCCGGCACCAGCCGATTGATCAGCCCCAATTCCAATGCGCGCTCCGCGGTTACCGGCTCGCCCGTTAATACCAGTTCCAACGCCACCTTGGGTCCAACCAAAAAAGGTAGAATCGTCGAAGCCAGGGGTGGAAACACCCCGATCGAAATTTCCGGTTGCGCAAAACGCGCCTTCGGAGTGGCGATCACAAAATCACCAAACGCCGCAAGTTCCGCGCCGCCTCCGATCGCCGGACCGTTCACCACGCAGATCACCGGCTTACCTACGTCCAGCATCCCCGAAAAAGCCGCGTGAAATGCATCCAGCATCTGAAAAACCCGCTGCGAGGTGTATTCTCCAATATCAATTCCGCCGCAAAATACTTTGCACGCGGAATCCAGCACAATCAGTTTTACGTCTTCCCGGTCGCCCGCTAGCCCCACGCCATCGGAAAGCTCGCGCAGCATCGCCTCATTCAGCAGGTTAAGCTCTGGGCGGTTCAACGTAAGCCGCGCCGCGCTCCCCTCCACCCTGAACTTCACGTGCTTGAACTCGTCGGGGTCCTGCCTCAGTCGCTTCGTCGAATAATCTTCCAGTCCGACTTGCTCGATCATAAGTGCTCCCACATACTCCGGTAAAATTTCGGCGAGTTACACAACGAACAACCGATGCTAGCATGGCCATTCCACGCTTTCAGGGGACAAAAACTATCCCGTGCGCAAAAGGTTCGCCCCGCCCTCCAAAGCAACTTCCACCACAGCCCTCGCCGCTGCGTTCCTTGGCTCGCTCGATGCCGCCGGCTTCCCGCCGTCCGCCGCGTGGCGGAACGTAAAACCCGTAGTCTTCGACGCCGACTGGCAAGCAAAAAGCGCCGATCCACATCGCCACACCGAAGTGCGCCTTTTGTGGAGTACCGAATTTCTGTACTTGAAATTTGTCGCGCGTTATCGCCTCATCACCGTCTTTGATGATGCCGACTTTAACGGTCGCCGCGATAAGCTTTGGGACCGCGATGTCGCTGAAGTTTTCTTGCAACCTGATCCGGCGGAGCTGCGCCGCTACAAAGAATTCGAAGTAAGTCCCAACGGCTTTTGGATCGATCTGGAAATCGCCAACGGCGCGCTTCAGCACTTAAAAAGCGGCCTGCAACGGCGTGTAAGCATCAACACAGCTGCAAAAACATGGATCGCCGAATTAGCCATCCCCATGAAAAGTCTCACTCAACATTTCAACCCCACCTCCGTCTGGCGCGTCAACTTCTTCCGTGTGGAAGGACCGGCCGAGCCACGTTTTTATTCTGCTTGGCAGCCAACCAGCACTCCTCAACCAAACTTCCACGTTCCCGAGCGTTTCGGTTACTTAAGATTCGAGCCCATACCTGTAGTAAAGCTGCGGAAGAAGAAACCAGCTAAGCCGCAATAAAAATCCCATTTGGAATAGCCACTGGCATTAACATCGCTTTTTCCCTATTCTTCCGGCGTGAAGAAATTTTGCATCTTGATCACTGGTCGTTTACTTTCCATTCCACTTTTCGGCTTGTGCTGCGCGATTCTTTTGCCGTCCGTTAGCGCTGCCCCCGCGCAAAATCCCGGGCAAGACAAAGCTGGTAATGAACCCACCGTCACCAAAGTCGAGCCACCCACCTGGTGGATCGGATTAACCTCTGAACTCATGCTGCTGATCTCCGGCCACAACCTGCAAGCCAACGAAGTTGCGTGCAATCTGCCGACGGTCACCGTCACGCACACTCAGTCAGCCGCCGGCGGAAGTTATTTATTTGTGTGGCTGAAAATCGCCACCGACACGAGAACAGGCACCGCTGTCTGCCGCGTCGCCACTCCCACGGGGAAAACCTCGTTTGAATTGCCGCTGGCATCGCGCAAACCAACCGCCGGAAAGTTTCACGGCCTTTCGCAAACCGATGTGATTTATCTGATCATGCCGGACCGCTTCGCCAACGGCGATCCCACCAACGATCAACCCGCCGGTGCACCCGCTTCCTATGACCGCGCTAATCCTCGCGCCTATCACGGCGGCGACTTGCGCGGCATTCGCGAACAGTTGTCCTATCTGAAAGAGTTGGGCGTAACCACTCTCTGGCTCACCCCAGTGTTGAAAAATGGCGCGTCGCAGGATTATCACGGCTACGGCGCAGTGGATCTATACGCGGTCGATCCACACCTCGGCACCATAAGCGATTACCAGCAGCTCGTTGCAGCAACTCACCAGCAGGAGATGAAAATCTTGTTCGACGCTGTCGTTAATCACGTCGGCCCCAATCACCCGTGGGTAAAAAATCCGCCCTTGCCGGACTGGTTTCACGGCACCCCTGCACAGCATACGAATTCCGACACTCCGTTGGACCCGTCATTCTACGGAAAAAGTAAACATCAACCAGCGATGAACGACTCCTTTGAAGCGCTCGTGGACCCGCACGCACCGCCGCGCTTTTCAAACAATCTTACTGAAGGCTGGTTTGTCAATGTATTGCCCGACCTCAACACCGAAAATCCTGTCGTCGCGCAATATCTCTTGCAGAACAGCATCTGGTGGGCGGAAACAACCGGTCTCGACGGATACCGCCTGGATACATTTCCGTATGTGCCGCGCAAGTTCTGGGCCGCATGGCACCTAGCATTACGCCGCTTCTATCCCCAGCTGACCACCATCGGCGAAGTGTTTCATCCAGATCCAAGCATCACCTCATTTTTCATGGGCGGGCAAAAACGTTACGATGGCGTCGATTCAGGTGTGACTACGCTCTTCGATTTTCCGTTGTATTTCACCCTGCGCGACGTACTACTGCGCGGAACGGCGGCAGGAACTATCGCCGAAATCCTCCGTCACGATTCCCTTTACAACCGTCCAGATTCGCTCGTGACCTTCTTTGGCAATCACGACGTTACGCGTCTGGCTACCAATGACGCCGTAGGACATCTCCAGGATGAAACACGAGCGCTAAGAAATTTGCAGCTGGCTTATGGATTGACGCTTACTCTCCGCGGAATTCCGCAGCTCTATTACGGCGATGAGATTGGCATGTCAGGCGGCGCAGATCCAGACAATCGCCACGATTTTCCCGGCGGCTGGACCGGCGATCCCCAAAACGCCTTTACCGCTGACGGCCGCACGCCGCAACAGCAACAAATATTCTCGTACGTCCAGAAACTGTTGCGCTTGCGCCGCGAACATCCAGTACTTGCGCAAGGCCGACTATGGCACCTGGCCTGCGATGATTCTTCCTACATTTTTGTGCGCGACTCAGACGAAGAAAAAGTAATCGTCGCGTTCAACAATTCTAAAGAATCACGCCAGTTGAAAATTCCTCTCAACGACACGCCGGTGCAAGGCGCCGCCGGACTCACCACACTGCTCGGCGAAGCCCGAGGGAAGATTGCCGACAGCCAATTGGAATTGTCGATGCCGCCTCAATCAATTTCGATTTTCCTGGTGGATTAATCTCGGATGAGCTTCTCCATTCGAACGCCGCCGCCGACAATTTCTAAAGTCATTCAAATGCACGCGATTCGAGCCCGGCAATATTACTGTAATGCTATTGTTACTTAATAAGTAAATTATTATTAAGAATGTCGGCGCGCCGACATTTTCTAATCTCGCGCCTTCAATAATTTATTTGCAGCGACCAATCTTTCACCGCGTCCGGCACCGCCAGCGTCACCGCGTGGATCTGATTGTCGTAACGAAAATCGCTTGCAACCTGATCCCCAATACGCACCTGTCTCGGAGCGGCTGCAACTCCGTACACCGTTATTTCTACACTCTTCCACCACGGTTGGAATCCGCTGTTTTCCACCTTGCTGTTCACCGTCATGGAATTCCCCGCCGACTGGCAACTGT
This sequence comes from Candidatus Acidiferrum sp., assembly GCA_035996445.1. Lineage (GTDB taxonomy): Bacteria > Acidobacteriota > Terriglobia > Acidiferrales > UBA7541 > Acidiferrum. The sequence goes on along the minus strand of DASYJM010000286.1, from coordinate 17,793 downwards.
ATTGAATTCGCAGAAATTCGTTTTTCTGATACGCGTAGGAATGTCCGTCATCCATGTACAAAGACCCGCGGCAATCGTCACCAGGATATACGCGCAGTTTTAACGCCCCGCTTGGAGTTTCCGATGTGCTCTGCACCACCGCCTGCATCGGCACAATAGCTCCAGCACGCACGTACAACGGCATTTCATCTAGTTGGGGATGCAACAACAGATGTGCGTTGCCCGCCATTTTAGTGCTCGTCCAAAAGTCGTACCAATCGCCAGGGGGTAGATGAAAATCTTTGGCATCCAACATTTCCCTATCCACGGGAGCGACGAATAAATCCCGCCCAAACAGAAAATCGTGATCGTCGCCTTCCATTTTCGCTTGCGGATATTCCACAAACAACGGCCGCATGAAAGGCAATCCGGTGCGCTTCATCTCTTCGATGCCGGTGTAAATATACGGCAGGAGCTGATAACGCAGTTCAATGTAGTGTCGCCGAATCATTTCATGCTCCGGCCCGTGCACCCACGGTTCCTGATCGCCTGTACCCTTCCCGGTGTGGTCGCGATAAATAGGATTAAACGCTCCCACTTCGATCCAGCGAGTTAACAAATCAGCAGGCGGCGTTCCTGCGAATCCGCCGATGTCGTCGCCCACCAGCGAATAACCGCAAATTCCCATACTCAACAGCATTGGCGTGCTCATTGACAAATGGTTCCAGGTGCTGCTGTTGTCTCCCGTCCACGTCGCTGCATATCGCTGCGTTCCGGAATACGCCGCGCGCGTTAACACAAAGGGCCGCTCATCTGGCTGCAATTTACGCAAGCCGTCGTAGGTGGCGCGCACGTTTTCCATTCCATACACATTATGAATCGCCCGGTGATCGCGCGTCGTTCCGTCATCCAGGCGGTGTCGCACGTCCAGCGGCATGGTCTTGTCCGCGCGCTCAAACACGGACGGCTCGTTCATGTCGTTCCAGAAGCCCGCGACGCCCATGCCCACAAAATCTTTATATTGTTCGCCCCACCAGTCCCTGGCTTTCGTAAGTGTGAAATCCGGGAACACACTGGGGCCGGGCCACACCGGACCAACGAAAACGCTGCCGTCGGGATTTTTAACGAAGACGTCCCGTTGCAATCCTGATGTGTACGGCTTGTAAGCAGGGTTTGAATCTTTCTTGATGTGCAGATCCGTGATTAGTACGGTGCGCACGCCCTGGGAACGAAAATCAGAAATCATTTTTTCAAACGTTGGAAAGTATTGCCGGTTTACCGTGAACGGCGCATATCCCTGCTGGTAGTCGATATCGAAATAAATTGCGTCCAGTGGGATTTTCTTTTGCCGGTAAGTCGCGACAATCTCGCGCGCACGCGCTTCCGGATAATAACTGTAGCGGCTTTGCTGAAATCCTAAGCTCCAAAGCGGAGGCAACTCAGCTCGTCCAACCAGTGCGGTGTAATTCTCGATAATCTTCTTCGGCTCCGGCCCCGAAAAATAATAATAATTCAGCTCCCCGCCCACCGCTCCAAATGAGAAATAATCCGCCGATTCTTTGCCGAAATCGAAGCTGCTGCGATAGGTGTTATCGAAAAACAATCCATAGGCCGCGCCATCGCGCAGCCCCATAAAAAACGGAATGGTCTTATATAGAGGATCGCTGGACTCCTCCCAGCCAAACTCGTCAGTGTTCCACATGGTAAAAGAACGGTTACGACGATTCATCCGTCCGGCCTTGTCACCCAGCCCGAAGTAATTTTCATCCGCGGGCATGCGCTTCCAGATGTGCACGCTGTCGCCATTCCATCCCATAGGCAACGTCGGTTGGTCTTCGAGGATCGCGTTGCCGCTGGCATCCACAAAATTGATGAGCAGCGGTGTCTTAATCACAATCACATTCACCGCGCCTGCGTTGATGCGTACGTCTTTCGGTCCATCTTGAACTTTTACGGCGGGCGGTTGCGGCGATTGGTTAACGGCCCACGAAAAGTCTTCGGAGAATTTTCCTTGTGGCGCCACTCGTACACGCACCACGCCGTCGCGAAAAGCAGTAATACGAACTTTTGCGGCTCCCGCCGTCAGTTCCACACCTTCTGGTAACACTTCCACGTGTTGGACATTTCCGAGATGATGCCAACCTTGCCCGCCGTTCCCCACGCAAAGCATCGCGCAAAACAAAAATCCAACGATAACGCGCTGCGCGAAGGCCAGCATAGAAAACTCTCCAGAGAGAAACAGATGTGGAACAGGTTTTTGTGCTTGCTCAGCGATATCTTTCAAGCGGCCAGCCACTGTTCAAAAAATGCGGAAGCCTTGGCGCCTTCAATCCGCCGGCGCACGGCGTCCATCACGCGGCAACGAACAACTTCGCCGTTCGAGTAAAAGCCGAGCCAGTAAGGCAGGTGCACGACGTCCGGCCGACGGACAAGGTTCAACGAGGCCTCGCGTACTTTGAAAAATCCTTGCTGAAAAATAGCCCGCAACGCTTTTTCGCGCAGCAATTCCTCGGCGGCGCCTGCCGGTAAGGATGCCTCGACGCGGTTACGCGTATCCGTTGTAACCAACTGCTGCTGGCTCGGCAATTGCGGAAACTCGAACAGATCCAGCGAACCATCTACCGCGTCCATGGCAAACAAGCGTGTCTGCTGAGCTCGCGCCATCACATAACTGACCTCGTAGAACTGATATGGCACGTAAGCTTCTGCGATGCGCTGCAAGCGACCCGCTGTCATTCTCCAGTACATCGAGGACAGCCCGCGACTGGAAAACTCACGAACAGCATCGTCCTGCGTGACGTTACGCCGCAACGCGACAATGGATGTTGCTTTCATGTCGTTGAACGTCTTAGCGGAAATAAATCCATAAGGTAAAGACTGTAGCGATCAGCAATAGCGTAAACGCCAGGTTCACCCTGTGTTCCGCGGGTGTCTCGCGCCTCAGATGCGGCGTTTCCTTCACATCGGTGGTTTCCAGTTTGTCCCCCACAGTTGCGAAAGTTAAGCCCGCTATTTTCTTTCGCTCCGGCGCGGGGTACATCATGCTCACCGCGATCAGCACGATGGCGCACACCACGAACATGAGCACCGCGTAATGAAGAAAATTCATGTCCACCAGCCAACGCACTGCGGCGGAATTGTAGTGCCGGGTCTTATCCAGTACTTCAAAAATAAATCGCGCGGCCCCCAATACAAAACCAACCAGCAGCGAACTGATTGCGCCTTCGCCATTCAGGCGCGGCCACAAAATTCCAAATATGAAACACACCGCGATCGGCGGGCTGATGTACGCCTGCACGCTCTGCAAATAAATGTACAGTTGCGCGCTGAGCAGATGAATGAAGGGCACCCACAAAAGTCCCAGCACCACCATGGCGCCGGTAGCAACGCGCCCGAAGGCCACAAGTTGCTTTTCGCTCGAGTTGGGCCGGAACTTTTTATAAAAATCGAGCGTGACCATGGTGGAAGCAGAATTAAAAACAGAGCTCATCGCGCCCATCAAAGCGGCCAGCAACGCCGCGATCAACAATCCAACCAGGCCAGTGGGCAAAAGATTGATCACTAACGTAGGAAAAGCAATATCTCCATTAGTAACTTTGCCATCCACTACGGTGAAAAGTTGCGGATACAGCGCGTAGCAAATTAAACCCGGCAGCACTAGCAGGAACACGGGAAGAACTTTCAGGAAGCCGGCAAAAATTGTGCCGGCCTTGGCGTGACCTTCGTCTCTCGCGGATAAAACGCGCTGCACAATTACCTGGTCGGTGCACCAATACCAAATGCCCAGAATAGGCGCGCCAAACACGATCCCCGTCCACGGAAATTCCGGATCAGACGCTGGCTTGATCATGTGGAAATAGCTGTCGGGAAGCGCGGCGCGCAACCCTGCAAATCCGCCAACTTTATCCAGGCCGATTAAAGTAAGCGCGATCGCACCCGCCAGAAGAATCAGCGTCTGCACTAAATCCGTGTAGATCACTGCAGCGAGGCCGCCAGCGATGGTGTACACGCCTGTGGCGATCACCAGTATGATGGCCGCTGTCCACTGATTCCAGCCGACCACGCGCTCCAGCACGATGCCCGCGGCATAAAGATGGACGGAAATTTTCGTGAAGATATAGGCAATTACGGAAATGGTGGCCAGATAATTTGCGCAATTGCGATTAAAGCGGCGCTCCAGAAACTCCGGCATGGTGAATACATTGGAGCGCAAATAAAAAGGCACAAACACCCAACCGAGCAGCAGGAGCATCATGCACGCCAGCCACTCAAAATCACCTACAGCTAAGCCGGACGTCGCGCCCGATCCAGCGAGGCCTATGAAATGTTCGGTGGAAATATTGGAAACGAATAGCGAAGCGCCGATTGCGAACCAACCAATATTACGGCTGGCCAGAAAATAATCCTCGGAGGTCCGACCCTTTTTCGCAAAATAAAAACCGATGCCAAAAATAATGGCGAAATAAATTCCTATAATTACCAGGTCCGTGGAAGCGAGAATACGATGCGTTACCGTCACGATTGCTGCCGTCAGCATCGCACCTCCTGGGGCAGACTGCAGGAATTACGACCAGCCTGCGGAGTCTATACCAGGGGCAGCCGAGGCTCAATAACGGATTGGCGGCAGATCGTAGGGATCCAAGACCTGGGCAATGATTTGCGGCTATCGCTGCAAGGGAGTAAAAACATACAGGGAGGAATCATGATCAAGTTGCTCTGTTGCATTTTTCTTCTGGGGGCCAGCGTGATGGCTGCGGATAAAAACGTTTACGAATTTACTTTGAATTCCATCAACGGCCAAACGGCGCCGCTGGCGGCGTACAAAGGAAAAGTGGTCATGCTCGTTAATGTGGCCAGCCGTTGCGGTTTCACGCCACAATATTCGGCGCTGGAAACAGTGTACGAGAAGTATAAGGATCGCGGCTTTGTGATCATCGGTGTTCCGGCCAACAATTTCGGCGCACAGGAGCCGGGATCAAATCAGGAAATTAAAACATTTTGCAGCACCAAGTATCACGTCAGTTTTCCGATGATGTCGAAAGTTTCGGTTAAGGGCGACGATAAGACTCCGCTGTACCAATTCTTGACGGACAAATCCGCCAACCCGGAAACTGGCGGTGACATAAAATGGAATTTCACGAAATTTCTGATCGGCCCCGACGGCCGCGTGATTACGCGCTTCGAGCCGGACGTCACACCAGATGCGCCACAGGTCACCGCAGCCATCGAGAAGGCGTTAGCAACAATTGGGCATTAACCATTCTAAACAAGCAGACCTATGGCGTGCTGCTTCTCACTTGTGTCAGCAGCAAATTGTTATCGGCGAAAATGCATGCTGATTGCGATTTAATATCGGCTAAAATGCACCTCTGTTCGCGGTTTTTAATTTGAGAAATTCATGAAAGAAGAGTCACATTCATGAAGACCACGAGAATCAAGATGGTTATCGGCTGCGCTCTTATTTTTTCCGGATGCCGCGTCAGCACACCCGGAGCGATCGAAAGTGAAATGGCCAAGGGCGTGAAACACAAGATCACCGTGGGTGGGAAAAATACTCCCAATCCCATAGCAGCGACGCCAGAAAATATCAAAAGCGGCCAACAACATTTTGGACATCACTGCGGCATCTGCCATGGACTGGACGGCGAAGCCACCGGAGTGCCTTTCGCACAGAAAATGTCGCCACCAATTCCGTCCTTAAGTTCAGCGGACGTGCAGGATTATAAAGATGGACAATTAAAATGGATCATCGAAAATGGCATCAACCCTTCAGGCATGCCTTCCTGGAAAGGAATTCTGAGCGATCAAGAGATGTGGACGCTCGTAAATTTCATGCGCCACCTGCCACCCAAAGGAAGCCTAGGGATTCCCGCAGTCTATAAACAGGAACAAGAAGAGCACCAGCACATGCACCAGCACGATAAAGACTCGGAATAATAAAGGCGGTCTTTGACTCTCAAGCTATCACATGTGGTAATCTTATACCTCCTATCTAGCTTATTACAAAGCACTTACTTACACTAACTACTGTGTTAGTCGCCACCTCAGGCCACTAAAAGTTCTGAACCTTTAGAACGTGCTGACGGCATCCAAGAACTGCTTGCAGATCGAGCAAAGGGAAAGCCATGCCTGAAAAACGCTCCAGTTCCTCCAAAGAAAAATCTTCGACAAAAAAACAGTCGCGCAAAAAATCCACTAAGCTCAGCAACTTTTCCATCTGGTCAGCGACGGAGCCAGCGCTGAAATTTCCGGCTCTGACCAAAAATGCCAAAGCGGACATTTGCATTGTTGGCGCAGGCATCGCGGGACTGACCACCGGATACTTGCTCGCTCAGGAAGGCAAGTCCGTAATCGTTATCGACAAAGTTTCCGTAGGCCAAGGGGAAACCGTCAACACGAGCGCGCACCTTTCCAATGAAATCGATGCGACCTACCACGAGATTGCCCGGCTACACCTGGAAAAGGGAGCGCGGATGGCGGCCGAAAGCCACACTACGGCAATTTCCAAAATTGAGTCGATCGTGGCCGCCGAAGACATCGATTGCGAGTTTGCACGCGTGGACGGTTATTTATTTCGAGGACCCGAGGATTCAGAAAAAACTTTGGACCAGGAACTGGAGGCCGCGCAACGTGCCGGTGTGAATGTTTCGAAAGAGCAGACGTTCTGTTTCGGGCGCACCACCGGGCCATGCCTGCGATTTCGGCAGCAAGCACAATTTCATCCTGCAAGATACATGGCAGGGTTGGCGCGAGCGTTCAAACGCGCGGGTGGCAAGATTTACGGAAAAACCGAGGCAAAAGAAATGAAGGGCGGCGGACCTGCGGAAGTAAAAACCGCCAAGGGACGCACGATCTCCGCCGAGGCCGTGGTGGTCGCCACGAATACGCCGGTGAACGACTGGGTGAAGATGCATACCAAGCAAGCGGCCTACCGCACCTACGTGATTGGCGTGCGGGTGCCGCTCGATTCCATTCCGACCGCTCTCTATTGGGACACTGAAAATCCGTTTCACTACGTGCGCCTGCAGCGCATCGGTGAAGGTGCCCAAGCGATGGACATACTCATCATTGGTGGCGAAGATCACAAGACCGGGCAAAACGAAGACCTCGAAAATCGCTACGCCCGGCTCCTGAGCTGGGGGCGTACGCATTTTCCAGGTTTGCCGGAGCCGGAATTTCGCTGGTCGGGACAAATCATGGATACTACCGACGGTTTGGCGTTCATTGGGCGTAATCCCGGTGATGAGCCAAATGTTTTTATCGTCACAGGAGATTGTGGCGTGGGGCTTACGCACGGCACGATCGCCGGGATGCTCATCACCGATATGATCATGGGGCGTGAAAATCCGTGGGCCACGCTGTACGATCCGGCGCGCAAGAGCCCGTTGGCCGCGCTAACATTTGCGAAGGAAAATTTGAACGTCGCATCGCAGTATGCCAGTTGGGTCACTCCCGCCGAGGTAAGCGACGTGGAGGAAATTCGGCCGGGCACTGGCGCCATCGTTCGCAGCGGGCTTTCGAAGGTTGCCGCTTACCGCGACCCGGCCGGAAACGTACACGAGCGGTCCGCAGTGTGTACGCATCTTGGGTGTATTGTGGCTTGGAACGCGGCGGAAAGCAGTTGGGATTGCCCGTGCCACGGCTCGCGATTTGATCCTGACGGCAAGGTCTTGAATGGACCGGCGATCACGCCACTGGCGCCGGCCAAAAAGAAGGACGCAAAGAGTCAATCCGCGCATAGTGGCTAGGAAGACATGACGACAATTTCGACTGGTCCGATAGGCGCTGCTGCAAACACGAAAATCGATGTCGGAAAGTTCATATGCAAGGGGCGGAGCCTTGGAGGAGCACGGTTTTTTGAGTTTCACGATCAGCAATGGTTTCCTAAGAGTCTTCGTGACGGTGTCACCGATGCGCTGCAATTTATTTTGTGTTTGAGCGGAATCTACCGGCCCATCGTTCCACTACTAAATAAAGCTGTGGAAGCCAGCGGCGCCGCACGCATTGTTGATTTATGTTCGGGCGGTGGCGGACCCTGGCTATGGCTATACCGACTGCTGCGGGTGAGTGTCGGACGACGTATTGAAATTTGTTTGACCGACAAGTATCCGAATATTGAAGCATTCGAGAATGCGCGCCGAAGAACTGGTGGTAAGATCACGTTTTATCCGGGATCCGTGGACACCGCATCTTTGCCTCGCGAACTCTCAGGATTTCGCACGATTTTCACCTCACTTCATCATTTCGCACCGGAGGAAGCGGTAGCCATCCTGCAGAATGCAGTGGACGACGGCCAGGGGATCGGCGTATTCGAAGCGGCCAAACGTGATCCGTTGACAATTTTATTGACGGTGCTGATGCCACTGGCGGGATTTTTAACCGCGCCATTCGCACGCCCGTTTCGCATGTCGAGAATATTCTGGACGTGCTTCATCCCGGTGATTCCCTTTGTGCTGTTTTTTGATGGAGTCATCTCCTGCCTGCGAGCGTATTCACAAAAAGAATTGTCGCTTTTGGCCGCACAGGTAAAAGTAGAAAACTATGTGTGGCAGGTTGGAGTGCGGTCCGGGGCCCTGGCCCCCGTTACATTTCTCGTGGGATATCCCAAGCCGGTTACTGCGATTGCACCGACGACGTTAACTTCCAGTGAGCCCAGCCTGGTTAAATGAGCGGCCGGATCATTCATCGCATTTATACCGAGGACAAACGTCGAGCTACGATTTTGCGGGTCATCTCCAAACAATTTGAGAGTTTCACCATGCAACCCACCACTGGGTATTACCGCGGCAAGCCGGAGAAATCCATCGTGCTGGAGTTCGTGGGCGCAAAGGAATCCCAGGTCAAATGGCTGGCGGCGCGTATTCGCGAAATAAATCGACAAGCGTCCGTCTTGGTGATCACTTTGAACGGACGCAGCAAAAAGATGACCACTAGTTAACTCTGGAGTCCGAAAGGACGCTCCTCGGATTCTTACCAGTTAAGCTGTATTGCCGTGACTAAGCAAGGCTTCTATGCTTCTCATTGCGAAGCGTAATATCTATGCAGAAACAAACGCAGCCGGGAGTTTGTGTGCCGAATTTTAGCGCTTGGGGCATCGACGAAAAATATCGGGATGACTCTGGGCGCTGGCACGAGGTTTCGGACGCGACGAAGAATAACTTTTTGGCCGCCATGCAAGCGACGCAAGACGGGCCAGGCGATCCGGCGCTCTTGGTCGTCCGTCAAGGCGCAGATGTAAATATTCAGGAATCCTGCGAGTTGCAATTGGAAGACGGCACCCGTTTGCGTGCAACGGGTAAACTTCCGCGGGACTTGCCGCTTGGTTACCACTCGATCTTTGATCGCCAGGGCCGCGAATCACGGCTGATCGTGACGCCACCGCGTTGCTTCTTTCCATCGGACCTGCACACCTGGGGCTGGTCACTGCAACTCTATTCCTTGCGGTCGCAATCGAGCTGGGGAATTGGCGATCTAGAAGACTTGCGCCTGATGTGCAAATGGTCGGCTGAACTAGGAGCCGGAGTAGTCATGATCAATCCGCTGTGCGCGACGGCTCCGGTATTGCCGCAGCAAGCGAGCCCCTACTATCCCAGCAGCAGGCTCTTTTTAAATCCGCTGTATTTGCGCATTGAAAGGATTGATGGCGCGAAAGAGGCGCTGCCCGAGCTGAAAAAACTGGCCGAGGAGGGGCGCGCGCTCAACGAGAAGCCCTTCATCGAGCGCGATGCCATCTACCGTTTAAAAATGCGCGCCCTGGAAAACATCTGGTCGCAGAGGCGCGACAAAATATCGTTTAGCGATTTCGAACGCCGGCGGGGGCGCAGTCTTCAGCTGTTCGCCAGTTTTTGTGTTCTTGCCGAGCAATTCGGCGCGAACTGGCGTGCGTGGCCGCAACAATATCGTGGGCCGGACAGTCCGGCAGTGTTGGCTTTGATCGTGGAATTCGGCGATCGCATCCGGTTTCACAAGTGGCTGCAATTCCTGCTAGACGAACAATTACAAACCGCGTCATCGGCGGGAAATATTATGCAGGACCTTCCCGTGGGAGTTGCGCCAGACGGCGCCGACGCGTGGATGTGGCAGGACGTATTTGCGAAAGATGTAAGTGTCGGAGCGCCGCCGGATTTATTCAATGCCAGCGGGCAAGATTGGGGACTGCCGCCATTCGTGCCGCACAAATTGCGGGCCGCGTGGTACGAACCGTTCATCCAAACAGTGCGCACCGCGCTGCGCTATGCGCGCGGACTGCGTATTGATCACGTGATGGGATTATTCCGGTTGTTTTGGATTCCAGTGGGCGAGCCGAGCGCACACGGGACTTACGTTCGCTACAATGCGGACGAGATGCTTTCGATTTTGGCGCTGGAGAGCACGCGAGCCAATACGTTTGTGGTTGGCGAGGACTTAGGTACGGTCGACGAAGGTGTGCGAGAAAAGCTTGCTGAGTATGCGGTGCTTTCTTACCGGCTTTTGTGGTTCGAGGACAATCAGCCGGAGCACTATCCGAAGCTGGCTGTCGCGGCGGTGTCCACGCACGATTTGCCGACCATCGCGGGCATCTGGTCAGGCGCTGACTTTGAAGAACAAACCCAACTGGGACTGGAACCCAGTAGAGAAAACTCGGACAAAATGCGGCTGTACCTCAAGCGTGCGACCAACGTGCATGACCACGAGCACATTTCCGACGTAATTGTTAAAACGCATGAGGCGCTGGCGCGATCGCCGGCGGTAATTACGCTGGCATCTCTGGAAGATGGCTTGGCTGCGGACAAGAGGCCCAACTTGCCTGGGGCTGGTGAAGATACGCGCCCCAACTGGTGTATTCCTCTGCCCAAGAAACTTGAAGAGATCGAGAGGGATCCTACGATTCTAAGAATTGCGGCGAGTCTGAAGAGATAAGAAACCCATTTTCAGTGCGTTTATTGCTGAAGTTTTCTTTCCATCTGTTGAAGAAGCGCGGTGTTGGTGTCGATGGCTTTAGCTAAAATCTCTGACTGGCGTTGCGCCTCTTCCCAATTTTGCGATTCGATGGCTTCAGTAATGCCGGGAAGTTCCAGATGCGCGTAGGTGTAACGCGCGCAATACAGCAAATGTTTGAACCACGGACGGCCGGGGATGCCGTCGGGATTCAGCCAGTTACTTTCGACTTTTAAGATGGATTGGTTGTATTGCTCGGCCGCCTGCGTGTCTATTTTTCCAGAAGCCACGAAGCGGTCTAGAAGTGATTTGACGTTTTTGCCGGCGGCTTCGAAGGCGCTAGCGCGCTTCTGCAAAGTATCGAGATCGGTTTTTTTTGCCTCATAACGAGGATTTCTTTTAAGATCTTCGATAAAACTGTTAAGGGTGCGGCCGTAAAATGCAAAATCGAAGGGCAAAATATCGGCTTGCGCCAAGCGTAGGGCGGTGAGACCCCACAACGCGGACATGGTGGCGTGATATTTGTAGCCGGGGTCGCCAAACTTGTTCATCCAATAAAAATCGTCGTACATGGCATGATAGACGCCGTACGGACCGTCGAATTGGAGTGTGATAACAGGGCGTCCAAGGAAATTTAGAAAGACGGTGTGGTCGGAGCCGCTGCCAATGCGCGTATTTACTAAATTTTCGTCGTTTGCGGCCTCCATATCTTTGTCGTCTTTTCGCGCCGCGGCCGTCGATTCAATCCAGGCGTCATGCAGGCTCGTTCCGCTGGGGTCGGCGATGGAATAGCTGGCCTCCACCAGCATGGGAGCCAGTGAGCCGACCGCGCCGCCATCGAAGTTCGGTCCGGATGCCGAGGAATCTACGTTGATGTAAGCAATTAATTTTTTTCGTAGATCATCGGCGAACTGCTCACCCCACTCCGTCGAGCCAGTCAGGCCAATCTCTTCGCCATCCCAACTGCAGAAAATCAGCGTGCGCTTGGGCCGGAAGCCATTTTTTAACATAGTTCCGAAGGCGCGAGTAAGCTCCATCATGGACGCGGTGCCGCTGCTGGGATCGACTCCGCCGTACTCCCACGCGTCGTGATGATTTCCGAGGAGGACCCATTCGTCGGGAAATTGTGCGCCGCGGATGCGGGCTTCGACGACGTAATAAGGTTGAATGGAATTGTCCATCTGCACTTTGAGGTGAGCTTGCACGGATCCCGTGAGGCGGTAAGTAATCGGCAATCCACCTTGCCAATCTTTTGGCGCGGTTGGGCCATTCATATTTTCGAGCAGCGGCTTGGCGTCGTGCCAGGAGAGTGGCAACGCGACAAGGTGAGGTAGCGAGCGAGCTTCATTTTGTGGAATGCGCTTTGCACCCGACACCGAAGCCCAACCCGGAGTAAGCGGATCGCCGGGAACGATGAAGTCGTAAGTAATCGCGCCGCGCTGAATGTGCGTTTCTGGGCCCCAGGGGCCGTCAGGAAAGACTTTGCCCTTTACGTAGCCGTCTTCCGCGGGGTCGGAATAAATCAGCAACGCGGCGGCACCGTTTTTTTCAGCGGTGAGCGCTTTGAATCCGCGATAGCTGTAAGGATTCGAGTAACGCACCAGCACAATTTTCCCTTTTACGTCGATGCCACTTTTACGGAGCACGTCGTAGTCTTCGGGATTTCCGCTGTGGGCGTAAACGACGGGCGCGGTAACTTCTCCGCTGGCGGAATAGCCCAGCCAGGCGTTGGCGACTTCGGGATTTTTTGTGTCGGGATCGACGTTGTATGGCGCTTCGCGGAGAAGCGCTTGATACGTGGTGGGCGCGACCATTTCTAGGCTGGTGGAGACGGGCTTGGTTCCGAGAACATCGTACTGGTGGATGATCACATCTTCCAGGCCTTGCTTTCTCCATTGCGCGGCGATGTATTCGGCGACTTCGCGGTCATGAATGGAACCTGCGGGATGTGGCATGGAGGTGAAGTATCGATGTTGCTTGCGAATTTCAGCGGTGGAGATGGATTTCTTTAATTGGTCTTCGAGCCTGGCCTGTTCCGCGGCGTGTTGCGGCGAGAAGCCAAAGATTTTTGTCGTTGGAGGGTCGCTGGAAGCGCGCTGGGGGACTTTGCTCCCCATTAGAAGAATTACAAGACTCAAAAGCGCAACTGCAGAAACCCTTTTCAGAATCAGCGAAGAAGCCTTTTTCACTTGAACGGTCATCTCCATGAATTTTGGAATCAGGCGGATGTTATCACTAGCGTTTGCGTGGCGCGGGACGAATGCGCTCGGCCGACACTAGGCTCTGCCCCTCGAGTATTGAATAGTATTGGTCCGCGGCCAAGTCTCCGAGAGTTTCAATCTTTCCCGACGGCAACTTCCACCGCTATGAATTTCGTCTGTCTGCCTTACCATCGCCGCCGTAATCACCGGTGGACCAGCGGCCATCGGCAAGGCGCGCTCAAACCGGATTCATCAGTGAGGTCGCTAAAAGTTCCGTCATGATTGTTATGGTAAAGCGCGCCGCGACTTTTCTGGCCCTTTAAGGCCATCTCCACGGTCGGAGCGTTGGTGAAATAAATATCCGGCCAACCGTCGCGATCGTAATCAAGAATAATTACGCCGCCGCTCATGGACGACAATATATTTTTTCGCGGGGTCGGAGGTGTGTTTAAGGGTGATACCCGTTTTCGAGGTGATGTCTTCCAACTGAGGAACCGGCCGGCCGGCGCACTTGGCGGATTTGGCTCCGGTCGGAGGAGGCGCGGGCTGCGGATGCCCGCCCTGCGCGTGAGCGACACTGGGCACGTGAAATAGGAGCGCCAGCGATCTCACGGAAACCGCCGTCAGTTGCATAGCGCAGCTCCGCCGGCGATACCAGAGTTGGCACCGTAGTGAGCGGAGATCAATGGAATTTCGCGGCATCGAGAATTGATGCACCAACTGGGTATGCGCTCACGAACTTCATCGAAGAAAGGTTTCAGGACACCGGCGACGCCGCCGCCGACGACGATCACGTCGGGTTCCAGGAGATCGATGGTGTTGCCCAGGTACACCGCCAAAAGTTCAACGGTATCCAGCAACGTAGCTTTGGCAATTTCGTCCCCTCCTGTGTGAGCTTGATTCACAAGTTCGCAGGTGACCGCAGCGATTTTGCCGCCAGCCAAATCGAGCATCGGCGAATGAGACAGGTTGGCGGCTTCCAGTTTTGCCTGAGCGCGTTTTGCTATAGCCGTACCTGAAATGAACACTTCGATGCATCCGCGTTTTCCGCAGCCGCATACCGGCCCGCGGTAATCAATGCTTACGTGCCCGCCCTCAGGGGCAGCGCCGGTACGTCCATTGTAAATGTGGCCGTCAAGGATAAAACCTGTACCGATTCCCGTGCCGATGGAGATGTAAAAAACTTTGGGGTAGCCTTTCCCCGCGCCCCACAGAACCTCCGCCAAGGCCGCGGCGTTGGCATCATTTTCGATTTTTACGGGCACGCGATAGCGTTTTGAAATTTCGGCGGCGAGTGGAAAATTTCGCCAACAAGTAACGTTGGGCGGATTGATGACCACGCCGGTGTTGGGGTCAAGCGGACCGGGGGCGCAAATGCCGATGGCGCGAATGGTCCAATGGTTTTGTTGAGCCTTCGCCAGCAGAGAATCGATGGCCTCAATTACGGAGTTGAGGCCTGCAGCTGCATCACCGTCGCTCACCATCGGAACACGAGTGACGTGACTAATTTCGCCCGCGTGGTTGACGAAACCAGCGGCTACTTTGGTTCCACCAATGTCGACGCCGATTACATAGGTGTTTTGGTCGCTGGTTGCCATTGACGATTCGATTTTAGCGCGTCACCGGGCAACACTCATTGAGCAGTAACCGGAGTCTGGGCAACAACGACCGGAGTCGGCCGCGAGCCCCACAGTGCGTAATACAGAATATAAAGGTAGCAAATCGCCGGGATGATGAATGCGTGGTGGATTCCGATGCGATCGGCGAGAGCGCCTTGCAGAACCGGCAGTATTGCGCCTCCTACGATGGCCATCACCAACATTCCGGAACCATCGCCGGTTAGCGGGCCGAGCTCCGCAATCCCGAGTGTGAAAATACTGGGGAACATAATGGAATTGAAGAGACCGACCGCAATGATGCTATACATCGCTGTGTGGCCAGTGGTTAGCATGGAAATGCAAACCAAGGCGCAGGCCGTTATGGCGGCAACGGCGAGCACGGTGCCGGTTTTTACTTTCTGAAGAATGGCAGAGCCGATGAAGCGGCCAACCATGGCACCTCCCCAGTAGTAGGTGACGTACTTGGCTGCGGCGAGTTCCGACAGACCTCCAATCTCCGACTGGCCGAAATAGTTGATTAAAAAGCTGCCGATGGAAACTTCCGCACCCACGTATAGAAAAATGCCAATCATCCCGAAAACCAGTTGCCGATACTTCCACAAGCTGGCTTTCACGGCGGTGCCGGCGTGGCGAGCAGCGCCAGGAATCTCCGGCAACTTGAACATGGCTATGATGATTCCAAAAATGATCAGCGACACTCCGATGATGAGATACGGGAGCTTTACAGAGGAAGCTTCCTGAACGCGGTAGGCTTGCAAAACGTCCGCGGACATTTGACGAGTCTCGCCAGTACCTTTGAAGTTGGCGTTCAGGATCAAGAGGCCGCCCAGATACGGGCCGATGGTAGTGCCTAAAGAATTGAAGGCTTGGGTGAGATTTAACCTACTGGAAGCAGTTTCCGGTGGGCCCAAAACAGCGACGTAGGGATTAGCAGCTACCTGCAAAGCGGTGATGCCTGCAGCGAGGGTCATGAGCGCTACTAGAAAAAGCGGAAATGACGCGTTGCTGGCCGCCGGGATAAAGAGCAGCGCGCCTACGCCCATGGTGAAGAGGCCCGTGACCATGGTCTTTTTGTATCCAATGGCGTCGACGAGTTTTGCCGAGGGAATGGAAAAAACAAAGTACGCGGAGAAGAAGGCAAACTGAATGAGCATCACTTTGGTGTAGTTCAAATCGAAAATGGATTTCAGATGGGGCACTAGAATGTCGTTTAGGACGGTTACGAAACCCCAGAAGAAGAAAAGTGTGGTGACTAAGGCCAGGGCGGCTTTGTTGGTGGAGGCTGGGGCCGGCGAATAGGACGATGCCTTTGGGGGGGTATTGGTGTTCACAATTGCCATCAGGTGGCCTCCGTGTGCAGATCCAGTAAATGCTTAGGCTCGCGCCGCTGTGCGATGTGATGCCTGCGGGACGCTGGACATGCCGCCGGCACGCTGGGAATGTAAGCACAAAACCATGCGTTGCTGGGGGAATAAATCTTACGGCGCATGATGATGCCACAAGAGAGGGCTGAGAAAAACGATATTGTGGTTCCCTCCGGGTCATGCAAAGGATGACAGTTCGCCGAATCCATAGTGCGATGGAGAAAGTTACGCGCCGACTTTTACACTAGAGTTAGGGTACTCTCGGTGCGCGGTTTGCAGGCAAAACGCAACTTCGTGGAACGCTTAATTCGATTCAACGGAATTGGAGGTTCAGAACAGAATGGGTTTATCGGTGAAGAGTGGCAGACTTGCGCGGCTCCGTCCAATTGGGACATTGCGATCCACCATCAAAACACGCGCGCAGGCTCCCAAACAAGGTTCGGAGGGCGCTCCGGACGCCTGGGTGGAAGTAAGTCCATTAGTGGCGCAGGGCCTCGACGGACTCAAGGCCGGCGATGACATCATTGTTGTAACCTGGCTGCATGAAGCCCGGCGCGACACGTTGAGAGTTCACCCGCGTTCGGACAGGAGCCGTCCGCTTACCGGTGTTTTCGCGACACGATCTCCTGATCGCCCGAACCCATTGGGTCTTCATGTGGTGACTGTTCGGCGAATTATTGAGAATAGGTTGCTGATCGGGCCAATCGAAGCAATCGATGGAACTCCGGTCGTGGATATCAAGCCGGTGATAAAACAAGTTGATGGTTCTAAACGAGGCCGATGTTTTCCGACGGGACACGGGTAGCCACAACGCTCAGGACCTTAGTCCGAGTCGGACCCGCACATTAATCAGCTTGCGATGGCAGAACGTTGGAGCGCTTTAAATTCGGAATCGTCGATCTGCAAGCCGGCGGCAGCGACATTTTCCTCAAGATGCTGGACTTTGGATGTGCCGGGAATGGGTAGCATTACTGGCGATCGCTTAAGCAACCACGCTATTGCGACCTGTGATGGCGTCGCGTTCAATTGCCTGGCCACGCGGCCGACGGGGCTGTCCGGACCTGCAAGGCGGCCAGCTGCCAGTGGATACCATGGGATAAAAGCAATCTCTTGTTGCTCACAGTAGCTAAGAACGTCTTCTGATCCGCGATCGGTCACGCTGTAACGATTTTGCACACTCACGACATTCACGATCTTTTGTGCATGCTGGAGTTGACCGACGTTTACTTCCGACAAACCGATGTGCTTGATCTTGCCTTGAGCCTGCAAGTTCTTCAGTGTTCCCAACTGATCTTCGGCCGGCACTTTCGGATCAATGCGATGCAACTGATAAAGGTCTATGCGATCCAGGCGCAGGCGGCGCAAGCTGCCCTCACAAGCGGAGAGGAGATGCTCGGGTCTTCCGTTCTCCACCCAGCGGTCGGGGCCCGGGCGGTCAAAGCCACCCTTGGTGGCGATCACTAGATCTGCAGGATAAGGATGCAAGGCCTCGGCGATTAATTCTTCGGCAACGTGGGGGCCGTAGGAATCGGCGGTGTCGATGAAATTAATTCCGAGTTCGACGGCGCGTTGTAGGACGGAAATCGCTTCGGCGTGATCTGCAGGCGGACCCCAAACTCCTTTGCCGGTGAGGCGCATGGATCCAAATCCCAAGCGAGTGACGCGAAGATCGTTTCCAATCGAGAATTCGCCAGCCCTTTTGGCAAGCGTGGT
>DASYJM010000285.1:0-35929 GCA_035996445.1 Candidatus Acidiferrum sp. | reverse complement strand
CTTGTTGGAGAATCGGGCAGCGGCAAGACCATGACGGCGCTGTCGTTGATGGGATTGTTGCCGCCGGGGGCGCGAGTAAACGGCGAGGCCATGCTGGCGCCCGCCAATGCGGCACCGCAAAATCTGGCGTTATTGGGCGAGGCCAGCTGGCAGCGGCTGCGCGGCCTGGACGTAGCGATGATTTTTCAGGAGCCCATGACGTCGCTGAACCCCGTGATGCGTGTGGGACAGCAAATCGCCGAAGCGATTGCCGCGCATTTTCCAGACACAAATAAAGGGCGGATTGATTATTGGGCCCTCGAAGCGCTGCGGCTTGCGGCTGTGCCGGAGCCGTCGGTTCGCGCCGGGCAATTTCCGCACCAGCTATCAGGCGGCTTGCGCCAAAGAGTGATGATCGCGATGGCCATCGCCGCGGGGGTGAGCGATTCCGAAGAGGAACCGACACCGTTGGAATTTCGCAAGCCCGGTACGCCGCTGAATAAGCCGCGACTGTTGATCGCGGACGAGCCTACCACCGCGCTGGATGTAACCGTACAAAAGCAAATTCTCGAATTGCTGGACGGGCTGCGGCGCAGACTTGGCTTGGGCTTGCTATTTATCACTCACGACTTGGGAGTGGTGGCGCGAGTGGCCGATCGCGTGGCAGTGATGTACGCCGGCCGCATCGTGGAACAAGGCCGAGTCGGCGATGTGCTTCGTACGCCGCGGCACCCCTACACGCAAGGGCTGATCGCCGCATCGCCGACGCTTGAACGAGGACGGCTTTCGCCCATTCCTGGAATTGTTCCGCAACTTACCGAGCTTCCGCCGGGATGTTCCTTCGAACCGCGTTGCCCGGTGCGGCTGCCGGAATGCCGGTTGGCTGTGCCGGAGTTGCGCGATGCCGGACACAACCATGCAGCACGATGCATTCTGGTCGCAAAGGAAGGCACTGCAGCAATGAGTATTAAAGGCTGACTGGAGATTTCCATTTCTAGCTTTCTATCTGTGCGCGACCTGTCGAAACGTTATAGCCGCGGCGGCGGCCCATTCAAACGCGCTTCCGCGCATGAGCAGTTTGTTGCCGTGGATCACGTCAGCTTCGTGGTTACCCAGGGCGAAACGTTTGCAGTAGTGGGCGAAAGCGGGTGCGGCAAGACCA
The DNA here is from genome assembly GCA_035996445.1 of Candidatus Acidiferrum sp. Lineage (GTDB taxonomy): Bacteria > Acidobacteriota > Terriglobia > Acidiferrales > UBA7541 > Acidiferrum. The sequence continues at coordinate 34,788 of DASYJM010000285.1, read as the reverse complement.
CACTGGCGCGCATGCTCTTGCGATTAATAGAGCCCGACAGCGGACAGATCGTCTTTGCAGGACGCGATCTGCTTGCCCTCACCGGTGCGGAACTACGAGCGCAACGCCGCGAGATGCAGATGATCTTTCAAGATCCGTTTGCTTCGCTTGATCCACGCATGCGTGTCGGAGAAATAGTCGGCGAACCTCTGGCCATCCATGAGCCTAAGCTTTCCAAAGCCGAGCGGAGTTCGCGGACGTTAGCAATTCTGGAGCGAGTGGGACTTCGCTCGGACGCGCTGCGCCGCTATCCTCACGAGTTTTCAGGCGGCCAACGGCAAAGAATCGGAATTGCGCGCACGCTGATTCTGCGACCCAAGTTAATTGTCGCGGACGAGCCGGTTTCTGCACTGGACGTTTCCGTAGGGGCGCAGGTGTTGCTGCTCTTACGAGAATTACAGTCGGAATTTAACCTTACCTATGTTTTCATATCGCACAGCTTGCCAGTCGTGGCGCAGCTCGCAACGCGCATCGCGGTGATGCGTGGCGGGAAATTCGTCGAGGTGGGCGAAGCTGAACAGGTGCTGCATCAGCCGGCACACGAGTATACGCGCGAACTGCTGTCCGCGGTCCCGGCGCTCCCCGTAGGATAAATTTGTCATCCGCCTGGTAAGTTATTGGGCTTTCCGGCGTATCCTCTACGTCGGCCAGGTTTAGCAATTTCCATTGCGAGCGCGTCTACACTAATGCGGTCTTTACGAAGTGTCTGGGGCGGCTACACCGCATAAGGAGATTCATGTCAGACAACCCATTACCAATACCTGAAGCTCAACCGGCAAGCCAGCCCACGAACCCGCCTGCAACCGGCGCGCTAGGTCGGATGGCTGGCATGATCGTTAATCCCAAGCGCACATTTGCGGAAATTGCGCGGCGCCCCACATGGGTAGTGCCATTCCTCACGCTTTGCGTCCTGGGCATTATTGTTTCTGGCCTCCTCGCCCAGAAAACAGACTGGCGCAGTTTTTTTGAGCGCCAGATGAGCAAGAATTCTCGATTCGATCAAATGCCGCAAGACCAAAAGGACCGCGTACTCGAAAATCAGGTGAAGTACGCGCCCATGTTTGCGTTTGCCTTCGGCGTAATCTTCACGGCGGTGTTTGTCGTACTGATGACGCTGATTTACTGGGGAGCATTCAATCTTTTTCACGGCGCGGCGCTAACCTTCCAGGCAGCTTTTGGCATCGTTTCGCACGCCTTCGTCCCTTTAATAATCAGCAGCCTTTTGGCAATTATCATTCTCGTGATTAAACCTCGCGGCGATGTGGACCCTGAACATTTCTTGGCCAGCAGCCTTGGGGCCTTCTTACCGGACGACGCGCCGAAGTGGCTTGAAGCGTTGGGACAGTCACTGGAGTTGTTCTGGATATGGACGATGACGCTGCTGGCTTCCGGCTTTTCGGCTGCAAACCGGAAGAAAATTAAACCAGCCGGCGCGTTCCTCACGGTGTTCGGCCTGTGGGCCGTTTGGGTTTTGGGTAAAGTGGCGTGGGCCATGTTTTAGAAGCGGCTGCTGCTAAACTGCCTAGGTGAATTTTTCGTTTGAAGTACAAAAAACCGAAGCGACCGGCGCCCGCCGCGGACGCCTCGCAACACCGCACGGACAGATTGAAACGCCGGCATTCATGCCGGTGGGAACCGCCGCAACAATCAAGGCTCTGACGCATGAAGCGCTCGAAGAACTGGGCGCGAGCATCCTCCTGGCCAACACTTATCATCTATATCTAAGACCGGGACACGAATTGATTCGAAAGCTGGGCGGCTTGCACCAGTTTATGTCCTGGCAACGGGCGCTGCTGACGGACTCCGGCGGGTACCAGGTTTTCAGTCTTTCGGCGTTGCGAAAAGTCACCGACGAAGGGGTCACCTTTCGCTCTCACCTGGATGGATCCGAACATTTATTAACTCCAGAAAAAACTGTCGAAATTCAGCTCGCATTGGGTTCGGACATTGCCATGGTGCTGGATGAATGCATCGAGACGCCCGCGCCGCGAGAAAAAGCGGAAGCTGCGGTGGTTCGAACAACACGGTGGGCCAAGCAAGCGCGGCAGCATTTTTTGGCGAATGAAGATTTGTACCCAGGGGTAAGGCAATGGCAATTCGGGATCGTTCAGGGAGCTACGTTTGCGGATTTGCGGCGTGAGAGCGCGCGGCAGTTGCTCGACCTGGATTTTCCCGGATACGCGGTGGGCGGACTGGCTGTGGGCGAGCCTCATTCCATGACATGCGAAATGACCAGCGAGGTGACGGCTTTGCTGCCTGCAGATCGTCCTAGATATTTGATGGGCGTTGGCAAACCGGAGCAACTCGCTGATTACGTAGCCTTGGGTATAGATATGATGGACTGCGTGTTACCCACGCGGGCCGCGCGGCACGCCTGTTTATATACCAGCGAAGGCCGCGTGCTGATCAAAAACGCACGCTATGCTGCGGACACCCGGCCGATCGATCCGCAGTGCAGCTGCAGCGTTTGCAAACGTTACACGCGTGCCTATCTGCGTCACCTTTTTGCGGCTGGAGAAATCACTGCGTCGATCCTGGCGACCCACCACAATATCCACTTTTACCTTGACATCATGCGGCAAATCCGCGAGGCTATCGAGTTCGGGAACCTCGCAAAATTCTCAGCAGAGATGCAGGCCTGTTATGTGGCCGGTCCGGCCTGAAGTGGTGAATCGAGGCGCGTAATTGGGCGCTTTGTTCCGGACGCCGAAGATGACCGCGGGCAGACGCATCGCGGCCGCTAATATCCAAGATAATGGCGGGGATGGAGGCGGGGAACTTGCCCCAGGGCAAATTTCCCCTGCTTTTTTGAGGTATGCTGGGTGCCGTTCTCGGAATAAACCCAAGGCTTGCAGGTAAAAGAAGGGATTGGTTGCACATATCATCATGATTTTGGCTACGTTTTTCCAGGCAAGCCCGTCGTCGGGCTTCTCCAGTTTCCTGATCCCGCTGGGACTGATGTTCGCGATCATGTATTTCATGGTCATCATGCCGCAGCAGCGGCAGCGCAAGAAAGTTCAGGAAATGCTTTCAGCCATAAAAGCGGGTGATCGCGTGATCACCAGCGGCGGCATTTATGGCACCATTAACGGCCTTGACGGCGACTCTGTAATTCTGAAAATCGCCACGGACCCACAAGTAAAAATTCGCGTCGCCAGGTCTGCCATTGCGCAGGTGGAGACGCCGGAAGATGCAAAATAACGGATGCAACCTAATTTTCGCCGCCACCCGGCCATGCTCCTGATCTTCTAATCATGAATCCCAATCTGAAGTGGAAAGCGCTGTTCATCGTTGCTGTCATCCTTGTTTGTATTTACGTGCTTATTGGCACGCCGAAATTTCCAACCTCGATACAAGACATAAAAGATAATTTCAGCCACCAGATCAGGCTCGGCCTGGACCTTCAGGGCGGCACGCACCTGATTCTTCAAGTGCAGGTGCAGGAAGCCATTGCACAGGAGACAGACCAGACGGTCGACCGGCTGATCAGTCAATTGCGCGCCAAAGATATTCACTACGACGAAATCCGCCGCGTGGACGACACTCACATTCTGGTGCGCAACATCGATTCCGCGCAGCTTTCCACATTTCGCGACATCGTCACCTCGCAATATAGCAATGTGTGGGATCTGTCTCCGGCTCCCGGCGATCCTTCGGCATATCTGCTGACCTTACGCACTGCCGCCATCGCGCAGATCCAGGACCAAACCATGCAGCAGTCGCTTGAGACCATCGAGCGACGCATCAATGCGCTTGGCTTGACCGAGCCTACCATCCAGCTGCACGGCCGCAAGGACAACGAGATTCTCGTGCAACTGCCTGGCGAAGGCGATCCCACCCGGGCCAAAGCGGTAATTCAGGCAGGCGGTCAGCTGGAATTGAAGCTGGTCGAGGATCCGACGTCATATACCTCGGAATCCGAAGCATTGGCAAAACATGGCGGCGTTCTCCCTCCCAACACCGAATTGGTTCCCGGCAACTCTGAGCGACGCACTTCCTCCGGCACGCGCGAGACCGGCGAAAGTTGGTATGTGTTGAGCCGGGCGCCAGTGGTGACGGGGCGCGACTTGCGCAGCGCTACGGAAAATCGCAACACCAATAATCCGGGCCAATTTGAAGTGAACTTTACGTTGTCTGGCGACGCCGCGAAGCGATTTGGGCCGTTTACCGAACAGAATAAAGGCCGCCAGATGGCCATCGTGTTGGAACATCGTGTTTATTCCGCGCCAGTGATCAATGGGCGCATCGATGATTCCGGAATGATCGAGGGAAATTTCAGCCAGGAATCCGCACACGACCTCGCGTTGGTGCTGCGCGCCGGCGCTTTGCCTGCATCCATTAAATATCTCGAAGAGCGCACTGTCGGACCATCCTTGGGCGCCGATTCCATAAGGCACGGCGTGCAGGCGTCGATCCTCAGCCTTTTGGTAGTCATGGCTTTCATGCTCTTCTATTACCGCTGGTCAGGCCTGAACGCGGTTCTGGCTTTGATCATGAACCTGATCATTTTGCTCGCAGTGCTGGCGCTGGCTGGAGCGGTTCTGACGCTGCCGGGCATCGCCGGCGTCATTTTGACCATAGGTATGGGCGTGGATTCGAACGTTCTAGTCTTCGAACGCATCCGCGAAGAATTACGCAATGGAAAGTCTGCCGCGGCGGCCGTGGAGGTCGGTTTTGCGAAAGCCTTCCTCACCATCATCGACACGCACGTTACGACGGTGGTTTCCGCTTTCTTCCTATTTCTGTTTGGCACCGGCCCGATCCGGGGCTTTGCGATTACCCTGACGATCGGCTTGATCGCCAACGTCTTTACCGCAATCTTTGTGTCCAAAACGATCTTTCAATACCACTTGTCGAAGATGGATCGGCAAGCAGAACTCAGTATTTAGGAAGGCTTTAGACTGTACTAGGACCTGTTAATACACGGTTCTCTGGATACAAAACACGACGGTTATAGTGAAGACTCCGTTCGTCGTTTGGTATACCTACCGCGCCGGGAACAAACGGGAACCCTTTGGAGTCTAAGGAAGGGAAGCCAAGACGGGCATGATCGAGCTTTTCAAACAGCCCAATATCGACTGGATGGGCAAGGCGAAGTACTTCTTCGCGCTCAGCGGACTGCTGTTGCTGGCGGGTATCATTTCGATCGTTTCTCAAGGCGGTATACGCTACGGGTTGGATTTCAAGGGTGGGACCAACGTGGACGTGCGTTTTGCACAGCCGCCGAACATCGACCGGCTACGCTCGGGGCTTGCTGCCCAGGGGCTGGGCAACAGCGAGATCCAGTCCATCAGCGATATCGCCAATCCCAATGCGAACGAAGTGATTATCAGCCTGGAACAAAAAGGCCAAGGCGATCAGGCGCTGGACGTTAGCAAGACGCAAATCATCAACGCGCTCAGCACCATTTATGGAACTTCGAACGCGGGCAAACCGGATTTCAACGCCGCGACTCCTTCTTCCCTTACGGCCTTCTTGACCGAACGCGATCCGCTGCTGCTGAGCACCAACGCCGGTGACCGTTATTCTCAATTGGCAAAAAAGATTCTGGATTACCGGGATCGCAATAAGAATGGCGTGCTGACGAACTTCGACGAGCTTTCGAACGTAAATGGCGTGACTCCCGCGGTGATTGCCGCGCTGAAAGACAACTACAGTTTGGGCTCCTTTGCGATTCGCAACGTCGAAATCGTAGGCCCCAAAGTCGGCAGCGAGCTGAGGCGTCAGGCAATTCTAGTTACCCTCTATGCTTTAGCAGGCATGCTGGTATATATTGCCTTCCGCTTCGAATGGGTTTACGGGGCTGCCGCCGTCCTCGCGGTTTTTCACGATGTCTTGATCACGATTGGATTTTTGTCGCTGCTGCATTTTGAAATTTCCCTGACAGTGATTGCAGCGTTGTTGACTCTGGTTGGATATTCGATGAATGACACCATCGTCATTTTCGATCGTATACGCGAAAACAACCGTTTGCTGCGCCGTGAATCATTTGCGGACGTGGTGAATAAGTCCATCAACCAGACACTTTCGCGGACGCTTTTGACCAGCGGGCTTACCTTTCTTACCGTGCTGGTTTTGTTTCTGATGGGCGGGCAGGTATTGCGCGCTTTCTCCTTTGCCTTAGTGGTAGGGATTGTGGTAGGAACGTACTCCAGTTTTGGCATCGCCGCACCGTTGGTGGTGGCGTGGAATCGCTGGCGAGGCCAAGGTCTTGCAACAAGTACCGGATCTGCAGCCGGTGGTAAAACCCGCGCAAGTTCGGGCGCCTCTGGGCGTCTCGCGCCTGCCGGGAGGAGGTAGTAACCATGTTTGACGAGATGGTGGTCTCGAGTCCAAATCCAAAGAAAACGAATAAGCCCTGGACGGTCGTGCTGTCCATGATTTTCCAGGTGGCTTTTCTGGCGGTATTAATCTTGATACCGCTAATTTATACAGAGGCACTGCCGAAGACTATGATGGCAACTCTTCTGGTTGCACCTCCTCCTCCTCCACCTCCCCCGCCACCTCCCATCGCCCAAGTCGTTCACGTTAAGCCGCAAGTGCACTTGATGGATGCCGGCAAGCTGGTCACCCCGAAGGTCATACCGAAGGACATCAAAATTATTAAGGAAGACGCTCCGGACATGTCCGGTATGCAGGGTGGAGTAGTTGGCGGCGTCTCTGGCGGCCAGATGGGCGGCGTTATCGGCGGCGTCATTGGTGGCGTAGGTACAGCACCTCCACCACCGAAGCCGACTCAGACGCGTATCCGGCAAGGCGGCCAGGTGCAGGCGGCTAAGTTGATGAACAAGGTTCAGCCGATGTATCCGCCGCTGGCGCGTCAGACGCGCATTTCCGGCACCGTAAGGCTGCACGCCATCATCGCCAAGAACGGCACCGTCGAGCAGCTTGAAGTTATTTCCGGTCACCCGCTTCTCGTGCAGGCGGCGCTGGATGCCGTGAGGCAATGGCGTTATCAAGCAACCACTTTGAACGGCGAGCCCGTCGAAGTAGATACCACCATCGACGTAATTTTCTCTCTCAACCAGTAACAGGTTTGTACGGTTTCACGTTTTTACGGTACGTGGCGCCCGTCATGGGGCAGGCGTTTCGGGCCGAGTAGAAAGGTTTAGCAAACACTCTTAAGGAGCATACGAATGTTAGCCACTCTGTACGTACATGCGGCCATATTCCTGCAAGCACCCACAACTAGCACGTGGAGCTTGCAGAGCATGTGGTCCACGATGAGCACCCTGCCCAGGGTTGTAGTAGGTATTTTGTTTGTTCTTTCCGTTTATTCTTTCGGTGTGATGATCGATCGCGCCTTGATGTATAGCGCGGCACGCAAGCAGTCGCGTGTGTTCGTTCAACAGGTTGCCGGGGCGTTGAAGGAAGGCAAACTGGATGAAGCGATCGCCATCGCGGAACGAAATAAGAAGAGCCATATCGCCAAGGTTGTGGCCACTGGCCTGTCCGAGTTTCAGTCCGCTTCGCAGCAGGTGTCTGACGCCGACGTAATCGAAGCTGCCAAGCGCGGCCTGGAGCGCTCCATCGCCATCGTACACGCGGAAATGAAGCGCGGTCTCTCGGCGCTGGCGACCATCGGATCCACGGCTCCATTCGTGGGACTGTTCGGTACCGTGGTCGGAATTTTGAACGCGTTTAAAGGTATCGAGACCAGCAAGGCTACTGGTTTGTCGGCCGTGGCCGGCGGTATCGCGGAAGCCTTGGTAACCACTGCATTCGGTTTGTTGGTTGCCGTGCCTGCGGTGTGGGCCTACAACTATTTCACCAATAAGGTGGAAGCCTTCGACGTGGAGATGGACAACTCCTCCATGGAGTTGATCAACTACTTCATTCTGCGCCGCGGCGCCAGAAAGTAACCGGCCATGGCGTATAAACCCACAGTCGGGGCGCAGATGTCGTCGCCAAACGTAATTCCCATGGCCGACATCATGTTAGTGCTGCTGATCATCTTCATGGTCGTCACGCCCATGTTAACCAAGGGCGTGTCCGTGGACATGGTCACCGCCAACACGCCGCGGGACATGCAAGACGCGGACAAAGATGATGCGGTAATCGTGGCGGTAACTCGCGACGGCAAAATTTACTTGGGGAATACGGCCATCAGCAAGGAAGACATCACCGGCCAAGTGAAGGATCGCCTCTCGAACCGTCTCGACAAGACCGTTTATGTTCGAAGTGACGCCCGTGCCAAATACGGAGATGTCGTCGCAGTGGTAGATGAGATTCGATCCGCGGGCGTCGATCAGCTTGGCTTGCTAACGGAGAGAAGGCAGAACCGCGAAACTCCGCCACCTCCTCCAAACGGGCAGCCGTCAACTTAACCGAAAGTATTTGGGGCTCCCTGAATCTTGATGGATGAAGGTTCAGGTCGCCCTCGGCAACGAATAGGAGATCTGCAATGGGCATGACCGTTGGTGAAAGTAAGGGTGGTGCGATGGCGGAAATGAACGTCGTTCCGCTGATCGATATTTTGTTGGTGTTGTTGATCATTTTCATGGTCATCACGCCGTTGACGCCTAAGGGTCTGGACGCTCTCGTTCCGCAACCCAATCCTAACAAGGACCAAAATCAGGAACTGAATGACAAAACCGTGGTGGTGCAGGTTGCGCAGAATGGCAAGCTGAAAATTAATAGCGAGGATGTGACCTGGGACGGGCTGGGACCTCGTATGGAGCAGATTTTCAAGGACCGTGCCGAGAAAGTAGCTTTCGTCAAAGGCGAGAACGATGTACTGTTCATGGACGTCGCGCGGGCCATCGATATCATGCGCGGATCCGGCATCGACAAAGTTGGATTAATTACGGCCAAGCTTGAAGCTGGTCAATAAATTATCAAGTATAAAATGCCCCTCGCAGGGCGGACGTGAATCCTCGCGTGGACCTTCTTAGGGTCGCGCCTTACAGGGATGGTTGATTCGATGACTTATGCTTCATCGGTTCGAATCGCTCGCCGCGGTTTTTCGCTCGCGTTGCTGGCGGTTGTGGTGGCCGCGGGTTCAGGGTGCAACAAACTCAAGGCCCGCGACTTGCTCAACAAAGGTGTCGCCAACTTCAAAAACGGCCAGTACGATGCCGCCGTTGAGGATTTCAAACAAGCCAAGGACCTCGATCCATCGCTTCTCAATGCGCGTTTGTATCTGGCAACCGCGTACGCCAGCCAATACATACCTGGTGCGCCTTCCGACGAGAACGTCAAGCGTGGCAAGGCAGCCATCGACGAATTCAAAGGCGTGCTGGAAAAAGATCCGAACAATTTGAGCGCCATTGACGGTATTGGTTCCATTCTGTTTCAGATGAGCGGCCAGCCTTACAACCCTGAAAAGTTTCAGGAGTCAAAGTCTTACCATCAGAAGCATATCGAGCTGAAGCCAACCGATCCGGAGCCGTATTACTGGATCGGCGTAATCGATTGGACGCAAGCATTCCGCGGCAACGCGGAGTTGCGCACGGAGTACAACAAAGAACATATTAATAAGCAGGTCAAAGAAAGCGATCCCCTGCCGGCTGCTGTCCGTACCCAGTTCATCGACAAGTATGGGAAATTGGTAGACGAGGGAATCGCGTCCCTGCAGAAGGCCATTCAACTCCGGCCGGATTACGATGATGCCATGGCTTATTTGAATTTGCTTTACCGCCGCAAGGCCGACATGGCGGAAAGTGCCGAGGAACGCGCCAGCTATCAGAAACAGGCTGACGACTTGGTCGAAAAGGTAAAAGAAATCAAGCAGAAGCGCGCTGAGCAACCGCAGCAGACTTCCTAGCCACTACAACAACAACGGAAAATTCCAGAGGGCATTCTCACGAATGCCCTTTTTTATTGTCTGCAAGGCTAAGCGATTGACGCCAGTTCGTACAGAAACTCGACGTGCGATCTTGCGGCTCCGTCCATGCCTTGTAATTTCGAATTGGTCGATTCGATCACATAATATTCGTCGGGCGCATGAGCGCCATTGCCGTGGCCAAGCCCAAAATGGCCCGCGGGTAGACGAAGAGGATCGCCCGTAAACACGTAGCCGGGCCACGAACCGGCCAGCCTGGGAAGTACAACCGGGTCGATCCCATTTTTATGGTATACCGCGGTGGCGGCGCGGATAATCTGGGCATCGCCCGCGGTGGTAGTGGGATCGTAACCTCCACTCATGTGCACGTCGATATCTGCGAATCCGTGTTTGGCGAGGTGGGCCTTCAGAGAGGCGAGCGCTTCGGCGGCGGTCATGTCCGGCACAAGCCGCAGATCCATCTTGGCGACGGCTTTGCCAGGTAAGATGGTCTTGCCGCCCGCACCAGTGTAGCCGCCAACCAGGCCTTCAATATTTACGGTAGGGCTAGATGTGAGTAACTCCAGCGCTTCTTGCCAATTGACGTCGTGAACCCAACGCTCAACTCCTAGAAGTTTCTTGGCCTCAGCCTCGCTTAAGCGTTTTGCCGCGTCCGCGACCATTTGCTTCTCTGCAGCGGAAAGCGGGCGAGCTTTGGCCGCGTAGCCTTCGATCACCGGGTCGTTTCCGTCGGGAGACACAAGCGTGGCCAAAGCCTCGACAAGATGCCATGCCGGACTGTCCACCCTCGCCTTATTGCTGGAGTGGATGTCTTTTCGCGGGCCGCGACCCCATTTCTCCCCGCTCGAAGTCAATTCCAGTTCAACCACACCTTTGGCGCCAAGAAACATGGTGACGTCGCCCGCCAGCCCCTGCGCTGCGAACGGCATGAACACGCCGGTGCACTTGCGCAGTGCAGCTTGCACCTCGGGACGGTTAACAATTTGCGGAAAATGTGGCGAGCCGATTTCTTCTTCGCCTTCCGCGACAAACACGAAATTGACCGGGAGTTTTTTGCCGGCGCCGCGAATCGCGTGCAAAGCGGCGAGGAACGTGGCTTCCGGGCCTTTCTGATTTACTGCTCCGCGGCCGACAATGACTTTGCCAAGGCCGGGTTTGTCCACCAAAGCGGCGTCGAACGGCGGAGAAGACCATTCCGCAGGGTCCGCCTGCTTTACGTCGTACATGAAATATAGGCCGACAGTTCGCGGCGCACCTGCATCGAATGTCGCGAAAATACCGGGTTGGCCATCCGTCGAAACTTTGGTTACCTGACCGAAACCCGCTTCCCGAAGCATGTTCATGGTGAGCTCGCAGCCTTCGTTCATGCCGCGATTTTCCGCGGCGATGGAAGGTTGGCGAATCCAATTCTGCAGGCGCTTCACGCTTTCGTCGTGACGCTTGGTAATTTCGGCGTTGATAGCGTCCAGGTCAGCGGCCGCCGCATGGGAGCGGTGTGGCCAACCGAAAGCCGCAGCGCCAGCTACAGCAGCCAATGAGGAGGTTCGCAGAAATTTACGACGACCCAACGAGTCGGCGCCTGTTTCGCTGGGTTGGCGGTTCACATCGGTTTCATACGGGTGCGTCATTAGCTCTCCTTAAAAGTCGCGCAAAAGAATACCAGAGGAATGGCGACGGTGATGGCCGGAAAATTTCCAAAGGGCATCTCACGGAACCGCCTTTTTCATTTGGCAAGCCCTTTTCGGTAAACTCGTGGTCGTCAGCCGAGGTATCCATGGCCATCAAAGACCCAACCAGCAGCGAAGCTGCGCATCCCACGCAGTTAAACATAGATGCCATTGTTAAGCTTGAGCATGAAGCGCTGCACCGGCGCACCATCTCAGAACGCGTGAGCGACGCGGTCGCTAAATTTATCGGCAGCGTTTCATTTTTGATGCTCCAGGTCCTCCTAGTGCTGACCTGGAGCGCCATCAACCTAAACGTGATTCCGGGCGTGAAACCGTTCGACCCTTTTCCTTTTGGGATTTTGGCTCTGGTGATCTCTTCCGAAAGCGTGCTGCTCACCATTTTCGTGCTCATCAGCCAAAACCGCATGACCAGGCAGGCGGATAGACGCTCCCATCTGGATCTGCAGGTAGGAATGTTGGCGGAGCAAGAGCTGACGGCCATGTTGCAAATGCAGCATAAGATTTGTCAGCGCTTAGGCATCGAGGGCGGATCGACCGCTCAGGAACTGAAAAGCTTCAGCGATGCAACCGACGTCAGTAAATTGGCAAGCGAACTTGCGGACAAACTTCCGGATCTATAGAAGAGTATGTGCCATCCACAGCCTCAGCTGCTATGTTGACGACGCTCTGAGTTTCTTCGTGTTTCGTCCGATCGGGGCCATCCTGCGCTACAATATTGAAAAAGAACGATATTGTAACCGAACGATCCAGAGGTCATCCAACAGGTTATATGCCGTCGTCGAATAATCTGCCGCTCCATTTCCACCGCGACCGTACCGAGCGGCAGCTCGACGCGCGTCTTGAGGAGTTACTGGCGAAGCTGCGCAAGCATCGTCCCTCAGAAGATCCCTGGGTGGTGCGGCGCGCGTATGAAATTGCCGCCGAACGGCACCGCGACCAGGTACGAAGCTCCGGCGATCCTTATTTGACCCACTTGCTCGAAGTGGCCCACATACTTGCGGACATGCGGCTGGATGCTACGACCTTGACGGCCGCGCTCCTGCACGACGTCGTTGAAGACACGGAATTTCCGTTGTCGCGCATCGAAGAGCGCTTCGGGCCGGAAGTCGCCCGGTTGGTGGAAGGCGTAACCAAGATCAGCCGGCTGAACATGATGGCGCCGGAAACTCGCCAGGTTGAAAACATCCGCAAAATGCTGCTGGCCATGGTGAACGACGTGCGCGTCGTGCTGGTCAAACTGGCTGACCGGCTGCACAACATGCGCACCCTCGAATATCTCGAACACCCCAAGCAGGAGCGCATCTCTCGCGAAACGTTGGATATTTACGCCCCCATCGCGCACCGTCTGGGAATGGGCAATGTTCGCAATGAACTCGAGGATTTGTCCTTCCGCTACCTCGAGCCGGAATCCTTCCTGAGGCTGCAGAAGGAAGTCGCTGACAAGGCCGACATCCATCGCAAATTCCTGGAAGAAGTGCAGCAGACTATCCAGACCAAATTAGTGGAGAGTGGCATCCCCGCGGAGTTGGAAGCGCGCGTTAAAGGACTTTATTCGTTGCACCGCAAACTGGTCCGTCAGGAACGAGAACTGGAGCAGGTTTATGACTTGCTCGCGGTGCGCGTAATTACAGATAGCGAGCGCAATTGTTACGCCGCCCTTGGAGTAGTGCATCACATCTGGCATCCGGTGCCCGGACGATTCAAAGATTACATCGCCATGGCGCGCCCAAATCTTTATCAATCGCTGCACACCACCGTGCTGCACGGCGGGCAGCCGCTCGAAGTACAGATTCGAACGCAGGAAATGCATCGCATCGCGGAAGAAGGGGTGGCGGCGCATTGGAAATACAAAGGCGGAAAGCCTGGTTCCGAGGAAGAGAACCAGCGCCTGACCTGGATGCGGCAGTTGATCGAGTGGTCGCAGGAGCTGGAAGAGCCCGGCGATTTCTTATCCACCTTAAAAGTTGATTTCGCCCCTGTGGAGGTTTATGCCTTCACTCCCAAGGGCCGCGTGCTGGAGCTGCCGCGCGGTGCCACACCTGTGGATTTCGCCTACGCCGTGCACACGGAAGTTGGCCATCAATGTACCGGAGCGAAGGTCAACGGCCAGATGGTCTCGCTGCGTCATGAAATCACCAGTGGCGATGTAGTGGAGATTCTCACTCAAAAGGGCCACCACCCCAATCGCGACTGGCTGAGTTTCGTAAAGAGTTCACACGCGAAAAGCAAAATTCGGCATTGGATCAATCTCGAAGAGCGTGAGGAGGCCACCGAGATGGGGCGCAAGCTCCTTGAAAATGAAGCGCGCCACTTCGATCGCAGCCTGAAGAAAATTCCAGAAGCGGATATGTTGAAGGTAGCTACCGATCACGGCCTTTCGAAGATTGACGATTTGTATGCCGCGGTGGGCTTTGGAAAATATTCTGCGCGGCAGATTCTAACCCGCGTGCTTGGTGAGCCAATCAAGAGCGCACAAGTTGAGGCGCCCGATGCTAAGCCCACGCTGGTTAAAACTGTCAAGCGCATGCTGGGCTTCGGTGAAGCGCCGCTCATCGTCAAAGGGCATGACGACTTATTGGTCTATCGCGCGAAGTGCTGCAACCCTATTCCTGGTGATGAAATCGTGGGGTACATCACGCGCGGCCGCGGCGTCGCGGTTCACACCCGCACGTGTCCCAACGTACAGAATCTGCTTTACCAAACGGAGCGTCGCATAGCCGTGGAATGGGGTGGCGAAAATGCCGCAACCTTCCCTGTGGAGCTGCAGATTCGCGCACGCGATCGCGCTGGATTGCTCGCCGACATCACCGCCGTGATCAGCGGCGCGGGTTCGAATATCCGAAACCTGGTCAGTCGCCCGGACGGTGTAAACGCACGGATCGATGCCAGCCTGGAAATTGTGGACCGTCGCCAACTGGAAACCATACTAGTGAATATTCGCAAGATTGCCGCGGTTTACGGAGTTGAGCGCGTTTATCAAACGACCTGAAATTCTTCCATTTGATGTTGCTGAAGCAGTCGCAGCACCTACCTGTCCTTTAGACGGGTATCTCCCACCACACACCTTCTGGGTTGGCGCTAATTAGCGCCGTGCCCCCGAATACAATTGAATCATGACTCTTCACGGCAACTTGCTCTCGTGGCACGCACGCGTTCGAACCGTGCCAACTAAGCTATCGCTGCTGGCGGTAGTCATGTCCTGTACTGTAGTCCTTTCAAATGGCTGCGGGCATCACGTCTTGACCGATTTTCGGCCACTCGTGAATGCGGGAATGTCTTCGGTAAGCATCGAGCAATTGAAGAAATTGGATACCTCCGACGCCGAAACCCCACAACTGGTGAGTGCCAAGCGGGCGGGAATCACCGATTACACCTGCGTCACACTTGTGAGCGACGCCCACCAGCATCATCATCTTTTTGCCAGCGCTGAAGCGGTTACCAGTCTTGCTGGCGCGGGTTTCCGCGAACCGCAGATTCTGCAAATCGCCAGCCTGGATAAACTCGATACGCTTAGCGGCGAAGCAGTCACTTTGCGCCTGATTGGGTTGTCGGATTCCACGGTGCAAACAGTGATGCAACGTCGCCTTCAGGACCAGCCGACGCTTTCGAGCGCTGAGATTGCCCGTTTGAAAAATACCGGCCTCACGGAAACTCAAATTCTTCAACGCATCAACCGGGGAATGGAGGACAACGAAGCGGACAAAGAAGTATTGGCGCGCGAGACAGCGCGGAATCATAACGGCACGGGGTTTGTTCGTATTCGCGGCCGCAGATCACGCTAGTACCAATTATCCTGAGCCAAAATGGTGCAGGTAACGCCATCATGTCCGCCACACCACCTTTTACCCGACTTGAATCCTCGCTACAATCGAAGAGTTGAGACTCCCCTCTAACCTTCGCGCATGGCCATTTCTTTTTTTAATCACCGGGTGGGGTTTTGTCGCTGGATGCACGTCATCGTTCGGTCCTGGATACATCATCAACAAACAAGACATCGAGGTACATTTTACGCCCGGCCCACCTCCGCACATCGCGATTAAGTCCAGCTACCAACTCACCAATAACGGGACACGGCCACTTTCCGAGTTAGAGCTGCGGCTGCCCGCAAAACGCCGGTTCAAATCTTCGAATGTGGAGCTGACCTGGGATGGACAAACACTCAGCAGCGAACCGTCTCCCGACTACCCGCGCAATACACTCGTGAAATTGCCACAGATCTGGACGGTGTCCGCTAGGCACAGCTTGCACATTGCAATGAATTTGGAGACACCCGCCCCAGGCGAGTCGTCTTACCTGGGCTTCGCGCCTGACGGCTTCTTCCTGCCGGCGCAAGGATGGGCGCCGCAGCTCTTACCTGCTGAAGGAATCTTTGCGACTGGCGGCGCGCCACCGGACAAATGGAATCTAACCCTACATGTGCCTAAAGATTTTGTCGTCCACACCAGCGGCGACAAAATAAAAACCTCAAAGCACGGAGAAGAAACTATCATTCACGCCAGGCAGCGGATCGTCGACATTTATCCGTACGTAATGGCCGGCCGCTATGTCACCAAGCAAATCGGTTCTGACCGGCAAAAAATCTATTTATGGACTCGCAAGCCGCAGGATCCCGGCGATATTCGCGCAGTCAGCGATTCTCTGGTAAAAACTCTGGCGAATTACAACTTGGTGTTTGGCGCGCGCTCCGTCGCCAATCCGCCCGCGGGTTTTCTTGGAAGAACCCATTCGCCGGGTAAAAACGGTTTGCCATTGTGGCTTGCCGAATGCCCGGTCATACCAGGATGCTTCACTGAGCGAAACCCTCTGAACGCCCAGGTACTCGGCACTAAAGACGAAGTCCGAAGCGGCGAGATGATATCGCTCGACAGCGCGGTGATTGACCCAGGTCCGGGGCTAAAGAAAATGGCTTTGGCAACGGCTCCGGCCTTGGCGGCCAGTTGGTTAGGTTATGGCCAAAGCCCTGGATTTTATGAGCAGGATCCGCCACTGTCGGCGTTTCCGGCGTTCGCCGCCGCCGTGGGTGATGAGGCGTTGAATGGCGCGACGGCACGCACGGAAACCATTCGCCGCGCCCTGGCGCTGGTGCCAAAAAATTCTCCGCCAGTCGGCAAAGAGGCCCCCGCCGCTTTGTACGCGAAGAGTTTCCTGTTCTTCTACGCGCTCCAGGACCGTTACGGCCAAGAAACATTTCGCAAGGCTGTCAGGCATGTGTTGGATGCGCGTCGCAACAGCGGTTTCAATCTTGACGATCTGATCGCCGCTTTTGACCAAGAAGCGCATGGAAATACGGCTGCGTTCGTACGTCTGTGGATGAAACATTCCGGAGTGCCCGCGGAATTTCGCTCCAAATATGAAAATACCTCAGCGGATACAAACACATCTTTGAAGGAGAGTACGCCATGAAAGACATAGTTCTTACCGACCGAGGACCGAAACCCATCGGGCCCTACTCACAGGGAGTACGCGCTAACGGGTTCTTATTTATCTCCGGCCAGGTGGCGTTTGACCCAGCCACCTCACAAATCACGGGCACCGATGCGGCGCAGCAAACCCAGCGAGTGCTGGAAAACCTGAAGGCCATTTTGGAAGCTGGTGGCTCGAATTTTCATCACGTGGTGAAAACCACCGTTTTCCTGAAAGACATGAATGACTTCGCGGCCATGAATGAAGTTTACGCGCGCTACTTCACCGCTGCGCCGCCCGCGCGCTCCACAGTGCAGGTGGCGCGTCTGCCTAAAGATGCGTTGGTAGAAATTGAAGTGATCGCCGCGGTTTAAACCCGACGACGAGTTGTCGCTTTTGGCCTAACCCCCGTCCCAAAAAAAACTGCCCCGGATAACCCAGGGCAGGTCAGAAAATTAAATTGAAGTACTTCTTTAGTCGCCCGCAACGGCCTCGGCGGGTGTTTCATTTACCGGTACTACTGGCGCGGAGCGGCCGTTTCCATTTCCGTTGCCGTTTCCAGTCGCAGGAGCGATAGAAACGGGCTTGAAGTTTGCAGGAACCGCTTTAGCGATATCAGACACGCTGCCAATCTGCACCACCGTCGGCTGCGGCTTCTTGAGCACCAGTTCTTCGTAGATCGCTCGCACTTTAGCTTGTTCCTGAATAGCCTTCTTGCGCCGAATGCGATCTTCTTCCGAAGCGGTCAAGGGGATGTCGTGCTCCAGGTGGCGAACTCGCGCGGCGTCATCGGCGTCAATGATCAGCGAGTGTTCGAACGAGTTAAGGTTGACGGCCTTGCCCTTGGCGTAAATCTCGTGCTTGCCGTGTTCCTTGTACCACTGCGCCACGGTCGCGTTCTTGTGCATGTTTTCGATGATCTGCCGCCAGCCCACACCGGTGTTGTAAGCGCAGAAGGAAATTTCACCTTGCTGCGTGGCGTAAGGAATGATGCACATTTCGGTGCGGCGGAAGTCATAATTAAACAAATCCTGGAACCACATCCCGGCGATGAACAGGAAGTTCCAAGGATCGGTCTGCCGGCGCTTCATGGCGTCTTCATAAGTACGCTCGGGTGAAGTGCGGCCGTATTTCTTATCTGCCCCCTTGGTTAGTGCCCAGGTCTTATCGAATTTCCTGAACAAATCATAAAGTTTCAAACCCTTGGGGCCTTGGAACGGCTTGTAGTTTTTCAAGAGGGCCATGGCCATCATGAAGTTTGAAAAATTTTTGCCGCGAGCAGCGTCGGTGATATCTGTTACGTCTTTGGTGAGCTGCACGGCATCGAGGAATCGCGGAACAGGCGCCCATTCCTTGGTTTCCTTGTTGATCATGAGCGCAGTGCCCACACCGCAATTCGGGTGGCAACCGCAGGAGAGCGAACCCCACTGCGAATCCTGGCCCTTCACCATGTCCGAGAACCCGGCGAAGGTGCTGATAAAGGAGATGGGGAACCAGTCGCGCGTGGGCTCAACCTTGCCGACTTGAGCGCTAACATCCTTCGCGAGATGCGAAAGCGTGTAGCGCTGTCGCAAACGCCGTTCCGGAGTAATGTCTTCATCGCGACCAGTAAACGAAACCGGCTGGAAGCTGACGAAAGCGATTTTCTTGGGGTTTTCCATCGCGAACTTTACCACCGTGCCAACCTGATCGTTGTTCACGTTATTGACGATGGTAACCACCAGCACGATTTCGATGCCCGCCTCGTGCATGTTCTCAATGGCACGCAGCTTCACGTCAAAGAGATTGCCGATCTGGCGATGGCCGTTGGCATCATTCCCGATGCCGTCGAATTGCAGGTACGCGTAACGCATGCCTGCCTCAAAGGCCTTTTTGCAGAACTCTTTACTCTTGGCGAATTCGATGCCGTTGGTGGCGGCCTGCACGCTGTTGTAGCCAATTTTGCGAGCGTAAGATACCGCCTGCAAAAAGTAAGGGCTCATGGTCGGCTCGCCGCCGCTGAACTGCACGGACATCTGGCGGCGCGGCTTGATCTTTAAAGCATTGTCGAGAATTTCCTGAATTTCGTCCCAGCCCAGTTCGTGCACGTAACCGACCTGGTTGGCGTCCATGAAGCAGGGATCGCACATCATGTTGCAGCGATTGGTGAGATCCACGGTAAGAACCGAGCCGCGGCCATAACGCACCGTGCTGGAGCCGTGCTTGTGGAGGTCTTCGTCATTGTGCGCGGGAATGTCGCGGCCGGGATACTGCTTTTCGATCCAGTTCAGCCACTTGGAATCGACGGCCATCATGTCTTCGTAGTGGCCGTGTTGCGGGCAGTCTTTGACCATCCAGACCTGGCCATCGCGCTCGATAATCTGCGCCTTGATCTCGCCGACTTTCTCGCTCATCAAATCGCGCCAATCCTTTTTACCCGCGATGATGGCTTCGCGTGCTTCCTTCACACACGCGGGGCAGAGCGAATCGGTCTGCCGTGGGAAACCGAGCGTGGGCTTGGTCTTCTCCCACGATTTGAGCAGCGGCTTATCCGACCACTGTGGAGTTACGGACGGATTCGGATTGCGCTTGTTGAAATGCTGGATCGTGTTGAAGGTGATCCCGGCAGTTTTGCACAGGACCCAATCCATCGATCTGAAAATCTGCGTTGCTACTCGATTCGACATAAACTTCCACCCTCCACTTTTCGCACTTAGGGATTAAGCCCACTCAGTCGTTCGAACTGCTATGAACGACTGCCCCCGGGCTAGAAAAAGTACTAACGCAACCCTACCATCTAAAGCTGGTCAGACCACTAAGTCTTTGACCTCCTATAGTTTGACTGGTAAACCCTACCAGTACCAGTGGGTTGCGCCGAATGGTCGCAATAGGGGGTTGAATGGTCAAACCCACCAGTAAGTGGCTCACATTGAGCCAGCTCATCCGTGTCAGATTGATGCTCCAGGACGGTAACTGGGTCCAAAGCATTCCTGCCTTCTTTCTCGATTGCCGGCGCTCTAAGGTTTTTCCTGCATTGCGCTGCTGCGGCTCCTGCCACATAAATGACTTTGCAAAAAAGCTTCCGCAGAAGCTCCGGTTCTTGCTGAGGGCTACCTTGAAAGAAAATTCCCTAGACGAGTCGCCAAAAACCGAGAAAAGCGATTCAAGCATCAAGCCTCGCTCGCAACTATCCAGGCGCACTTTCCTCGGAAATATCGCCACCGTCGGCATTGCTACCACCGCCGCTCCGCTTCTCCAAGTCGGGGAGTTGGACGCGCAACAGGTGCATCAACCGCTGACGGATGTCACCGAGGCACCCGCCACATCCGTCGGCACTGTACCGGTAACGCTGAAGATCAACGGGCAGACAAAAAATTTACAAATTGAACCACGCGTCACACTGCTGGACGCACTGCGCGAAAATCTCGGCCTTTTTGGAACGAAAAAAGGCTGCGACCACGGGCAATGCGGTGCGTGCACCGTTCACGTCAATGGACGCCGCGTGAATTCGTGCCTCACTTTCGCGATTATGCATCAGGGCGATGAGGTAACCACGGTCGAAGGCCTCGCCAAGAATGGCGAACTTCACCCGGTGCAGGCGGCCTTCCTGGAACACGACGCTTTTCAATGCGGGTATTGCACGTCGGGGCAGATTATGTCGGCGGTCGCGCTACTGAAGGAACCCTGCGGCAAAGACGACGACGCCATACGAGAATGCATGAGCGGCAATATCTGCCGCTGCGGGGCCTATAACAATATCGTTGCCGCGGTGCGCAGCGTCCGCGGAGCAGCTTAAGCAGCTTTAGTAAAAAGTTGCTGGGACTGGAAGGGGTTCAGCGTGCACGAATTTCAATATACGAAAGCTAACGATGTAGGACAGGCGGTCAGCAGCGTTTCGCCGAGTGGCGCAAAATTCGTCGCTGGCGGAACGACGCTGGTCGACCTGATGAAGCTCGACGTCGAGCGCCCAAAGCTGCTCGTGGATATTAGCGGACTGCCACTCGACCGCATTGAACCGGAAGGCAACGGAGGATTGAAAATTGGTGCGTTGGTGCGCAACAGCGATCTGGCGCACAACAAACAGGTGGAGCGGCTGTACCCCGTGCTGTCCCAGGCACTGCTTTCCGGAGCTTCACCGCAGCTCCGCAATATGGCCACCACCGGCGGAAATCTGTTGCAGCGCACCCGTTGCTATTACTTCCGCGACGTGAATTATGCCTGCAATAAACGAAACCCAGGTTCCGGTTGCTCGGCCATGGATGGTTATAACCGTATCCACGCGGTACTGGGGACCTCTCCGTACTGCATCGCCACTCATCCGTCGGATATGGCCGTGGCCATGATGGCTTTGGACGCCACGATATTCGTAACCGGTGCAAAAGGAGATCGCAGTATCCCCATCACAAAATTCTATTTGCTGCCAGGAGCGACTCCGGATCGCGAAAATGTCCTGGGTGCGGGCGAAATCATCACACACGTCACCTTGCCTCCGCCCGCGCAAAATACAAAATCGCATTACTTGAAGCGCAGAGACCGCGCTTCCTATGAATTTGCCTTGGCATCCGCTGCGGTGATCGTAGAGCTCGAGGGCCGCAAGATTCGCAAAGCCCAGGTGGCCATGGGGGGAGTGGGGACCATCCCGTGGCGGTCGCCCGAAGCAGAGCACGAACTGGCGGGCGCCGAAGCAAGTGAACGAAATTTTCGCAAGGCGGCAGAGGCGGCGCTTCGCGGAGCAAAGGGCCACAAAGACAATAGTTTCAAGATTGAATTGGCCAAGCGCACCTTAGTTAGAGCATTACAGACGGTCACCCAGGCTTAGAGGAGTTCGCGTGGCGGAACAAAGCACAGTCATTGGAAAAGACATTACGCGTGTCGACGGGATTCTGAAAGTCACCGGCGCCGCGCCGTATGGCGTCGAATACCCGCTGGAAAATATGGCCTGGGGGGTGGGAATTGGCAGCACCATCGGCGCAGGAAGAATCGTGCGCATTGATAGTAGCGAAGCGGAAAAAATGCCCGGAGTTCTGGTGGTTCTACACCACGGGAACACAGAAAAATTATTCCGCCCCGCAAACAGTTTTGAAGAAAGCAGCCGACCCGGAGAATCGCGGCCTCCCTTTGAAGATGATCAGGTTTATTATTACGGACAATTCGTGGCGCTGGTAGTCGCAGACACCTTCGAACGCGCGCAGGCCGCGGCTAGCCAGGTGATTGTGAAGTACGAACCTCGAACTCCCGACATTTCCACGGCGGAATTGACGCCAAAAGATCCGCCGGCAATCAAGAATGAACGCGGCGACGTCGAAAGTGCGTTATCCAGTGCGCCCGTAAAGCTTGATGTGACCTACGAAACGCCGGTGGAAACGCATAATCCGATGGAAATGCACGCCACCATAGCGACCTGGAACAAAGATAAATTGACGCTGTACGAGACTTCGCAAGGGGTCGTGAATCATCGCAACGTGGCCGCGGAGATGCTCAACCTGCAGCGCGAATCGGTGCAAGTGATTTCGCGCTTCATCGGCTCGGGTTTCGGATCGAAATTGTTCCCGTGGCCTCATTCCTGGTGTGCCGCGATGGCCTCAAAAAAGCTCGGACGCCCGGTAAAAGTTTCCGTACCTCGCAGCATGATGTTCACAACTGTCGGGCACCGTCCATTCACGCGACAGCGCATCCAGTTGGGCGCGGACAAAGATGGAAGGCTTGTGGCTTTTCATCACCAGATTCTCCAACCGACCTCCATGGTGGACGACTTCGTGGAGAACTGTGCTGAAGTGACCTCCATGCTCTACAGCTGCCCCAACGTCCGCGCCGTGCAGCACATCATTAAAAAGAATATTGGAACACCGACGCCAATGCGCGGGCCCGGTCGAACCCCGTCCCTTTTCGCTATTGAGTCGGCCATGGACGAATTGGCGGTCAAGCTGAACATGGATCCGATAGAAGTGCGTCTGCGCAACTACGCGGAGACCGATGAAGGGTCGAAAAAGCCATGGTCCAGCAAACATCTGCGCGAGGCATACCAGACCGGCGCAGAAAAATTTGGATGGAGCCAACGGAACGCCAAAGTTGGCTCGATGACCAAAGGCAAAGAGATTCTGGGTTTGGGTATGGCCACCTGCACATGGCCGGCGACCCGTCACAACGCGGAAGTACGCGTGTCGTTGCTAGTCGATGGAACGGTGCGAGCTTCTTGCGCAACCCAAGACATTGGCACCGGCACCTATACCGTTTTCGCAGAGATCATTTCCGATCGCACCGGGGTGCCACTGGACAAAATCCGCGTGCAGCTTGGGGATACCGCCATGCCTCCGGGACCAACCTCAGGCGGTTCCGCGGCCACCGCCACGGTAATTCCCGCGATTGCTAAAGCAACGGATCAAGCTGTCCAGTCCTTGCTCAAAGTAGCTGCGCTGACCTCTGGATCACCATTCGAAAAGGTCGATCCAAAAAATTTGAAAATGACCGGCGGGCGGGTCCACAAGGAGAGCGATCCCGCGGAAAGTGGCACGCCATTTCCGGACATCCTGAAATTGCGCAAGCTTTCCGGATTGGACGGTCAAGTAAAAACTGAAGCCGCACCGGAAGCCAAACAATTCTCCATGCATTCCTTCGGAGCTCATTTTTGCGAGGTGGCCTTTGATCCAGAAATAGCGCGGTTGAGGATTTCGCGCTGGCTAACGGTGATTGACGGCGGCCGCATCATTAACTTGAAGACCTCGCGCAATCAAATTCTCGGCTCCATCGTCATGGGCATTGGAATGGCCATGTTCGAAGAAACAATTTATGACCGTCGTAACGGCAAGCCCGTGAACAACAACTACGCGGATTATCTGATGGCCGTAAACGCCGACATCCCCGAGCTGGACTGCCTCTTTCTCGATTTTCCAGACACCAAGTTGAATGAATATGGCGCGCGAGGCATTGGTGAGATTGGTCTGACCGGTTGCGCTTCCGCGGTAACCAGCGCCGTATATCACGCTACCGGCGTGCGCGTACGCGAATTACCGGTACGCATTGAAAACCTTCTAAAGACCGCTTAAGAGATTCAGCAATGAACTCAATTCAATTTAGTAAAGGAGCATGTCATGCCGGAACAGGAAGTAATTGATCAAGCCAAGCGAGACCAAGAGGAAGGCAAATCTCCAAGTACGCAAGCCGGCGAATTTGTGCGCGAAGAGATGCACCACATTCGCGAGGGAAAACATGGCGCGGCCAACACGAAACAGGCCATCGCCATCGGACTTTCCAAGGCGCGTCGCGCAGGCGTAGAACTACCGCAGCCGAGCGAAGGCAGTACCTCGGAGCGCACTCGCAAACAGGCGCTACGCGACCGTCGAAAAGGCGCGCATGGAAATCGAAGGCCATCTCGAACGCGCTCGCGAGCGGTGTCCAGCGCGCTGAAACGCGAAGGGCATTCGGCGGCTTCGCCTGCAAATCTGGCACGTCACGCTAAGAGTGTGGCGCGAAGGAGAGGCGCTGGAGCACGAAAAGCCTCCGCGCGAAGAGCAGTCCGCACCAAGGGTTCATCGGGCTTGCGGCGGTCTAGGTCTGCGAGAAAAGCGGCTGCCAGCCGTAAACAAAGCCGCAGAAACAGCTAACCGACTACTCGTTCAGGATGGGTCGCAGTACTGCGATTACGAAGTGCGCAAAATGTGAAGCGCCTTCATCCAGTTGCAGCCAGCGGACCACGCAGTGCTCGGCGAGATATTTGGGCACGCGAGCTTCTGTAATTCCTAAATGCTCCGCAAGTTGCTTGGTGATCGATTCTGCTCCACGGCGGCTGGCATTTCCGCGTAGAAGATTGGCTACCGCGATCCGCAGCGTCTGGCACGATTCCACGTAGTAATAGCTCGTCAGATCAGAATCCGTGAGCACAAAAACTCCCGGTCCCACCGGCGCGTGACTTGCTTCCTCGAGCTTCACCGCTTCGCAAGTGAGCAAGCGCCGAAACTGCATCTCCAACAACGAAATTCGCGAAGACAAGCCCGGATCACCATAGCGCCCTCTTGGCCCGGGGCTGGTGGACTCTGGAAGCGGCTCTATTGGCAGTGTGGGCATTCCGCGACGCGTCGTCTGCGGCGCCTCCGACTCTGCGGATGGTGCGGTTGGCGATGTTGAAGATGGCGATGTTGCGCCGCGCCGGGCATTTGGCGCACTAGGCAGACGTGGCGCTCCTGTCGTATCGGATGCGGAGCCAACTTTTCTACGGTTGCGGCCTCCGCGCCGGCCGCGTCGGCGACGACGTTTTTCATCGGAGTCCAGGTCCGTTGACGGAGTCGTTGATTCCGAGACCTCCTCAGCAGCGGAGGCGCCCACCTCGATAGCAACTTCTTTGCCGGAAGAATTCGAAGACGCGCCCGATTCGGCAACGATGGCTTCAAACGCCGCCGCGTTCTGCTCGAAGGGCATGCCAGGTTCAGGGATGGGCACCGGAAGTATCAGTGACGAAGCTTCCTCGGTGCTGCTTGCCGAGGCGTTCCCGCTGGTCGCGGCTCCTAAACGCACCGCAGCTTCCTGTGCTTTGGTTTTCCAGTCGGCGCGTCGGAAGCGCTCCGCCGCAGCGCTGTACCATTTTGCGGCGTCGGCATTATTCGCCGAAGTCTCGAAATATTTCGCCAATTCGAAGGCCACCATGGCGTCGTGAGTCTTTTCGTACAGTGCGGAAAGCTGGCCCACCGGATCTTTTGAAGTTCTTGCGCGGCGAATGCGAGCGGTGATTTGTTTCCAATCTGCCATAGAGGTGCCTGCATTGTAACAGTGGTAAGGTTCGGCGGCCAGCAATGTGCCACCGAACTGCCTGATCAACTCTCCTGCACTTTTTCCCCGGTTCGCAGAAAATCCAGTGCTTTCCTCATTAAGTGTTGCATCGGGGCCCAGCGGAATAGTACTACCCCTAAAATCGTTCCCGAAGTATTGGTGATGATGTCCAGCAATCCAGAGTCCCTTCCAGGAATGTATTCCTGCAGAATTTCGATCGTCAAACTGATGGCCGCGCCGCACAGAATCGCCACGATTGCCGCGTGTTTCACCTTTCGATTCCAGGTCAAGTACGCTACGAAAAGAAAACCGAAAGGAACAAAGCCAAAAATATTTATGGATACGTCGCGAAGCTCGAGCTTGTCGTGGCTCTCTTCCCAAGGCCACATCAGCATTTTTTTGTGCGGCACCCTGAAAATCTCGGGAATATATAAGTCGGGCGCAGACCCTGGTTGGCCGTGCACATACCTGCCACTCCCTTCACTAAACGCGTATTGCGCCACAATATGCTGGTCGACGCCCGCTTCCCGAACCGTTTGATTCCCGTTCCAGTTGAATTTGCCGATTTCCTGGGGAGTGAGTTCGCGGTCATATATAACCAGGTCCAGGATGTTACCTCGCCACGCGTTTTCGATTACGGCCGAATCCCCTAACACCAGTTGACCGGCAAAATCCGCACAGGAAAGCCCCATTCGAGTAACGCCCGCTGCGCGTATTCCATTGCGGTATGCAACGCTGCCACCGGGGCCGGAAGTAATTGTGAACGATACGGGTTCTGGGGCCACAAAGGCGTGCTCAAGGTCGACCTCCGTGGTTTTGGAGTGGTTTTTGGCATCGCGGTAATCCTTCCTAAACAACAGAAAATCCCGCCACTGCAGTAACCGGAATTGAGATGTATTTTCAGGGATGTAAACCCCCACAAGCGTGCCTGTGGCGCCCCGGGAGACCGCGTCTGGCTGCACTCGAATTGCGAGCGTGCAGGAGGATTCCCGATTCAATCGCGCGGGTTGGAGTGACTCTCTGCTGAAAACCACCCCGTGATCCCCAAACTGCAGCCCCTTCCCAGTGACCAACCACGTAACCTGATTTCTTGGAAATGGATTAAACGGCCAAAAACCCGCTGCAAATAATGTGCTTACGACCACTATGCACGCGAATGGCAGGATCAAGCCTGCGGCGGATAAGCTGTTTTGTTTACTCATCAGGTGATAACAGGAATTTTCGCGGCATACGATTCAGTATACGACGGCTGGCGCCATCATTTGCGGGCCTGCGGTTAATGTCTTTTAACCCCCATGTGTAGGACAACAAAAGTATTAAGCGATGCCCGCCATTAAATTGCATGGCGCGAAGCAAACATTTTGATGAATGTTGCTGATTGACTGTTTAGCAACGGCTGGGTACTCTTGTGCTCTGGCCCGCGGGAGTCGGCGAAATGCAATCTTTCCGTCTGGTAGTTGCAACGATTTTGGTCATAGTAATAGCCATCACTCCGGGTTGGGGCGCCACTGGGCCTGCGTTCGGTACCGTCGTAGCCGCTGAAGGCGCTAATGTAGGCGGCGGCAATTTGTCGGCTGGAACTACGGTCTTTGGCGGCGATAGACTTTTTACCACCGGCAGCGGCAGTGTGCAGGTTCGTGCGGGCGCAGCCCGGCTCCTGCTTTCCGGCGACAGTGCCGCGGTTCTGGGGAAAGATGTAATCTCTCCTGCGGCGAATTTAACGCGTGGAACGGCCGTCTTTTCGACTGCCACCTCTAAAGCATTCGTAATGCATGTCGGCAGCATGGCTATTCGCCCCGGAACGGACAACCCAACCGTTGCGCAGGTTAGCGTAGTTGGCCCCAAGCAGCTTATGGTGAGAAGCACGCGCGGGTCCGTGTCGGTTGCGGTAGACGATGATGTTCGCGTTATCCCGGAAGGTATGGCTTACCGCATTGTCCTGGATCCGACCGAAGCGGAATTGGCTGCGGCTGATGCAAGCGCGGATCAAGATCCACAAGGCGTGGGCTCTGGGCGTCGCGCTGGGCGGCCGCGAAGAGCCGGGCGAAACCGCTTCGTCTGGTTTGCGATTGGAACGTCCGCGATCATAACGGGCTTGGCGCTCTCAGAAGTTTTGGAAAGTCCCGACCGCCCGTAACCGCTAAATTCAATCGAAATCGAAAAAGCCTGATGCCCATTTACGAATACATTTGCGACGATTGTGAAACCCCCTTTGAACGAATCGTCTTAAATAAGAATCAGGAAATTGCTTGTCCCAAGTGCGCCGGGAAAAACAATACCATTCAGCTTTCCGTATTTAGCGCGCCGAACGGAAACGGAAATGGCACTTCGGCTGCCTCATCCCCGCAAGCGCCATCTGCAGGATCCTGTTGTGGCGGCGGTTGCGGTTGCCATTGACATGGCCTTAACGTGGCATTGACGCTCGATAAAAAACAGGTTCGCCGCAACTATAATTTTTGATTTGTGCCCCGGTTGGCCTTTGCCGCGCTATTCTCACCCCTCCGAAGACGCGCACATATTCTCGGCGCGAATTTACAAACAGTGGATCATGCGCTGCGTGGACGTGCCGCGCGACGTTTCCAAATCATTGCGCAAACTCGCTGGAGATAACCACAAACACATCCCTGTGCTTGGACAAGTGGAAGGCTTGCCGCTCAAAAGCACGCTTTCCCCTCGCGGCGGCGGTTCCTACCGCTTGCATATACACAGCAATATATGGCGAAAGCTGAGAATCGATGCGGGTGCCACCGTGGAAGTTATGTTGCTTCTGGATAGCGAACCACGGGATCCGGTTTTGCCGCATGACTTCGCGGGCGGCCTTGCCGATGCGCCGCGAGCGCTGGCGATCTTTAATTCTTTAACGCCGGCGTTTCGCAGGCAAATCGTCCGCTATGTGGACCAAGCAAAACAGGCGAGCACGCGAGAAAAACGTATCCGCCTGATAGTGAAGCGCATGCTGCAACGTGACGCTAAGCGGAAAAATAAGAAAAACGCATAATTTTATTGGGACGCTGCAACGGGAGCGCCACGTTTTTGTGAAGCCAACCAGGAAACCAGTTGCGCTTCCGCGAAAGCTTCATCCCATACTCCCTTTCTAATTTTGTGATACTCGGTATAGCGTGGTGACCCGCCCGCCTTTTTGATTTGCCTGACCATCTGCCGCACCAGATCGACCGGCACGGTCATGTCCATTTCTGATTGAAATATCCAAAGCGGAACCCTCGTAATGGCGCCCACATTGGTGAAATTATCGTAAGACGAAACGACTACCGCCCCAGCCCAAAGCTCTGGATAGGTTTGCAGCAACGACCATACCCCAAGTCCGCCCATTGATTGCCCTGCCAGATAGATACGCTCCGGGTCGATGGAATAATCCTTTTGGACCTGCGCGAAGATCTCCATCGCCGACTGCAATGGGCCGCCTACTTCGTTGAATTCCGGACTCGACCAATTTTCGCGCTCTGGACATTGTGGCGCCAATACGAATGCAGGCAATGTGGCCTGATTATCCGGCGTCGTCCACACGTGCGAACCTTTTTCGTTTTCATTAGAGATCTGCGCCTCGTTATTCGAGCCGCGCCCACTTCCGCCATGAAACCAGAAAATCAGCGGGTATTTCTTAGAGGAATCGTAGCTGGGCGGCACGAAAAGGCGATAAGGCATCTTCGTACCCTTTTTCTCCGTGTACATTTTTTTGCGAAATGGGGGCTCTACTTTGACTACGCCCGGAGGCGCGATCCGCTCCTGCCCTTCGGCGTGAGAGCAGTAGAAAAAGAGTATAAGAAAAGCGGTTGCTGATCGAACGGACAAGGGTTACCTCTTTCAAGTCGCCGAAATGATCCGGCGCAGGGAAATCTTTTTTTATTGCGGGCGCGAGTAATTGAGCAAGTTAGCGGGTATTGGAAGTGCAGCGTTTCCGCGAGGATCCGGCACCGGCGCCTGCGCCGCCCACTTGAACGGAATTACCCCCGTCCATCCTGCCGCCGCGTATTCATCGTCCTTATCGATGGCGAATCCAGTACGAACTTTTGCCGACGCTTCCACTAGCGAAACAGCTAGAACCATTGTGGCTTTCAGCTCCTGTTCAGTGGGCGGGCGCACTTCAGCCCAGCGTCCACGAATGACGTATTCGACAAAGTCGCGCATGGCTGCAAGCTTGTCTTGTGCATCGACGATCTGTTCCGCTTTGGCCATCACCACTACGGAACGATAGTTGACGGAGTGGCCCGTAGCAGTCGGCGAAAGAACGATGCCGTCGAGCAGCGTGACGCTCAAGCAAAATGGGGCGCCGCTGCTGAGCGTCCGCATCAGGCGGCTGGCCGTAGAACCGTGCAGAAAAAGTTTATCTCCGACGCGAACATAATTTGTCGGCACCACGTACGGCGTGCCTTCGACGATAAAGCCCACGTGGCAAACAAAAGCCTCGTCCAGAATGCTGTAGATAGTTTCGCGATTGTACGTTCCACGCTCGGGATGGCGCCGTACTTTCGTTCTATCAGTAGCAGTAATTTCGCTCATCGGAAAAGCCTAGCTCTCCAGCATGCCGCGCAGCAAGAGCCAATGCGGATTTAACATTGAACCGATTGACGCATAGTGCGCCCTCACATACGATGCCGCCGGGGATTCTCCTGTTAAGGATTCGACTAGGAAAACTGAGTAAATGAAGCGACCGATTAGCATTGTCATGTGGATCGTTGTGGCACTCGTCGGAGCCGGTGCGCTCGGCGGCATTGCTTTTCATCGCGGCGAACCGCTAAATGCTACCTGGTTTGTGGTGGCCGCAGGCTGTTCTTACCTGGTTGCTTACCGCTTTTATTCCGCGTTCATAGCGGCTCGTCTGCTGGCGCTGGACGATTCTCGCGCAACTCCCTCCGAGCGTCACGACGATGGACGCGACTTCGTGCCCACTAATAGATGGATTTTGTTTGGTCATCATTTCGCGGCCATCGCCGGACCTGGGCCGCTGGTC
This sequence comes from Candidatus Acidiferrum sp., assembly GCA_035996445.1. Classification (GTDB taxonomy): domain Bacteria; phylum Acidobacteriota; class Terriglobia; order Acidiferrales; family UBA7541; genus Acidiferrum. The sequence continues at coordinate 4,166 of DASYJM010000285.1, read as the reverse complement.
GGACCTACTCTCGCCGCACAATTCGGATACTTGCCCGGCACGCTGTGGCTGATCGCCGGAGCCGTTTTCGCTGGGTGCGTACAAGACTGCATTATTCTCTTCTGCTCTATTCGGCGCGACGGAAAGACCCTGGGCGAAATAGCCCGCGAAGAAGTCAGCCAGCGCGGCGGATTCATTGCCCAACTTGCGGTCCTGGCCATCATGGTCATTCTTCTCGGCGTGGTCGCATTGGTAATCGTAAATGCGCTTAAGTCTTCGCCATGGGCCACCTTCACTCTGGCGGCCACCATCCCCATCGCTTTGCTGCTGGGACTGTATCTGCGATTTTTGCGACCAGGCCGTGTTCTGGAAGCATCATTTATCGGCGTAGCACTAATTTTGTTTGTCGTGGTCGCAGGTCAGTGGGTCGCGGATTCACCCTCCTGGGCGCATTTCTTCACCCTCAGCGGCGTGACGCTGGCGTTCGCGTTGATCGCATACGGTTTCGCCGCTTCCGCGCTTCCGGTGTGGCTGCTTCTCGCTCCACGCGATTATTTAAGTGCCTTCATTAAGGCCGGAGCAATTTTTTCCTTGGCTGCCGGGATCTTGCTGGTGCGCCCACTGGTGCTGATGCCTCCGCTTACGCGCTTCATTGATGGCAGCGGTCCGGTCTTCGCTGGAAAGATATTTCCATTTTGCTTCATAACCATCGCGTGCGGAGCGATCAGCGGTTTTCATTCGCTCATTTCCTCCGGCACGACACCGAAGATGATCATTCGCGAAAGCCACGCGCGATTTATTGGCTACGGGGCGATGCTGATGGAATCTTTCGTCGGCGTTATGGCCATGGTCGCGGCGTGCGCCATGACCCCCGGCGTGTATTTCGCGATCAACAGCCCCGCTTCGATCGTGGGCGCGACCTCCGACGTTGCTGCGGCAACCATCAGCAGTTGGGGTTACCCATTGCAGGCGCAAACCATGACCGATCTGGCGCGCGCCGTTGGTGAGCAAACACTGCTCAATCGCGCGGGCGGCGCGCCTTCATTGGCCGTAGGCATGGCCCAGATATTTTCGAGCACCATCGGCGGGCCACGCCTGCTGAGCATCTGGTACCACTTCGCAATCATGTTCGAAGCGCTGTTTATTCTGACCGTACTGGACGCCGGAACGCGCGTGGGCCGTTTTATGGTGCAGGAACTTGGCGGGCGAGTGTGGAAGCCCTTCGCGAGAACGGGATGGTGGCCCGGCATTTTGCTTTCGAGCGCGATGATCGTCGGTGCATGGGGATATTTCTTATACCAGGGCGTTGTTGATCCGCTGGGCGGAATCAATTCGCTGTGGCCGTTGTTTGGCATTTCCAACCAGTTGCTCGCCGCTGTGGCGCTGGTGGTGGCCACCACAATTCTTTTGAAGATGAAGCGCCTACGCTGGATTTGGCTGACGCTCATCCCCATGGCCTGGCTGGTCATCATCACCATGACCGCCAGCTACCAGAAAATATTTGACCCCAACCCACGCCTGGGATTTCTGTCCTACGCCAACGCCCTTGTGGCACAAATTGCAGCGGGCAAGATTCCTGCCGCAAAAATCGCAGATACGCAACGTGTGATTTTCAACCAGCGATTGGATGCGGCCGTCACCGCGGTGCTGGCCGCGATGATTATTGTTCTGATCATCGAAGCGCTGGTGCAGTGGTACGGCATCCTAAGCAACAATCCCAAATCGGTCTTACATGAAACGCCTTACGTTGCGACACGTTGGACGGAAGACTTTTCCGGCGCCTCCTATCCCGGGACTGTGACCGAACCTGAAGCACCTGCAATAGAGGGATGAGCATGCGATCCGCACAAGCTGCAGGTCAAGATCACCTGAAGAACCTGCGTACTCTCGCGCCCGCAATATACATGAAACATTTCGCGGCTAAGCTGTGGCTGGGAATTCGTGAATGGTGCGGCGACAGCGCCTACGAACGTTATGTGCAAGCGCAAAAAACGAAGCCTGAAAAATCCTGCCTCCTGACCCCCACGGAGTTCTATGTCGAGCGAGTGAACCACCGCTATTCTCGCCCCAACCGCTGCTGCTGAAAATCTTTACTGTCGTTAGCAAATTAAAATGTCCGGTTTTCATGGCAGATGAAGTGTCCGGTTTGGTTTAGGTGTTGGGGGTTGGTTTGTTGTGTTGAGTCTCGGGAGGGGCGGTGCCGGAGTTTCTAGCAGTCGTGCTAGACCGTCCGGTGGTAACCGCCGATGATGTGCGGCCCGTATCCGATACTACAGCTGCCGTCCAGGTGTTCGTAAATGGTGACTCGGCAGCAGGCCAGTGTCGCTCGCCAGCGGGTTTTCTCAATCTGCAGGATCCGCCACCCGAGGTGCACGGTGTTGTCCTGGTTCACGGTGCGTTCGTGTTGTAGTGAAAAGATCAACTCCAGATTTTTCCCGGTTTGCGACTCAAGGGGATTGTGCCGCCGAATCTGCTGTAAGCGCACTGCGAGATGAGCAGGTAGCCTTGACAAATCGACGGCCGAATCAATGTCTAACGCTTTTTTATACATCGTTGTTCTTTATCAATCTTACTTCTATCTCGCAGTGCAGCACGACTCAAGTCGCCAACGCGGAACTGTGCTGGTCCCATGTTGTGTTTCGTGTTTTATCACAGGTTCGCCCAACTCCCGGTTCGTCAGGCACTAGAAAGCTACAGGAATTGCGTCCTGATATTCGCACGCCTCTCAATGAGAGCGGAGTATGACAGTTAACCATTCACTACTATAAACATGGCATAATTAGCCCCCCAGCGAGCCCTCAGCCCATGGCCGAGCGTTTTGAAAAACCTGCGCTGATACAGGGAAATATGCGGAGGCGAAGCCGCGTACCAGCAATCAGCTTTGCTTTGCTAACTCTTGCCTGCGCTACTCATGCTCAACTGGCCTCTCGAACCCCTGATCACACCGTTGATCATCTCGGCGGCACAGTCGTAAATTCTATAACGCACGAACCAATCGGTCGTGCGCTCGTGCTCTCCTCCGACAACCATTTCGCCACGATGACCGACGATCGAGGTCGTTTCGCATTCACATTTGCGGCCGCGCAAACACGACCGGTTCCGGATCGCGCGGCCGATCCTTCGCAGATGCAAAACGTCTCGCTAACTCGACCCACGCAATGGACGGCCCGGAAAGTTGGCTTTCTTGCCCCTACAGAGGGCCAGGAATTCTATGAGGTCAACCCGGATCAACAGGAACTCACGATTTCACTTGTGCCGGAAGCCCGCATCGTTGGACACGTGATCGTTCCCGGATTCGATAGTTCCAACAAAATGCAGGTCGAACTTTATCGCAGGGTCTTTCGGGAGGGCCGCGAAGAATGGGAGTCAGCAGGCAATGCGTCGACTCGGGCCGACGGGGAGTTTCGAATAGCCGAACTCCGTCCAGGATCCTACAGGCTGTTGACACTTGAAAATCTGGACCATAATCCTCTCAACCTGAAGGCGGACGGACAGCTCTTAGGTTATCCACCGGCTTATTATCCCAGCGCTTCAGATTTTGCCACCGCCGACATTATTCATTTGAAGGCCGGCGAAACTTTCCAGTCGTCGATCTCTCCGGTAAAGCGGGAATATTACCCCGTGAATCTGCCTTTCGCGAATCCTTTGGCGTCCCCCCAACTTTCCTTAAAGGTTTGGCCGCAGGGCCACCCGGGTCCCGGATATTCGCTGGGCTACGACTCGCGCGATGGAACCATTCAAGGTTTTCTGCCCAATGGCACGTACACCCTACAGGCTACGAGTTTCGGCCCTAACGTGATGGGCGGCATGATGAATTTCACCGTAGCAGGCGCTGCGGTTGCCGGACCGGCATTCACGCTACTACAAGGCAGCTCGATAACCGTAAACGTGCGGGAGGAATTTCAGCACCAGCAGACTGAACCCACGGTCGGCATAGCAGGAGGCAGCAGGTTTCCTCAGGTCGCCCAAGATTTGCGCCGCCCCAATTATTTACAAGTGGGTCTCGTGCCCGACGAAGAGTTCGGCCTCGCTACCCCGGTAACCCCGCGCCCTTCCAACAATCCAGATGATGGATCACTGGTGCTTGAGAACGTTTTGCCAGGTCGGTACCGCGTAATTGCATCCACTGGCATCGGATACGCCTCCTCGATTGCGTCCGGTGGAATGGATTTGCTGAGGCAACCCCT